>JAIETJ010000079.1 GCA_019745275.1 Pseudomonadaceae bacterium | reverse complement strand
AATCAATCGCGCCGCGCTCTTGGCGTGCCGCCAGCAATACTTTGTACAGTGAATAAAGCTGCTTGAGGTGCGGCACTACATCGGCGTATTCACCGCTTAGTTTCTTCCCTTCGGCACTTTTCGGGTGCTCTAGCATCGAACTGACCTTGTTATAGGTCAGACGTGCGTGCGAGTGAATCACCGCCTCATAGAACTGGTAGTCAGTCATCTTGCCGGCTTTCGAGATGGTCATCTCACAAACCATTGCCAAGCGGTCAACATGCGGATTCAGCGAACACAAGCCATTGGATAGCTCTTCCGGCAGCATCGGGATTACGCGCTCCGGGAAGTACACCGAGTTACCGCGCACGGTCGCCTCGACATCCAGCGCCGAATCAATCTTGACGTAATGCGACACGTCGGCGATCGCCACATAGAGCTTCCAGCCACCGGCAAACAGGTTCCACTTGCCGCCAGCCTTCTCACACAGGACGGCGTCGTCGAAGTCGCGCGCATCTTCACCGTCAATGGTAACGAACGGCAGATGGCGAAGATCAACGCGCTTTTCTTTGTCTTTTTCTTCCACTTCCGGCTTGAGCTTGGCGGCTTCTTTGACCACCGCATCCGGCCACACGTGCGGGATGTCATAGCTGCGCAGGGCGACGTCAATCTCCATGCCCGGCGCCATGTAATTACCGACCACCTCAACAATATCGCCTTGCGGCTGAAAGCGCGCGGTCGGCCAATGGGTGATCTTCACCTCAACAAACTGGCCAATTTTGGCATTCGCCGACCGGCCTGGAGTGACCAGCACTTCTTGCTGAATTTTCGGATTGTCGGGCAGCACAAAACCAATGCCGCCCTCTTCGTAGTAGCGGCCAACCACGCTTTCGCGGGCACGGGTAAGCACCTCTACAATCGCGCCTTCGCGACGACCACGTCGATCCAACCCGGAAACCCGCGCCAAACCACGATCGCCATCAAACACCAAGCGCATCTGCGCAGGGCTCAAGAACAGGTCATCACTGCCGTCGTCCGGCACCAGAAAGCCGAAACCGTCACGATGGCCCGTAACTCGCCCAAGGATCAGGTCCAGCTTGTCGACTGGCGCGTAAGTGCCACGTCGGGTGTAAATCAGCTGGCCGTCGCGCTCCATAGCGCGCAGGCGACGGCGCAGCGCTTCGATCTGCTCTTCGGTGGTCAGACCGAATTCTTCCACCAACTGCTCGCGATTGGCCGGCGAGCCACGATCATCGAGCTGCTTTAGGATCAGCTCACGGCTAGGGATCGGGTTGTCGTATTTTTCCGCTTCACGCGCGGCCTCTGGATCGAGGGATTGCCAATCGGCCATTAGAAAGAATTCACCTTATTTGCATAAAAATTAGTTGCCATGCGCCTATTGAAGCGCGAATCGTCGACTTAAGTTAGCTTAACCGACACGATAATATTTATTTTACCTGAAGTGTTTACAAGTAAAAACCCAATCCGTATAGTGCGGCCCCACAACAGCGGTAAACGCCGTTGTAGTTGAGACTAGATGAGCAATCATCAACTCAATGCCCAGATGGCGGAATTGGTAGACGCACATGGTTCAGGTCCATGCGGTGGCAACATCGTGGAAGTTCGAGTCTTCTTCTGGGCACCAATTACATGCTGAGCAGCTACCATTGCTTAGCGACGAAAAACCGGCTTAGCCGGTTTTTTTATGCCTGCGATTTAACCCATCGGCACCCGCACACCGCCACCAACACTACCAACAACACACAAAAAAGGGCCGCCAATGGCGACCCTTTCAAGCACAGCTAACCGCTTAGGCGAACGGATGACGCAAGACGATGGTCTCGTTGCGCTCCGGGCCCGTGGAGATGATATCAATCGGCGCACCGACCAACTCCTCAACCCGTGCAATATACGCACGCGCATTGACCGGCAGCTCTTCTAGGGTTTTCGCCCCCAAGGTCGACTCAGTCCAGCCCGGCACCTCCTCGTATACCGGCTGCAAGCCGATATAGCTGTCAGCATCGGTAGGCGCATCAACGACCGCGCCATTAGCATCCTGATAGCCGACACAGATACGGATAGTCTCAAGACCATCCAGCACGTCCAACTTGGTCAGGCATAGACCGGAGATGCTGTTGATCTCGATGGCGCGACGCAAGATAACCGCATCAAACCAACCGCAACGACGTGCACGCCCAGTAGTCGAACCAAATTCATGGCCACGCTTAGCCAAGAAGGCACCGACCTCATCAAACAACTCGGTCGGAAACGGCCCGGCGCCAACCCGCGTGGTGTACGCCTTGGTGATACCGAGAATGTAATCGAGATACATCGGACCAAAACCCGAACCGGTAGCAATGCCACCCGCCGTGGTATTGGAACTGGTCACGTACGGGTAGGTGCCGTGATCGATATCCAGCAGCGAGCCTTGCGCGCCCTCGAACATGATGTCCTTGCCAGCACGGCGCATGTCATGCAGCACCGCCGTAACGTCAGCCATCATCGGCTTCAACAGCTCGGCGTACTCCATACACTCAGCGAGAGTCTGGTCAAAATCGATAGCAGGCTCTTGGTGAAAGTTAACCAAGACAAAGTTGTGGTACTTAAGCAGCTCAGCCAACTTCAGGGCAAAACGCTCCGGATGAAACAAATCGCCTACGCGCAGACCGCGACGGGCAACCTTATCCTCATAAGCCGGACCGATACCGCGCCCAGTAGTACCAATCTTGGCTTCGCCACGGGCCTTTTCACGCGCCTGATCGAGCGCCACGTGATAGGACAAAATTAGCGGGCAAGACGGGCTAATGCGCAGACGCTCGCGCACCGGCACACCTTTTTCTTCCAGCTTAATAATTTCCCGCATCAAGGCATCCGGCGCTACCACCACGCCGTTGCCGATCAAGCACTGCACGCCTTCACGCAGAATGCCCGAGGGAATCAAGTGCAGTACGGTCTTCTCACCGTCAATCACCAACGTGTGACCAGCGTTATGGCCGCCTTGATAGCGCACCACAGCAGCAGCCTGTTCGGTCAGCAGATCAACGATCTTGCCTTTACCTTCATCACCCCATTGGGTGCCCAGGACTACGACATTCTTACCCATAACACTTGTCCTCTTTGCGAAAGCTAGATGCCGGCGCGAGCCAGCGGAAACTATTTAGTAAGGCAGCGACTAGAGCGCCAGCGGCGCAACCTGCCAACGGCCGTCAAGCAACAACAACTGACGATCACAACTCGCAGCCGCCGCAGCAGCCAACTCTTGCCCCGGCAATGCCTGCACCACGCGCACGCCGTCGGCGCGCAAACGCTGTACCGCTTGCCACAGATACACATCATGGCTATCGCTCGCCCACACGCCGAGCGGCTGAGCAATTTCTGGCAGTCGACCAAGACTGACTAGGGTTTTTAGATCAGTAGAAAACCCGGTAGCCGGACGCGCACGGCCAAAATCGGCACCGATATCATCATAGCGACCGCCCTGAGCAATTGACTGACCAACACCCGGCACAAAGACCGCAAACACCACACCGGTGTGGTAGTGGTAGCCGCGCAACTCACCCAGATCGAAATACATCGGCACTTCCGGATAGCGCAAGCTCAGCGCATCGGCAATAGCCATTAACTCATCCAGCGCCTCATGCACCTCATCGGGGGCATCCACCAAGCAAGCCTGAGCCAAATCCAGCACGTCACGGTCGCCACACAACTCAGCCAAGGCTTGCAGCATCTTGCGCGGCCCGACCGGCAAGTCAGCCGTTAGCGCATCAATTTCATCGATAGCTTTACGCTGCAACGCATCAAATAATTGCTGCTCAAGCTCCGGCGACAGCTCAGCGGCACGCGCCAACCCCCGATAGATGCCGACATGCCCAAGGTCCATGTGCACATCGGGCACATCTGCCAACGCCAAGGTATCGAGCATCAAACTGATGACTTCAACATCACTGGCCGGACTGGCATCGCCATACAGTTCGGCACCCAGCTGAATGGGGCTGCGCGAAACCGTCAAAGGACATGGCTGCGCGTGCAGCACGCTACCGGCATAACACAGCCGACTAGGGCCTTCGCGGCGCAGGCTGTGGGCATCAATACGCGCCACCTGCGGGGTGATGTCGGCACGAAAGCCCATCAAACGACCCGAATTAGGATCGATCACTTTGAAGGTGCGCAGATCGAGATCTTGCCCAGCACCGGTCAATAGTGACTCGAGGTATTCAACATGCGGAGTGATTACCAACTCATAGCCCCAGCGCTGGAATAGATCCAGCACCTGCCGGCGGGCGGCCTCGATGCGCGCAGCCTCTTGCGGCAGTACTTCTTCGATGCCATCTGGCAGTAACCAGCGGTCTAGCGTAGCCATTTTGCCATTTCCCTCTTGAGCTGGGCGGCAAGCCTTCAGCCAAGCAGTAAAGATAGATGGACCCCAGCAATGCGCTGGTCATGCCCGGTAAACGCAATATTGCCAACAGGCGCAATGGGTAACCGCGTAAAACGCCGCCGGACCACCACCCACGCTTGCCGCAGACGCAAAAAAGCCGGGGTTATCCCGGCTGATTTATAATAACACGTTTTATTCAGCGGTAACCTCAGCGGACGACGTGCGTCCGCCAAGGCCGACACCTACTACTTGGACTTTTGCAGATAGCGAAAGAACTCGCTATTCGGATCAAGCACTAACACATCGCTCTTGCTCGCAAAGCTTTCGCGGTAGGCCCGCAAACTGCGGTAGAACGCGTAAAACTCCTGATCCAAGCCATAAGCCTTAGAGTAGATGGCCGCTGCCAAGGCATCACCATCACCACGCGCCTCCTCCGAACCGCGATAAGCCTCAGCCAACAAGACCCGACGCTGGCGATCGGCGTCAGCGCGAATACCTTCGGCCAACTCCTTACCCTTAGCGCGATGCTCACGCGCCTCACGCTCACGCTCAGTGCTCATGCGCTCAAATACGCTGCGATTGACCTCCTTAGGCAAATCGATGGTCTTGACCCGCACATCGATGACTTCAATGCCCAGCTCTTTCATTGCCAGCTTATTTAGCGAAGCGGTGATATCTGCCATCAGCGCATCACGCTCACCCGACACCACCTCATGCAAGGTGCGCTTACCGAACTCATCGCGCAGACCCGACTCTAGACGCTGCGACAAACGATCATTGGCAATCTGCTTAAGCCCTGAAATCGAAGTGTAGAAGCGCCCAGCATCGGCGATTCGCCACTTAGCGTAGGCATCCACCATGACCGCCTTTTTCTCCAGCGTAAGGAAACGCTGAGTCGGCGAATCCAGCGTCTGCAGACGCGCATCAAAGGTACGCACATGGTTAATAAACGGGATCTTGACGTGCAGACCCGGCTGAACATCAGCCTGAACAATGCGACCAAACTGCAGCAGCACGGCTTTTTCCGTTACCGAAACAACGTAAAAACTGTTCCACGCAACAACCGCAACGGCCAATCCGAAGATCAGCGAAATCAGTGATTTATTGCTCATCAGCGAGCCTCCCGCGAACGCAAATCGCGCGCAGTGATATCGACCGGCACACGCGCACCCGCCTCGCCATTAGCATTCACTGCCGGCAACGCTGGAGCAACCGCCGTGCGACCTTCCATCATTTTATCCAGCGGCAAGTAAACCATGCTGTTCTGAGCTTTATCGCCCGTCATCATGATTTTGCTGGTGTTAGTAAAGACATCCTGCATGGTGTCCAGATACAACCGCTGACGGGTAATCTCGGGCGCTTTACGGTATTCGGCAACCAACTTAGTAAAGCGATCAGCTTCACCCTTAGCGCGCGAAACCACCTCTTCACGATAACCGCTGGCATCTTCCAGCAACCGCTGCGCTTGACCGCGAGCCTCGGGCACCACGCCATAAGCGTAGGTTTCCGCCTGGTTTTTCTCGCGCTGCTCATCTTCACGAGCACGAATCACGTCATCAAAGGCTTCCTGTACTTCACGCGGTGCGGCGGCGTTTTGCACGTTCACCTGAGTCACGGTAATACCGGTCTGATAGGTGTCCAGATAGCGCTGCAAGCGCTCTTTGATCTCGCTGGCCATTAAAACTCGACCCTCGGTCAGCACCTGATCCATTGCCGTAGAGCCGACTACGTGGCGCAAGGCGCTCTCAGTAGCTTGCTGCAGGCTAACTTCCGGATTTTCCACCTTGAGGACAAAATCTTCTAAATTGCTGATTTTGTACTGCACGGTCAGCGGCACTTCGACGATGTTTTCGTCTTCGGTGAGCATCTGCCCTTGCTTGGTGTACGAGCGCTCGCTGGTGACATTGGCTTGATATTTCTTCTCAAACGGAGGGAAGTAAATATGCAAACCATTGCCTTCGGTCGTTTGGTATTTACCCAACCGTAAGATGACCGCCTGCTCTTGAGCGTCGACGGTATACACCGCACTAAACAGCCAGAGCACTGCGCCCACCAACAAACCAATGCCCAGCAGCGCAAAGCCACCACCGCTACTACCGTCATCGGCATTGCGTTTATTTCCACCACCAAAAAGCCCATTCAGGCTTTCTTGTAGCTTGCGGAAAGCCTCGTCGAGATCCGGCGGCCCTTTACGGTCGCCGCCTTTACGGCCACCCCAAGGATCCTGATTATTCGAGTTGCCACCCGGCTCATTCCAAGCCATAGCGTTCTCCATACTAATAAAGCCAAGACGCACCCGCGGTACGCCCGCCAATGCTACAGAATGCCCACCACCCACGGCAAAGCCGCAGGCACAGGCTTTATTGCAAAGTGTGTTGCAGGATGAAGTCGTCGGCCTGCCAACCTTCGCGACTAACCAACCGATTCAGCTCGCTACGCGGCACGCTAACGGCCAGCACGCTGCGGCCCAATTCATCATAACTTTCGCTCTGCACTACGCCCAAAGCAAACAATTGCGCACGCAACCGCGCTAAAGATTGCGGCAAGTACAGGGTAGACACAAACATGTCGTGACCGAGTAACTCAGCCAGCGCCTGACGGAGTAAATCCAAGCCGCGACCATCACGCGCCGACAGCCAAACCCGCTGCGGCCGCCCCTCTGCATCGCGCTGAATTTGCGGCTCGACACCTTCGAGCAAATCGACCTTGTTGTAGATCTCAAGCATCGGCAAGTCTTGCGCGCCGATTTCACCGAGCACCACCAACACCTGTTCGATCTGCGCTAAACGCTCAGGCTCGTGGGCGTCGATGACGTGCAGGAGCAAATCTGAGTTACTCGACTCTTCAAGTGTGGCGCGAAAAGCCTCAACTAGTTTATGCGGTAAATGCCGAATAAAACCCACGGTATCGGCCAACACTATCGGCCCTAAATCATCGACCTCAAGACGGCGCAAGGTCGGATCGAGCGTGGCAAATAACTGATCGGCGGCAAACACCTCCGAATCGGTCAAGGCATTGAACAAGGTTGACTTGCCGGCGTTGGTGTACCCGACCAAGGACACCGAGGGAATATCGGCTCGCTTACGCCCGCGTCGCGCCTGCTCACGCTGGCTACGAACCTTCTCAAGCTTTTGCTTGATCTGGCCGATGCGGATGCGCAACAAGCGACGGTCGGTTTCTAGCTGAGTTTCACCCGGCCCGCGCAGACCGATGCCGCCCTTCTGTCGTTCAAGGTGAGTCCAGCCGCGCACCAAGCGCGTGCTCATGTGCCCCAACTGAGCCAACTCAACCTGCAGCTTACCCTCATGGGTACGCGCACGCTGGGCAAAGATATCCAGAATCAATCCGGTACGGTCGAGCACCCGACACTCAAAAACACGCTCTAGATTGCGCTCTTGGCTGGGTGTAAGGACGTGATTAAAAATCACCAGTTCGGCCTGCTCGGCCTGCACCAACTCGCGCAGTTCCGCGACCTTACCGCTACCGATTAGGTATTTGGCCGTTGGCCGCTGACGCGGCACTGTGACGAAGCAAGCTGTTTCGGCACCGGCCGAGAGGGCTAACTCTTGGAATTCCTGAGGATCTTCGCGCGCCTCGGGATCTTGGCCATCCAAATGAACCAGAATGGCCCGCTCACCACCTTCATGACGCTCGAAGAACAAAGCAGACTCCTATCAGGCGTTGCCGAGTTCAGTATCACCCGACTCTTCTACGTCCATATCCGTGCTCGGCAAACGCACTGGACGGCTAGGCACCACAGTCGAGATGGCGTGCTTGTAAACCATTTGGCTGACGGTGTTCTTCAGCAAAATAACAAACTGGTCGAATGACTCAATCTGGCCTTGCAGCTTGATTCCGTTAACCAAATAAATGGATACCGGAACCCGCTCTTTGCGCAAGGTATTGAGGTAAGGGTCTTGTAGCGAATGCCCTTTTGACATGTGCCGCACTCCTGTGAGGATCAAAGATCCAATAATTGTCGCAAAATAAACCGCTAACTAGCGCCACCCACAAGGATAGACGCAAGTTGAATAAAGTCTTAGGCCAATATGGCGTTCGCTTGTAGGTATTTCAAGGTGCGCGGCAAATTGTCACCCGCCAAACTGTCCAGCCAGTGTAAATCTGTCCAACCGCGCAGCCAAGTAAACTGCCGCTTAGCCAGCTGCCGAGTGGCAATTATGCCGCGCTCCTGCATTTCTACCCGACTTAGATGACCATCAAGATAGTCCCACGCCTGCCGGTAGCCTACCGCTCTTATAGACGGCAAATTTGCATGTAAGTCACCCCGCGCGCGTAACGCTTGTACTTCTTCGATAAAACCCTGCGCAAGCATTTGCTCAAAACGCTGAGCAATGCGCGCATGCAGCACCTGCCGATCGACCGGAGCAATCGCCAACTGCACCACGTTAAAGGGCAACGAACTGCCGCCAGACTCCGTCAGTGCACGGCTTTGCGCCTGCTGGCGCTGGCGATGAGCACTCATGTTCAGACCGCTAACGCGGTACACCTCAAGCGCACGGGTTAGCCGCTGCGGGTCATTGGGATGAATGCGCGCTGCCGATTCCGGATCCACGGCTTGCAACTCGGCATGCAGCGCCTGCCAGCCGTCACGTGCGGCCTGCGCCTCAAGTTCGGCGCGCACCGCAGGGTCTGCCCCGGGCATTTCGGCCAAGCCTTCCAGCAATGCCTTGTAATAAAGCATGGTGCCGCCGACCAGCAGTGGAATTCGCCCGCGCGCCGTGGCGTCGTGCATCACCTGCAAGGCATCACTGCGAAACTCAGCGGCCGAATAACTCTCAGCTGGGTCGCGAATATCAATCAGCTGATGGGGAAACTCTGCCAACAACTGCTTGGACGGCTTGGCGCTGCCAATATCCATGCCGCGATAGATCAGCGCCGAATCGACACTAATCAGCTCGCACGGCAGGCTGCGCGCCAACTCTAGGGCCAGATCGGTCTTGCCGGCGGCGGTTGGGCCCATCAAGAAGATGGCGGGAGGAAGACGTTCAGACATCCAAATTGCTCTCTAAGCGTCGTGAGCGCCAGCCAGACAAGGCAAAAATCGGCGAGGAAGCGGAGTTTACAGGCTGTAAATGAGCATTCCGAGCCGATTTTTAACGCCGCATGGCTAAGCGCAACAGCTTAGGGAGTAACTTTAGCGCCCGCGCAGGAACAATTTGTCCAGATCATCCATGCCCAGCTGGGTCCACGTTGGCCGACCGTGGTTGCACTGACCACTGCGCTCGGTGCTTTCCATGTCGCGCAGCAAGCCATTCATTTCCGGCAAGGTCAGGCGCCGGTTGGCGCGCACCGCGCCGTGACAGGCCATGGTGCCGAGCAACTCATTGAGATGCGCCTTAATTCGGTCGCTGCTGCCATATTCGAGCAAATCGGCCAGCACATCACGTACCAGCTGCGGAGCCTCAGCCTGCTTAAGCAAGGCCGGGGTCTGACGAATCGCCAAGCTTTCCGGGCCGAGACGCTGCAACTCAAAACCCAGCTGCTGAAACCATTCGGCGTGTTCTTCGGCGCAATCGGCTTCGCGCTGGCTGACTGCCAAGGATTCCGGCACCAGCAACGGCTGGCCGCGCAGGCCCTCAGAGGCCATGGCCGTTTTCAGCCGCTCATACATGATTCGCTCGTGAGCAGCGTGCATATCCACCAACACCAGCCCCTGAGCGTTTTCCGCGAGGATGTACACGCCCTTAAGCTGGGCCAGCGCATAGCCCAGCGGCGGAATATCACCTTGCGGCTCGGGCAGGCTTGCGGCCGCGCTATTTAACGGCGCGAAGTATTCGCGATACGCGCCCTGAGCCTCGGCGACCGGCACGCCGCCCGCATACCCAGACTGTGGCCGCGCGCCCTGATAACCCGAGCCAGGCGACTGCCAGAGCGAACCTGCAGGTGGCGACTGCAGGTTGCCGGCAGAGTGCTCAAGCAAAGCACCCGCCAGGCTCATCTCGGACTGCGGGCCAAACTCACCAGCGTCCAGACCTGTCGGGCGTACCACCCCGCTCATGACGGCAGGCGCCGCTAGCTGATCCTCCGGGCGCACATCACCGAGGGCGCGGTGCAGGGTGCCGTATAGGAAGTCATGCACCATGCGTCCATCACGGAAGCGCACTTCATGCTTGGTCGGATGCACATTGACGTCGACCACAGCGGGGTCAATTTCCAAGAACAACAAAAAGGTTGGATGGCGGCCGTTAAACAGCACGTCACGATAGGCCTGACGCACCGCATGGCTGACCAGTTTGTCGCGCACCATGCGACCATTGACGTAGAAATACTGCAAATCCGCTTGGCTGCGCGAAAAGGTCGGCAAACCGACCCAGCCCCACAGGCGCAAGCCATTGCGCTCGATTTCAATCGGTAGCGCCTGCTCGAGAAAGCCTGGCCCGCAGACAGCCGCCACCCGCCGTGCGCGACTGAGGTCATCGACGGCTTCGTGCAAGGCCAGAATGCTCTTGCCGTTGTGGCGCAGATGAAAGGCCACATCGAAACGCGCCAAGGCCAAGCGCTTAATCACCTCTTGCAGATGATCAAACTCGGTTTTCTCGGTCTTTAAAAACTTGCGTCGCGCCGGAGTATTGAAAAATAAGTCGCGCACTTCGACCGAAGTGCCCACCGGATGAGCGGCTGGCTGAACATGGGTAACCATGTCACGACCCTCGGTCTCCACCTGCCAAGCCTGCTCGGCATTCCTAGTCCGCGACGTTAGGGTCAGGCGCGCAACCGAACTGATCGAAGCCAGCGCCTCGCCACGAAAGCCCAGACTCATCACCTGCTCAAGGTCTTCCAGCTCACGAATTTTGCTGGTGGCATGTCGCGCCAGTGCCAATGGCAGGTCATCGGCGGCGATCCCGCTGCCGTCATCGCGGACCTTCAGCAGCTTAGTGCCGCCCAGTTCGACATCCACGTCAATGCGCCGCGCACCCGAGTCGAGGCTATTTTCGAGCAACTCTTTAATCACCGAAGCAGGGCGTTCGACCACTTCGCCAGCAGCAATCTGGTTGGCCAGTCGCGGACTTAACAGTTGAATTCGTGAGTTCGACGCACTTACTAGCGCCTCAGCACTCATGGCTGCGCCGCCAAGGTAGCGGCTGGAATATTCAAGTTTTGCCCAACTTTAATGCTGTCATTTTTCAAACTATTGGCGCTGCGTAGCGCCGCCAAACCGACCTGATAGCGCTGTGCGATCAAGGCCAAGCTCTCACCCGAGCTCACCCGATGCTCACGCGGGCCTGGGGCGATTTTGCCCGAGTCGCGCAGCCAAGCAACGTAAGTACCCGGCGGCGGATTTTGCTGAAAGAACTGTCGCACCCCGACCTGAATTGAGCGAGCCAACGCTTGCTGATGGCTGGCACTGGCGAGTTTATCCGCCTCATTTCGGTTGGAAATAAATCCGGTCTCGACCAAGATCGAGGGAATATCCGGCGATTTCAGCACCATAAATCCGGCTTGCTCGACTCGGCGCTTATGCAGCGGCGTAACCCGGCCAACGTTCTGCAAGACTTTCTGACCGACATCCAGACTGTGTTGCAACGAGGAGGTCATGGATAAATCGAGCAACACCCCGGCGAGCATTTTGTCTTTGTCATCCAGACTTACGTTGCCGGCCCCACCGATTAAGTCCGACTGATTTTCACTGTCGGCCAGCCAGCGGGCAGTTTCAGACGTCGCACCACGATCAGACAAAGCAAACACCGAAGCACCGAACGCCGAGGTATTTTGCGCCGCATCGGCATGGATAGAGACGAACAAATCGGCGCCTTTTTTACGGGCAATCTCGGTGCGTTTGCGCAGCGGAATAAAGTAGTCGCCGGTACGCACCAGTTCAGCCCGATAACCGCGCTCAGCGTTAATTTGCCGCTGCAATTCTTTGGCAATCGACAAGGTTACGTGCTTTTCATACTGCCCTTTGACGGGCGATAACGCACCGGGATCCTCACCACCGTGACCGGCATCGATGGCAATCACAATGGCGCGCTTACCCTTGGGGATTGGCGGCAAGTTGGCAGGCGCGGACTCGACCGGCATAGGCGCAGGCTCAGGTTTAGTTGCCGCAACCGGCGGCTGCACACTGGCCGGCGCGCCGGGCTTATCCGCCGGTTGATTAGCGGCGACGCTAGCAGCAGGACCCGTACCAGCGTCCTGATCGTACAGATCGACCACTAGGCGATTGCCGTATTGCTGGTTGGGTGCCAAGCTGAAGCTCTTCGGCGAGACGGCCGAGGACAAGTCGATGACCAAGCGCAAATCATCCGCACGCTGCGCCGAGCGAATACTGGTAATCGGGGTATTGCTCAAGGACAACTGTTCCAACTTGGTGGCCAGTTGCGCGCCGGGGATATCGATAACAATTCGATTCGGCGAACTCAGGGTAAAGACGCTGTGCTGCACCGGCCCGGACAAATCAAACACCAGCCGCGTGTTATCCGGCGCACGCCACAAGCGCACGCTGCGCACATCGGCGGAGGCGGCAAAAATATCGGTCGCAAAAAACGCCAGCAACAGCGCCGCACCCAGTGTTTGGACGCGCATGCCAAGAACCCAACTCATTATTATTAATCCTTAGCCAACGCGGCACACCAGGCCTCGCCGCGCGCGCCATACGGCTGCAAACAGAGCGAGCGGCCACCCGCTTGTGCGGCAATGGTAATGTCCAGATCGGCCTTTGGCAAAACGCCAGCGCCGCGCTGCGGCCATTCGATCAAGCACAAAGCGTCATCTTCGAAGTAATCGCGAATGCCCATGTACTCCAACTCCTCAGGGTCGGCGAGCCGATAGAGGTCGAAGTGAAAGACCTTTAGCGGCCCTATCTCGTAGGGTTCGACCAAGGTGAAGGTCGGGCTTTTCACCGCGCCGACATGACCGAGGGCGCGAATCAGCCCGCGCGACAAGGTGGTTTTACCGGCGCCGAGGTCGCCATGCAGGTACAGGGTGCCACGGCCCTCGGTCAGCGCCGCCAAGCGTGCGCCGAACGCCAACATAGCCTCCTCACCGTCAATAAATAAGCTCACACCTGCCATGCTAAATCCCCCTGAATAACCATCCACAGCATCACAGCACGCACGGCGAATGCTCTTCTAATAACCGACCAATGGTCGTTAACAAATCACCGGCCGCCAACCCCCGACCGCCAGCGCCGCCTAACTCGCCCGCACAAGCATGCAACCACACGCCTAAACACGCGGCCTCGAAGGCCGCTAAGTGTTGCGCGCGCAAGGCACCAATCAGCCCCGCCAAGACATCGCCAAAGCCGGCGCCCGCCATGGCTGGGTGACCGCGATCGCACAACGCCAAACGGCCATCCGGGGCGGCGATCAAACTGCCCGCGCCCTTTAACACCACCACCACCTGATAACGTTGCGCCAAGGCCCGCGCCGCCGCCGGCCGATCGCCCTGCACCTGCGCCGTGGTGAGCCCCAGCAAGCGTGCCGCCTCACCTGGGTGCGGCGTTAGCAGCGCAGCGGCGGGCAACTGCACACCGCCGACCGCCAGCAGGTTCAGCGCATCGGCGTCCCACACCTGCGCAATTGTCTGCAGCGCCGCCGCACTGAGCAAGCTGCGCCCCCACGCCTGCTGACCCAACCCCGGACCGACCACCAGCACATCGGCCTGAGCGGCCACGCTCAGGACTTGATTGGCCGAACCGACAGCCAGTGCCATCACCTCAGGCTGCCGGCTTAACGCCGCCGCCACATGCTCACCACGGGTCGCCAAAGACACCAGCCCAGCACCACAGCGCAAAGCACTTTGCGCCGCCAACAAGGCCGCACCACCCATGCCGCGATCACCACCCAGCACCAACAAATGCCCGTACTGGCCTTTATGCGCGGCGCGCTCACGCGCCGCCAAGCTCGGCAAACTGGCCGCTGCCAAGCGCTGGGCCGTGGCTACCTGCTGCGCCAACACGGCGGGATCGGCCTGCAAATCGGCAAATACCAAGGTACCCACTAGCCCCGGCGCCGCGCCGCTAAACAAACCGATTTTTAGCCCGATAAAGCTCACTGTAAGCTCGGCGCGCACCGCCACACCCAGCTCGCAACCGGTGTCGGCGCATAGCCCCGAGGGTAGATCCAAGGCCAACACCGGCAAGCCACTGGCATTAATTTGTTCGATTACCTGCACGTAAGGCTCGCGCACCGCGCCGCTTAAACCGGTGCCGAGCAAGCCATCGACCAACACGCCGTGCAACGGCGAGTGCGCCTGCCACGGATTAATCGACACCTGCGCGGCTTGCGCCTCGGCATACGCCAATGCGGCATCGCCTCGCAGGCTGACCGGTGCGACCACGCTCAGCACCTGCACCTGCCAGCCGGCGCGCTGCGCCAACACCGCCAGCAAATAACCATCGCCGCCGTTATTGCCCGCGCCAACCAGCACAGTCACGCTGCCCGCGCTTGGCCAGCGCTGACGCAAGGCCCGCCACGCGGCGTGCGCGGCGCGCTGCATCAACTCGAAATCGGGCGTGCCGGCGGCGATCAAGCGCGCATCCAGCTCACGCATTTGCGCGCGGCTATACAGGGCAACCGGCCATTCACGTCCAGCGGCGAGGTGATTCACGTTAGTAGTCGCATGCGAAAGCTCCAATGTCTGGCAGAATTATACCCATCTCCAGCGTGGTTTCTTGCTTATGCACTCGCCGTCCCTCGATCTCCTCACCCTCAGCCAACAGATTAAGGACTGGGGCCGCGAGCTGGGCTTTCAGCAGGTCGGCATCGCCGGGCTGGACCTGACCGAGCACGAACAACATTTGCAGCGCTGGCTGGACGCCGGCTATCACGGCGAGATGGACTATATGGCCGCGCACGGCAGCAAACGTTCCCATCCCGAGCAATTAGTCCCCGGCACGCTGCGGGTGATCTCGCTACGGATGGATTACCTGCCCGGCGACACCGAGATGAGCAAACGCCTGAGCCAACCGGAAACCGCCTACGTGTCGCGCTACGCGCTGGGCCGCGACTATCACAAGCTGATCCGCAAGCGCTTGCAGCAACTGGCCGAGCGTATTCAGCAAGCGATTGGCCCGTTCGGCTACCGCGCCTTTGTCGACAGCGCGCCAGTACTGGAGAAGGCCATCGCCGAGCAAGCTGGGTTGGGCTGGATCGGCAAAAACACCTTGGTGCTGAACCGCAAAGCCGGTAGTTGGTTTTTTCTCGGCGAGTTATTTATTGACCTGCCGCTACCCGCAGATGCCCCGCACGCCAGCGAGCATTGCGGCAAGTGCACGGCCTGCTTGGACATCTGCCCAACAGGCGCCTTTGTCGGGCCTTATGTGCTGGATGCACGGCGCTGTATTTCCTACTTAACCATCGAGCTGAAGGGTGCGATTCCGGTTGAGCTGCGGCCACTCATCGGCAATCGAGTATTCGGCTGCGACGACTGCCAAATTATCTGCCCGTGGAATCGCTTCGCCCGGCCCACCAGCCAAGGCGACTTCCAACCGCGCCACCAACTGGATAACAGCGACTTAGCGCAGTTGTTTCGCTGGACCGAAGAAGAGTTCCTCAGCCGCACCGAAGGCTCGCCACTACGCCGTACCGGCTATCAAAACTGGCTGCGCAACCTAGCCGTGGGCTTGGGCAATGCGCCCTCGAGCATCCCGGTACTGGAGGCACTCGAAGCGCGGCGTGACGACCCCTCGGAGCTGGTACGCGAGCACGTTAGCTGGGCATTAGCCCAGCACCAGCGGTAACGCGGATGTAAGGCGGACTCAGGAGCGCAGCGAACAGTCCGCCATGCTTGGAGCAATCCGCCAGCAACACCCAGCCGCCATCACTCTTTAATGAAGTGCTTACGGTAGTACTGCAACTCAGCAATCGACTCACGAATATCGTCCAAGGCCTGATGGGTGCCTTTTTTCTGCAGGCCGTCTTTAAGCTGCGGCGCCCAACGCTCGACCAAAATTTTCAAGGTCGATACATCCAGATTGCGGTAGTGAAAGAAGGCCTCCAATGTTGGCATATAGCGGCACAGAAAGCGCCGATCTTGACCGATGCTGTTACCGCAAATCGGCGACTTACCCTTTGGCACCCACTGCTCAATAAAGGCGATGGTTTGCGCCTCTGCCTCGGCCTGACTGATGCGACTGTCGCGCACCCGCTGCACCAAACCACTCTCACCGTGAGTGCGAGTGTTCCACTCATCCATACCAGCCAGCACGGCGTCACTTTGATGCACGGCAATTACCGGGCCTTCGGCCAGCACATTGAGCTGACTGTCGGTAATGATGGTGGCCATCTCGATGATGACGTCCGTTTCCGGCTCTAGGCCGGTCATTTCTAGGTCAATCCAGATCAAATTCAGTGGGTTTTGCATGCGCTTACTCCTCGGCGTAGAGACACAGTCTAGCGTGCTAAACTGCCGACCGTTTAACCGCCTGTTCATTCTCCTGCCGCACTCCCTACTTGGAAGCCCCATGGCCAAACGCCAACTCAACCGCCGGCAAAACTGGCGTATCGAGAAGATTCAGGAAGAACGCGCCGCCCGCGCGACCAAACGTGAATCGCACACCCTCGACACCCTCGAAGGCGGCGACCTCGGCCCCGAGCAATTAGGCTTGGTGATTGCCCACTTCGGTGTGCAAGTTGAGGTCGAGGCGCTGGATGGCGAATTGGCCGGCCAGGTAAGCCGCTGCCACCTGCGCGCCAACCTGCCGGCGCTGGTCACCGGCGACCAAGTGGTCTGGCGCGCCGGCAACCAAGGCATCGGCGTGATAGTCGCGCAACTGCCGCGCAGCACCGAGCTGTGCCGGCCGGACAGCCGCGGCCAGCTCAAGCCAGTAGCCGCCAACGTCGACCTGATTGTGATTGTCTTTGCGCCTTTGCCAGAGCCACACCCGAACCTGATCGACCGCTATCTGGTGGCCGCCGAACACGCCGGGATCACCCCGCTACTGCTGCTCAACAAAGCCGACCTGATCGATGCGCAAAATGGCCCGGCGCTGGAAGCCTTGCTGGCGGTGTATCGCCAATTGGGCTATCCGCTACTGGAAGTGTCCGCCCACGAAGGCGGCGGCATGCAGGCTTTACAAGAGCGTCTGAACGGCCACGTCAGCGTGTTCGTGGGCCAATCGGGTGTGGGTAAATCCTCCCTAGTCAACAGCCTGCTGCCGGGCGTCGACCTGCGCGTCGGCCCTCTCTCGGAAGTGAGCGGCCAAGGCACGCACACCACCACCACGGCGCGGCTGTTTCACTTCCCCGGTGGCGGTAAGTTGATTGACTCCCCCGGCATTCGCGAATTTGGTCTTGGCCATGTCAGCCGCGACGATGTGGAGGCCGGCTTTATCGAGTTCCACGAACTGCTCGGGCATTGCCGCTTTCGCGATTGCAAACACGACCGAGAACCCGGTTGCGCGCTGCTCAAGGCACTGGAAGAGGGGCGCATCCAGCAGCAACGAATGAACAGCTACCGGCATATTCTGAGCAGCTTGACCTAAGCTCAGCAGGCATAAAAAAGCCGCGGACAACGCGGCTTTTTTATGCCTGGGCAATAGCCCTACTGCTCGGCAGGAACCTGATCGAGCCGTAACGCACCATCTTCAAAGATATTCAGCTTCTCGCGCAACTGTGGCTCTTGCAGCGGGTCGGCAGCAGGCGCCGCCGATGGCTGAGCAGCCGGCGCAGCCGGATCAAATGGTGCCTCAGCTGAGATGACCGAGGGGTCAGCGGCGCCCTCGATGCTGCGCTGGGCTTTTTTGGTTAGCACGACTATGTCGATTCGCCGATTAACCGGATTGAGCGGGTCGGCGCGATCAAACAACGCCGACGAGGCGTAACCGACCACCCGCGCCACCTGATCATCCGGCACCCCGCCGAACACCAAGGCGCGCCGCGCCGCGTTAGCGCGATTGGCCGACAACTCCCAGTTACCAAAGTCGCCACGACCAACAAAGGGCTTGGCATCGGTATGCCCGCTAAAGCTAATCTTGTTCGGCACCGCTTTGATGGTGTCGGCCATGGCCAACAAAATATCCTCAAAATACGGCTCAAGATTGGCACTGCCGCTGGCAAACATCGGCCGATTGGCGGCGTCCATAATCTGAATGCGCAGGCCGTCCTGGGTGATTTCAAACAGAATCTGGTCTTTAAAATTCTTTAGCTGCGGATTCTCTTCGACCTTGTTCTGCAATTCTTGCAGCAGCAACTCTAAGCGTTCGCGCTCGACCTGCTCGGCCAGGCTTTCGGCCTGAGCCGGGTCGACCTTGGGATTGTCTTGCGCCTCTTTACCGACATCCTGATCGGGTCCGGCATCCACCTCATCTTTAACCTCTGGATTGAGGGTTTTGTCCGGCGCCGGCGTTGGCGTGCCGCCCAAGTCGATCACATAAGGGCTGGCACTCTCGGTAAAACCAACCGGGTCTTGGAAGTAGCCGGAGATTAAGCGTTTCTGCTCAGGCGTGGCCGAAGACATCAGCCACAAGAGCATAAAGAACGCCATCATCGCCGTGGCAAAGTCGGCAAAAGCAATTTTCCACGCGCCACCGTGATGGCCCGCGGCAATTTTCTTAACCCGCTTAACAATAATCGGCTGATTATTTTCCATACGGTTTAGCTGCCACGCATGGCTTGTTCAAGCTCGCTAAAGCTTGGCCGGTGCGCCGGGTATAACACTTTGCGACCAAACTCCACCGCTAGGGTTGGCGGCATGCCGGACGCCGATGCAACCAAGCAGGCCTTGATCGCCTCATACACATTTAGTTCTTCTTTGGCGTCGTGTTCGATCGCGGTGGCCAGCGGACCGAAGAAACCATAGGCCGCCAAAATCCCCAAGAAGGTACCCACCAAAGCGGCCGCCACGTGGGTGCCCAACTCGCTCTGCTCAACCTGACCAAGCAGCCCCATGGTCACCACGATCCCCAGCACCGCCGCGACGATACCCATCGCCGGCATACCATCGGCAATCCGCGCCACCGCATGAGCCGGGTGCTCGAGGTCTTCTTTAATACTGTTCAGCTCCATGTCAAACAGGCCTTCCAGCTCATGCGGGGCCATATTGCCGGACGACATGATGCGCAGGTAATCGCAAACATAGGCTGTCATGCTGGCGTCTTTAAGAATCGCCGGATACTTGCTGAAAATCGGGCTGGCGGCGGGATCTTCAACATCGGCCTCAATCGACATCATGCCTTCGCGACGACTTTTGTTGAGAATCTCGTAAAGCATTTTGAGTATTTCTAAGTAAAAGGTGTGGGTGAAGCGCGAGCTAAACATGCTCAGGGACTTTTTAAACACATGCATAAAGGTGCTAGGCGTGTTGGCCTGCAGGAATGCACCCAACGACGCACCACCAATAATCAGCACTTCAAACGGCTGAAACAACGCAGCGAGTTTGCCGTGAGACAAGATGAAACCGCCTGTAACGCAGGCGAATACCACGATGATACCGATGATTTTTATCATTAGAGAGCGCTGGCCAAGTGATGGTTAAGAGTCTTTTTAAACAACTCTTCTACTTATCGGTTCTTATGAGCCAGACTATAGCCACTTAGCGCGAAAAGCCAATTTGAACCGAGCTTATGTCGACCAACAAACCCCTACCGCACACACTTAACGCCTGGCTCAAAGAGCTCGATAGCGTGCGCCTGCCCGTCAGCGTTGACGAGCATCGGCGAGCCTTGCAAGCGCTACGTGACTCGCGCAGCTCGCTGGGAGAAATCGCCGAAGCATTGCAAGCCAGCCCAACCTTGGCCTTGCTGGTAATGCGCGCCGCTAACCGCAGCAAAAGCAGCCTTAGCGACCCGGCAGCTAACCTTGAAGTGGCACTCTCACGGTTAGGCTTGCAGAGCGCCGAGAACCTACTCAACCAACTCAATCCAGTAGCACTGGAAAGCATGCCGCTGGAGTTACGCCAGCTGCAACTGCTCAGCCGGCATGCTGTGCAACAAGCTAGCGGCTTGTTTGGTGCGCGCTTGGCGCGACTCTGGCAAGACATCAACTGCAGTAGCCTGGTGTTTCTCGCGCCCATGTGGGTGCTGGTCGCCAGCCATCCGCAACTGTTTAGCGCTTGGGAGCAGCGAGTGCTGGTTAAAGGCGAGCCCGCCAGTAAGGTCGAGCATGAGTTGCTCGGCGTGCCATTGCTGCAAATTGGCTTAGCTCTAGCTGAAAAATGGCGACTGCCCGAATGGGTATTACAGGGCTATCGACTGCTGCTCAATGAGCGCCGGCAGCTGGTCAAAGCCTTGCGCATCATCCGCACACAGCCACAGCCAGAGCAACAGCAGCCACTCTTGGATGACGACAGCGTCTTGCGCCGCGGCCTGATGCAGCCCAGCAATAGCATTGTGTTGGCCAATGGCTTGGCGGTGTATGCGCATCAAGCATGGAGCTGCCCGCAAGCGCTGCGCTGGCAGCAGCTCGCCGGGCTGTATCTACAACTGAGTCTGGATGAGTTACAGCAACAAGTGCACCAGCAGGCCGTTAACAGCGCCCGCAAGCACAGCTGCGCCGAGCTTTGGCATCCAGCGCAAGCGCTGCTGTGGCCTTGGGATGCCCAGCACCTGCAAACACCGGCGCCGGTCGCGTCGCCCACACCGGTGAAATCCGAGGTTGCGCTGTGGCGCAAGCACTGCAGCGAGCTACTCAGCGAGCCCAGCGCCTTTGTCAATGTGCAACAACTGACCCACTGCAGCCTTGCAGCGTTACACGCCTGCGGTATGCAGCGGGCATTGTTATTCCTGGCCGACCGCAACCACAGCCGCTTAGTGGCGCAACAAAGTATGGGCTTGGGCAAAGAAGTCGCCGGGCTAACCCTTGATCCAAGCCAAAGCCAAGTATTGCGACAGCTGCTCAGTAAGCCAGGACAACTGCGCCTGAACCCGGCCAATATTGCCCAATACTCGGCGCTGCTGCCGGGCAATCTGAAAAATCTATTCCCCGGTGAGCAGCTGATTCTGCGCTCGATCGCCAATCAAGAGCGTGTGGCCATGCTGCTGGTAGTCGACCAAGGCGGACAGGCGCTCAACGAGGTCAGCCTGCAAGCCTTTGGTAAAACCGTGCAATGCATTGAGCGCGCGCTGGCCAGCTTTGCCAAACGCGCGCGCTAGCGCTTGCGCTACAATCGCCCACTTCATTGTGTTTAAAAGGTTACCTATGTCCGCCTTCGCCGCGCTACCACTGGTCATCGAACCGGCCGACTTGGCCGCATGCCTAAATGCCGCCGAACTGATTCTGGTCGATTTAACCAGCGCCACGCGCTACGCCGCCGGACACATCCCCGGCGCGCACTTTGTTGAGCCAAAAGACACTCAGCTGGGACAAGCCCCGGCACCCGGTTTACTACCCAGCCAAGCGCAGCTCGAAAGCCTGTTCGGCGCACTGGGGCATAATCCAGATGCGGTGTACGTGGTCTATGACGACGAAGGCGGCGGCTGGGCTGGGCGTTTTATTTGGCTGCTCGACGTGATCGGCCACCAGCACTATCACTACCTAAACGGCGGTTTAAACGCATGGCTGGCCGAGCAGCGCGAATTAAGTCAAGTTACCCCAGCCAAGCACAGCGCCGTTGTTAGCCTGAATTTGCAGCAAGGCCCTATCGCCACGCGTGAATACCTGCAAAGCCGCCTAGGTGCTGCCGACTTAGCCATCTGGGACGCCCGCTCGGCCGCCGAATACAGCGGCGAAAAAGTCCTCGCCAGCAAAGCCGGGCATATTCCCGGCGCGGTCAACTTTGAATGGACGCGGACTATGGACCCGGCGCGCGACCTGCGCATTCGCAGCGACATGCCGCAAATACTGCAGGAGCTGGGCATCACCCCGGACAAAGAACTGATTACCCATTGCCAAACCCATCACCGCTCCGGCCTGACTTATCTGATTGCCAAAGCTTTGGGCTATCCGCGCGTCAAAGCCTATGCCGGCTCATGGGGCGAATGGGGCAATCACCCAGACACCCCGATGGAACTCTAAACGCCATCAACTGCCTACACAGGCAGCGCTCGCCGCCCATTTACAGCACTTTTAAGGAGTTTTTATGCAACAGCGCCTGTTTATCCTCAGCCAATACTTACTGCCGCATCACCTGCTCTCGCGCTTGATCGGCTACGCCGCCGAGTGCCGCACAACTTGGTTTAAGAGCCGCTTAATCAACTGGTTCGCCAAGCAATACCAAGTCGACATGAGCGAAGCCGCCGTCGAGCAGCTGGATGCCTACGAGCACTTCAATGCGTTCTTCACCCGCGCTTTGAAAGACGGTGCACGGCCGCTCGACAGCAGCGCCGATGCGGTACTTTGCCCGGCCGATGGCGCGGTTAGCCAGCTGGGTAAAATCGAACATGGGCGCATCTTCCAGGCCAAAGGCCACAGCTTTAGCGTGCTCGAACTGCTGGGCGGCGACAGCAACCGAGCGGCCGAGTTTATGGGCGGCGAATTTGCCACCATTTACCTCTCGCCGAAAGACTATCACCGCGTGCACATGCCGCTGGCCGGCACCCTGCGCGAAATGATCTATGTGCCGGGCCGCTTGTTCTCAGTCAATCAAACCACCGCAGAAAACGTCCCCGAACTGTTCGCTCGCAACGAGCGCGCGGTGTGCATCTTCGATACCGAGCGCGGGCCAATGGCCGTGGTGCTAGTCGGCGCAATGATAGTGGCGTCGATCGAAACAGTCTGGGCCGGCCTCATTACACCGCCTAAGCGCGAGCTTAAAAGCACGCGTTACGACGCGGCCGCGCGCGCACCAATCGAACTGGCCAAGGGCGCCGAGTTGGGCCGCTTTAAATTGGGCTCTACCGCCATCGTGCTGTTTGGCCCAGAGCAAGTGCAATGGGCTAGCGAGTTAGGTGCCAGCAGCGCGGTTCGCATGGGCCAACGCTTAGGTGCCGGCAAGGTTTAACAGCGCCACCACAGCCGCGGGGTTTAAAACCCGAAGCAATCCTAGCGCAGTGATTTTGCACCGCTGAACATGCGATAGGCAGCAGGCCGGTAAAGATGCTGCTAAGGTTCGGCATAGTCGATACTAATAACAAGGCGCCCATAGCTGCGCCGGTGGCACACCGCAAGTTAATGGAAATGCCGCGCAATGGATAAACAAAGCCCGCAGCTTCTGCTCCGCGTGCCCTCACCACAGCAGCAACAGCTGACCTTTTGCGAGGCCAACCCGCGTGAGTTGAAGCGCTGGGTGGCCGGTTTACCGAAAGCCAATCTCGGTGAAACCGCACGCTTGCTGTATCAAGCCTTAGTCGAGCTGAACCAACTGGCCTGCACCGCCGAAACACGCTTGCAACTACTGGAACTGCTGCGACCAGAAGTTTATTACGTGTGCAAAAATCTCGAGCGGCACTTCCTCAACCAAGCCGTGGTACTTGATGAGCGCCCACGCAAGGTGGCTAATCTCTGCCAAGCGCTGCAAAACCACTTAGCCATTGGCTATAAATTGATTGTCGCGCAAGAGGTTGGCAGCACCACACGCGAACCCCTGCAACGCTTAGTGACAGCGCTGCAGCGTGCCAGCCATAGCCTCTGCGGCTCTTTAATTCGCGCCAGTCAACTGTATTGCCCAGTGCCTGAAGGGCTTTGGCTGGAGCTACATCAACTCTATCAAATCGGCTGTAATCAAGAGCTACAGCGTATCAGCGTGCGGGACGAACAAGCGCAGCACGCCGTCACGCCAAGCCTCAGCTTAGAGCAAACCTACCTAGTGGCATTGCTGCTGGGCTGCGCGCGCTGCAATCAAATGCGCCAAAGCGGTATAGCGCGACTTGCCGAAGCACTCGAGCCGTGGTGCGCATTGGTCAAGTTACAACCTGCCAGCCTCGCGTCCAGTTTGTTTGCTATCGCCCCGCTGGTGGACGGGCCGCCGCGGTACAAATCGCTATTTCCGGCGAGCGAACCAAACACCCTGATCGGCATCGACACTCAGCCCCTAGCCGATGCTATTCGTGAATACCTGATACTCCCCGCAGAAAACCGCAAAGAGTCTCAACTGCAAGTGCCCGACGGCTTTAGCCTGGATGTGCTGCAACACTTGGGGGCCGCCTGGGGCGACATTTCCGAGCGTACTTTTCAGCGTAATAGCGGCCAAGGCAGCCTGACCCTGAGCATTGGCATGAGCTCGGTGCATTACTACATTGCCGGACAAATCGCCTTTAGCGAGGTGCTTAAAAAAACCGCGCAAGCTGTCAAGTTCAGCTCTCACGCGGTCGACAGTGGCCCCGACATTTGGGGCGAGGCTTTCGATGCGCAGCGCATCACCCACTGGGAACCGGGCTTGCCGATGGAAGAAATTGTCTATCAGGCGCAAGACCCAAACAAATCTGAGTCAGCACCTGCGGTAGATGAGCCGATCGAGCTTTATCCGACCTACAGCCTATCCATCGTCAATCACAGCCCTGGCGGCTACTGTCTCTCGTGGCCCAAAGAAGTACCGGGACAACTGCAAGCCGGGGAAATATTAGGGCTGCAAGACAGCCCTAATCAAGCCTGGAGCGTGGCCGTAGTACGCTGGATTCGCCAAGTACGCGGGGGCGGCACACAAATGGGCATCGAACTGGTCGCGCCATTCGCACAACCTTGCGGCTTACAACTGATGCGCAAAACCGAACAACACAGTCAGTTTTTACGCGCGCTACTGCTTCCCGCGATTGCTGCCATTTCACGACCTGCGACCTTAATCACGCCTCGCCTACCGTTCCAAGAAGGTAACAAGGTGCTGATCAACCTAAGCGGCAACGAACAACGTGCCGTGCTTAGCCGCAAGCAAACCAGCACCGGCAGCTTCACCCAGTTTGAATACCGCAGCGTAGAGCTGGCCAGCACGCCACAAGGGAAGCCCGTCACAGCCCCGAGCGGCCAAGCTAAAGCCGGCGAGGAAGACTTTGACTCACTTTGGAAGTCGCTGTAGATTGCCGAAAACGACCTTTTATCGCCTTTTTGCGCCCGTTTGGCGCAACTCAAGAATTGACCATGGCCATTGAAAAAAAAACCATAAGACTGCTGATCCTTGAAGATTCGCAGAACGAGGCCGAACGACTGGTTAGCCTGTTCCGTAATTCGGGACGCGCCACTCGCGTGCACCGTTTGGTTTCTAGCGACGATTTAAACCAAGTACTCGGACAAAGCTGGGACTTGCTAATTGCCGCACCGTCCAGCGAAAACCTCGACCCCCACGAGGCGATTACCGCCATTCGCCGACAAGCCAAAGACATTCCTGTTATTCAACTCACCGACGGCAATGACTCCGACGCCATTACCGAAGCGCTGGCCCTCGGTGCTCAGGACGCCCTGCCGCAAGGTGAAGATGAACGCCTGATGCTGGTGGCTAACCGCGAACTGACCAACCTCGAAGAACGTCGCGCCCGCCGGGTGGCTGAAGTGGCTCTGCGCGAAGCGGAAAAACGCTGCCAATTGCTGCTCGACAGCTCGGTCGATGCCATCACCTATGTGCACGAAGGCATGCACATTTACGCCAACCGCGCCTACCTCGAGATGTTTTGCTACGAAGATGGCGAGGAGCTAGAAGGCATCCCGATGATCGACCTGATCGCAAGCAACGATCAAGCCAGCTTCAAAGACTTTCTGAAAAACTATCAAAACGCCGAGGGTAACGCCGAACTGGCCTGCACCGGCGTCAAGGAAGGCGGCCAAACCTTTGCCGCACGCATGGGCTTTTCACCCGCCACTTTCGCCGGTGAACCCTGCATTCAAGTCATTATTCGCGCCGAAAGCGGCAACGCCGAGCTTGAGCAAAAGCTGCGCGAGATCAG
Source organism: Pseudomonadaceae bacterium (assembly GCA_019745275.1). Lineage (GTDB taxonomy): Bacteria > Pseudomonadota > Gammaproteobacteria > Pseudomonadales > Pseudomonadaceae > Aquipseudomonas. The sequence goes on along the minus strand of JAIETJ010000079.1, from coordinate 17,393 downwards.
CAGTCAAGACCTAGTGACGGGCCTGCATAACCGCAGCCACTTTATTGAACTCCTCGACGCCGCAGCCGATCGCGCAGTTAATGCCGGACAGCCAGCCTGCGTCGGCTATATCCGCATCGATCGCTACGCCCTCCTGCTCGCTGAGGCCGGCTTGGCCGGTATCGACATTTTGCTGGCTGACATGGCGGGCCTGTTACGCAGCCACTTTGCCGACAACGCGCAATTGGCGCGCTTTGGTGATGATGTGTTTAGCGTCTTGCTGCCGGCGCAAACGCCGGAACAGAGCCAAGCCAGCCTCGCGGCACTGCTGAAGAAACTCGAAGGCCACCTGTTCGAAATTAACGGCCGAACGCTACAAACCACGCTGTCGATCGGCGTCGCTGGGGTCAATGAAAAAACTCCGCGCGGGCAAGACGTGATTGATCGCGCGCACCGCTGCGCGGATGAACTGGCCAGCGGCAATGCGCTAAAACTGTTTAATCCCGCCGACGAACTGGCCGCTGCAGCCAGCCGTGGTAGCGTGGTGGCGATGCTGCAACAAGCGCTGGAAAACAACAGTTTCCGCCTGTTATTCCAACCGATTATCAGCCTGCGCGGGGACAGTCACGAACACTACGAAGTGCTCTTACGCCTACTCAACCCGCAAGGCGAAGAAGTGCCACCGCTGGATTTTTTGCGCGCCGCCATTGATGCCGGCATGGCCGAGAAAATCGACCGCTGGGTGATTCTCAACTCGATCAAATTGCTTGCGCAACATCGCAGCAAAGGCCACAGCACACGCTTGTTTGTAAATCTATCCAGCGCCAGTCTGCAAGACCCGACCCTATTGCCGTGGCTGAGCGTAGCCCTGAAAGCCGCACGCTTACCTTCCGACGCACTGATCTTTCAGCTCAGCGAGCCCGATGCGATTGCCTACCTGAAGCAAGCCAAAGCCCTGACTCAAGGCCTCAGCGAGCTGCACTGCAAGGTTGGACTGAGCCAATTTGGCTGCTCGCTCAACCCGTTCAACACGCTTAAGCACCTGAGTATCGACTTCGTCAAAGTGGACGGTTCGTTCTCGCAAAACCTCAGCACTGCCGACAACCAAGAAGCGCTAAAAACCCTGCTGGCCAGCCTACACGCGCAAGCCAAGCTGACCATAGTGCCGTTCGTGGAGAGCGCCAGCGTGCTGTCTACCCTCTGGCAAGCCGGGGTTAACTACATTCAAGGCCACTACCTGCAAGGCCCAACCCAATCGATGGATTACGATTTCTCGGCCGGCGACGACGACTAAGCATTTCGTCCATAAAAAAACCGCCTGCTGGCGGTTTTTTTATGCGACAAACACGCGGCTAGTCGTTGCCATCGCGATCGCGAAAACCTAAGAGATACAAAATCCCGTCCAAGCCTAGGGTTGAAATGGCCTGCTTCGCCGACTGTTTGACCAAGGGCTTAGCCCGAAACGCCACACCCAGCCCAGCTAAACCGAGCATCGGTAAGTCGTTAGCGCCGTCGCCAACGGCGATCGTTTGCTCCAAGCGCAAGCCTTCTTGAGCGGCCAGTTCGCGCAGCAAGTCGGCTTTGCGCTGAGCATCCACTATGGGCTCAACGGCCACCCCGGTGAGTTTGCCATCAACGATCTGCAGTTCATTGGCGAACACATAATCGATGCCCAGCTTGGCTTGTAACTGCTTGGCAAAATAGCTAAAGCCACCGGACAAAATCGCGGTTTTGTAACCTAAGCGCTTGAGTTCGGCAAACAACGTTTCCGCGCCTTCGGTCAGGCGTAAACTGGCGCCAACACTGGCCAAGGTCGACTCCGGCAAGCCCTGAAGCAGGGCCAAACGCTCCTTGAAGCTGGCGCGAAAATCCAATTCACCGAGCATCGCGCGTTCGGTAATGGCCGCCACCTGCTCGCCAACGCCGGCGGCTTTGGCTAATTCATCGATAACTTCGGCTTCGATCAGCGTGGAGTCCATATCGAACACCGCCAGCCGGCGATTACGGCGAAACAGCGAGTCGCGCTGAAAGGCGATATCGACGTTCAACTCTTGCGCCACGCTGAGAAATTCGTTGCGCAAGGCCTGCGGGTCATCCGGTTCGCCGCGCACTGAGAACTCGATGCAGCCCTTGCCCTGATCAGCCGGTGTGTCCAGCGGCATGCGCCCAGACAGACGATCGATATGATCGATATTCAAGCCATACTTGGCAGTAATCGAGCTGACTCGCTGCAACTGCTCAGCCGTAACCTTACGCGTCAGCAGGGTAACGATGTGTCGGGGTTTGCCTTGCACCGCCACCCATTGCTCATAGTCTGCCTCGGCCACCGGGGTAAAACGCACCTGCTGGTCGAGTTTGTAGGCGGTAAACAACACATCTTTGAGTACCGAGGAGGCCTGCTCGGTGGCCGGAATCTCGACCAAAATACCGAACGATAAGGTGTCGTGAATTACTGCTTGGCCAATGTCGAGGATATTCACCCCGCCTTGCGCCAGCACGCCGGTAATAGCGGCGGTAAGCCCCGGACGGTCTTCACCGGTGATATTAATCAGGACGATTTCGCGCAAACTCGACTCTCCGCTGCAAAAAACATGTTGAACGTCGACTGCGCGCGTCCTGAGCTGCGCTCAAACAGGCGAAAACCGATCAGATAACGCAGTTTACGGATTGTAAATCGCCACTCCAAGCTTGATTTCGCTGACTTTGGCGCAACTCAGCCGATATTCCACCCACAACTCACCAATTGCCGCCACTTGCAGGCGGCTAGGAGGCGGTCCGACAACAGCGACCGTAGCGAGGGAAAGACCGGGTGGAGGCAGTTTTGCGCGTTTTTGAGGCGAATAGTCATTCTATTCAACGAGAAAGAGCGCAAAAAATGACACGCGCCGGCTTTTCCGTAGCCGGTCAGTCTGCTCTCGGACAGCTTCCTAGGCTTGGCCCTCCCGGTGTAGCTGGCTATACTGCGGGCCAATTTCAGTCAAGAAGAGCCGAGCCCCGTGAACCGGCCCGAATCCGTCAAGCCCGATAATTTCTTTCTGCTAATTTTTCATGCACTGCGCCAGCGGCGCGTGCCGTTAGCCTTGCGCATTGCCAGCCACAGCCTGCTTTTAGTCGCGCTGGCGCTGGTGATTTACGCGTGGGTAATGGGCATGCAATTTAAGCAGGCGATGCAGCAGCAAGCCGATGCGGTTGGCCAGAGCCTGATCGTGCAAACCGCCGCATCAGCCACCGAGCTGCTGGTGTCCAACGACATTCTCAGCCTCAACGTGCTGCTGAATAACTTAGTAAAAAACCCGCTGGTATCCCACGCGGCGATCTACAGCGTGGACAACCGCACCCTCGCCGAAGCCGGCTCGCGCCCCAAGCAAAGCCTGCTCGGCGATACCGAGGGGCTGTACTCGACGCCGATCACCTTTCAAGAGGTGATCGCCGGGCACTTGCGCATCAGCCTAGACACCGAGCAATTTCAGCAGCCGATGACCATTAGCTTGCAAAGCATGGGCATCCTCAGTCTGATCTTATTGGCCCTGACCCTGTCGCTAAGCCTGCGCTTGGGCCGGCATATATCCATGCCATTGCTGGAGCTGCGCGTGTGGCTGCGCGACCCCGATGACCCGGCACCCGGCTCTGGCCGCCAAGATGAAATTGGCGATTTAGCCCGCCAACTCCAGCAGCGCTTAGTACCGGCTAAAGCTCCCAGCAGCGCCGTCCCAGCCTATCGTGACATTGACGACGAACTGGACGATGAGCCATTGGAGCCGTTTGCCGAAGATGACGACGAGCAGTACCTCGATGAACACGAGCAGCCTGAGCCGGCCTTTGCCGTACGCGATTTGCGCGATCCGCAGTTTGATGCTGACGATGCAGCAGAAGACTTCAGCAGCCCGCCATTCAGTGCCCGCACGGATGAGGATGAGGATGATCCCTTTGCCGACCTGCGCGACGACGCCCCTGCGCCCGTAGCGGCTTACGCCGAGCCTGCGCCGCAAGTCAGGCACGCCAGCGCCGTACTGTCCATTCAGCTCGGTGCCCAAGAGCAACTACGCCGCCTACCCCGCTCACGCTTGATGGACCTGCTGCAGCGCTATCGCGCCTGCTTGGAGCAAACCGCGGAGCTCTATCAAGGCCAATTGCACACCCTGAACGATGGCAGCAGCCTGATGCTGTTCCACCAAAGCAGCAGCGACGCCGACTACCTAACCCACGCCATCTGCTCCGGCGAGCTCCTGCGCGCCCTTGGCCACGCCCTGCAGATTGAAGTGGCCGACAGCGGAATTACTCTGCAATTACAGTTTGGCCTGACTGCCGGCGACGACCTAAGCGCGGCCAGCCAAGGTGATTTACTGCTCAGCGAAACGGCGCAGGATGCCCTCGCTCTTTCGCAACACAGCCGTAATCTGCTGCTGGTAACCCGGCAGATCGCCGAAGATCCGCTGCTACGCCAACGGGTACGGATTCGTGCGATTGCCAGCCCCGAAGGCGCGAGCTGTGTGGAGCGCTTGCTTGATCCGTATCCGGCGCTGCTGGAACGACAAATGACGCGCATGCACGAGAATAAATTTCAGTCCTAACCCCGAACCAGACATCAGCGGGCAGGCTTAGAAACTATAAACCTCGCTCGCCCCAGTCGTCGGTGCTACTGGTTTGGGCGCCAGCAACGCCGGTTTACGCGGTGCCGGCGCCGCTCGGTTAGTCGGCGCGCTGGCAGCCGCCGCCTGTAACTGACGCACCGCCTGCGCCAATTGCTCGGCCAACTGCTGCAACAAGTGGCTCTGCGCCTGCACCTGACTGGCCACACTCTGCGCGTGCGCCTGCTCCAACTGCAGTAAACGCTGTTCGCGTAACTGTCCGTTTTTATCCAGCAAGCGCCACTGCGCATGCAGCACCGCCGGCTGCAGCGGGCCAGAATCTAAACGACTGATGCTCACTTGCAGCTGGATATCGGCGACTAAACCGACGGTGCTCGGTGTGGTCAGCACATTCGGCGTTTGCAGGCGCTCCGCCAATTGACGCAGCAACAGATGCTCCACATCCTCTTGCAGGCTGCCGGCCCAGCGCGCCGGTGTCTCCAGCAAGCTGCCATCGGCTTGGCGCTGCAGCAACACATCACGTTGCAGGTACTGCGCCAGTGTTAACGGCTGCAACAACACCACTAAACCACTGCGTGCGCTCGGAACGCTCAATTGACCAATATCCAATTGGTACAGCGGCGTCGGGGCTTGCACGCTGCAGGCGGGCAAGGCCAACGCCACCACCAGCAAGGCCATGTAACGATGTAAGGGCATACGCAAACTCACTCAAAAATAGCCGCAATGGGCAATTATCCGTCAATCAAGCCCCTAGCTCCATTCACCGCGCGCATTTAAGCCGCGCGTGGCGAGGCTAAACCTGCCGCACATCGGCTAACAACCGGCTAGTGGAACATTTGTTCACACAACGCTACGGGCTGGGCTTTACTTATTTTCAGCTCGGTTTAAATGCATTAGCGCGACGCCCTACACCGCCGCGCACCGCCAGCAGTAAGGCGGCATAGCCTGCACAGGGATAGCAATGAGCCCACGATCTGGATGGTTTTACCTGATCTGCCTACTCACACTAAGCAGCGCCGCGCCAGCGTTACTGGCTGCGCCACTGGCAGTGGCCTACAGCTGTGACGGCGCGGCAGAATTTAGCGACATGCAGGCGCAGCCGCCACACTGGCTGCCCGCCAACGACGGCAAGGTGCCAATCGAACTACTGCATGACCAGTGCTGGGTGCGAATTACGCAATTGCCTGAAGCCTCCTCATGGCAAAAAAATCTCTCGTTGTCGTTTACCGACCTGCACATTCAACGCGTCGACCTGCGCCTGTTCGATGCCTCCGGTCAGCTTATCGGCCATGCGCAGCGCATGGGCACTAACAGCAACGCGCTGGTCAGCGGCCAGCGGGCTATTTTCATCCCGAGCAAAACCGGGCAATTACCGCTCTACGCCCAGATAAGCTTAACCGACGGCGCCCGACCACTGCCCGGCTTAGCCCACGTGCTGCGGGTTGAGGCAGTTGACCCGAGCACCAGCATGCACAGTGCGCAGCGCACCGACCTGGTCAACCTAAGCATTGCCGTGTTGTTGGCGGCCAGCGCGATCATGGCCGGCTTATTTGCCCTCGCTTTACGCAATGGGAGTTACGCGCTGTACACCGCGCATGCCAGTTCGCAGGCGCTAATCGTGTTTGGCCGCAGCGGCCTACCCTTTATTAGCCTTAGCGCCATGCCTTGGTTGCTCGATGTTTGGTCGTTGCAATGCCTCAACGCCCTGTTTGCGGTGCTACTGAACGTGCGCTTTGGCCGCTTCAACAGCCACAGTCCGCGCACGGCCAAGTTCGCCTACGGCATTGCGGTGGCCTTTTTGCTGCTAATCCCCTTAGGCATCGGCAATCCGCAGGCAGTGGTAATCGCTATTGGTGTACTGCTACCCCTGCACTTTGCCACCCTGCTGTCGGGTAACTGGCGCGGCTGGCGACATGGCGAGCGCAGCTGTGGAATTTTGCTGTTCGGCATGCTGCCCATCAGCCTGTACTGGCTAACCTTTGTGACTTACAACCTAATCCTCAAACAGCCCATGCCGAGCGCATTAGCGGTCGGTTCGGGCTTTGATATTTTACGCACCCTGGCGCTGCCAGCAGCCTTTTGCTATGGCCTTGCCGAACGAACCCTGCGCCTGCAAGAAGAAACCGCCCGCCTCGCACGCTTTGACCCACTGACCCGACTGAACAATCGCGAAGGTATTCGCCAACAGGGTCAGAGCTTGGTAGAGCAAGGCTTTCAGCCCTGCGTTTTGATGCTCAATATTGAGCGTTTCAAGGCCATCAACGAGACCCTCGGAGTGGCCTTGGGCGATCAGATTCTGATCGAAACTGGCCGCCGCCTGCGCCGTTTGGCCAAACAGTATCCGGGGGCGCGTGCCGGGCGCATGCATGCCGACCAATTTTGCCTGCTCTACCCGCAAGCCGAAGACCTCGAAAGCCTGCGCCTGCTGATTAATCAAAGTTTTAATCGGCCTACCGAGGTCGACAGCCAAACCGTCGATATAGCCTTGGCCGGTGGTAGCGCCCGGTTCAACGCCAGCACTCTGGACATGGCGCAGCTACTACGCAACGCCGAAGTCGCCCTGGACGTGGCGCGCAGCCAGCACAAAACCTGGGTCGAGTATCAGGCCGAGCTGGAGAGCAGCCAGCGCGCCGACCTTGGCCTGTTGTCCGAACTCAAGCGCGCCGTCGAGCACAACGAACTACGCGTCTACCTGCAACCCAAGGTGCGCCTGTGCGACGGGGCGGTGCTCAGCGCCGAGGCGCTCGTTCGCTGGCATCACCCCAAGCGCGGCATCATTCCACCGGGTAGTTTTGTGCCCTTCGCGGAAAAAACCGGACGCATCACCCTGCTGACCCATTGGATGCTGGCCGAGACCATGAGCCTGACCGCGTTGTGGCGCCAACAAGGTCGACCGCTGCAAATATCGGTGAACTTATCCGCCTTTGATTTAGCCGAAAGTTGCTTTGTCAGCAGCCTATTGCGCATGTTGCAAAGCACAGGGGCCGATCCAGCGGACATCCGCTTGGAAGTTACCGAAAGCGCCGCCATGCAAGACCCAACCGCCGCGTTAGCGGTTATGCACGAACTGCATCAGGCCGGCTTTTCGCTGTCGATTGATGACTTCGGCACCGGCTATTCCTCACTGGCCTACCTGCAAAAAATGCCCGCCGAGGAACTGAAAATTGACCGTTCGTTTATCCGCAACACCCAGCCGAACAGCAAAGCGGCGGCGCTTCTGGCCTCGACCATCGACCTCGGCCATCGGCTAGGCTTAAGCCTGGTCGGCGAAGGCGCCGAAACCGCCGAAGAATGGGCGCTGCTGTGCGCTCTTGGATGCGACTATGCGCAAGGCTTCTTTGCCGGCAAACCCATGCAAATAGCCGACTTTGAGCCTTGGCGCTTGGCCAACAACCCTTTTTGTGCCAACTTGCCGCAAATGCCTTCGCCCGTTCTGGCCAACACCAAACGCTTACAGGGTTAGCCACACCTAAGCCCAAGCCGGTCGCGCATTTACCTGAGCAAACACCCCATACAAGGAGGTCTGGCATATGCGTTGGCTATCTAAGGACGTTGAACAACTACTCGCGCAGTGTCAGAGCAGCACGGCACCCTACGCACCCGACGTGCTAGTGATCGGCTCTGGCTATGGTGGCTCGGTGGCGGCCTTGCGCTTTGCCGAGCACGGTCTGTCGGTGGCGCTGCTGGAACGTGGCGGCGAATATTTAGCCGGCGACTTCCCCACCGACCTTAGCCAAACCGGCGCCTTTATGCGCGCCGAGAGCAGCGCCAACGGTGGCGCCAATAGCGTCGGCAACGAAGATGCATTGTTTGATTTCCGCTTCGGCACACGCGCCACTGCGCTGGTCGGCAATGGTTTGGGCGGGGGCAGCTTGATTAACGCGGCGGTGGCGCTGCGTCCCGATGCGCGGGTGTTCGAGCAGCCACAATGGCCGAGCGCGATTCGCCACAGCAACCTCGACCAAGACTTTCAGCAGGCCTCTGCCGGGCTGGAGATTCAGTCGCCACAACAGCAAGCCAATAGCCCGCATTGCCCACCGCAGCAGACGCAAAAATACCAACGCTTGCACGACATCGGCCAAGCGGCCGCGCAACAGTGCGCCAGTTCTGAGCTCAGCGTCTGCACCGAAGACGTGCCGCTGGCGATTGAATTTAGCGCCACACCGAGCCAAGCGCTGGGCCTGCGCGGCAGCTGCATTGGTTGCGGCAACTGCGTATCGGGCTGTAATCGGCAGGCCAAGTTGAGCCTAGACAAAACCTATCTGCCGCGTGCCCGGCAAGCTGGCGCCGAGCTGTTTAGCCATGTCAGCGTGCTGTATATCGAGCACCTTGATAGCCAGCCCGACCGCCCATGGCGAGTGCATTGCGTACGCACCAGCGAGCGCGCGCAGTGGCAAGCCTTGCAGGAACATGGCCGCGCCGAGCGGGCCGAGTATGAATTTGTCATTCCCTGTGGCCGGGTGATTGTTGCCGCCGGCACCTTCGGCTCCAGCGAAATTTTACTGCGCTCGCACGCCATGGGCCTGGACATCGCCAGCGCTTGGCTGGGTCAGGGCATTTCCGCCAACGGCGATGACCTGTGCGCCGCCTATGACCTGCCAGAAACTGCCAACGGCATCGGCCAGAGCAGCGTCAGCGCGGCCAACGGCAGCGCCGCGTGCGGGCCAACCATTAGCGCAGTGATTCGCTTCCACGACCATAACGACCATCGCCGCAGCACCATCATTGAAGACGGTGGGATTCCCGGCCTACTGGCGCCATTGGCCAACGAATTGCTCAGCACCCTCGGCATCCTGCCGCAACTGGCGCAGTTCGGTCTGCGCGGTAAACGCGGCAGTGACCGATTGGCCGTGGAACCGCAGGTAATCGCCCGCAGCCTCGCCTTGCTGGGCATGGGGCACGACTCGGCCGCCGGCGTGGCCACCTTGGCCAGCCCCAGCGCACGCCTAAACTGGAGCTGGCCAGCCAATGCTGCCGATCCAGCGCCACAGTTGCATCGCCAGCGCATGGGCAGCATCAAAAAGCTCGGCGCAGCGTTTTTGCCCAACCCAGCCTCGGGGCTGTTACCCGATGAAATCGCCCAAGTACTCAGCGGACCAGCGCCGCAAGCTGGCTGGATCACCGTGCATCCGCTGGGTGGCTGCCGGATGGCCGACAGCGTGCAGGACGGCGTGGTCAACCACCTAGGCCAAGTGTTTCGCACCGATGGCAGCTTGTTTGCCAGCCTGCAGGTGTTGGATGGTTCGATCATGCCCAGCTCGCTGGGGGTTAATCCGCTGCTGAGCATTACCGCGCTGGCCGAGCGCGCCTGCCGCCTGACGATTGCCGAATTGGGCGCCAGTCAGCCGCAACCAGCCACCGCACTGCCACCCTACCCCCACGGCGAGCCGGCCTTCAGCCGCAGCGCCACGCCGGTGTGCGGCGCGGTGCTGGCCGAGGTGTTGCGCGGCCCATTGCACTGGCAAGACAGCCCGCAAGCCGAGGCACACAGCGTGGCCGGGGCGCTGTTTTTGCAAATGCAGGTGCCCGACTGGCAGACGCTCTGGCAAGATCCTGAGCACCGCGTCGAGGTCATCGTCTACAGCCCACAAACGCCGAGCTTTATCTCATCCCGACTGGTTATAGATCGCCCTGGGCAAGCCCAGCTTGAACTGCAGGTCTGCGCTGGCACGGTACAACTGTTCCGCCCGCTGGCCGATACCCCGTGGGCGCGCAGCAGTCGTTTGGTCCGTGCTTTTTTGACCTATTTGATCAACCGCTGGTGGCCGGATCGCTCACGAGCAAAAGCGCCTAACGCGCCGGGGCTGTTGGCCACTATCAGCAGCGGCGCACGCCTGCTCTGGCACGCCAGCGCGGCACGCAGCTTCGATTACCAACTGCAACTTAGCGATGGCCAGCAGCGCTATCGGTTAGTCGGCAGCAAGCTGATCCAACCCGCTGCCACTTGGCGTGAACTGGGCCAATGGCTGCGCACTAAATGCCAATCCGGCGGCTGGCCAACCCTGCCAAGGCGCAGCGTGTGGGAACAATTAACCGAGCTGGATGTGCAACTGCAACGCGACGGCGATGCCCATGTGCTGGCATCCGGGCGTTTAGCCATGGACTTCCCCGAGATGTTGCGGCGTATCGCGCCGCAACTGCACAGCGGCCCCGACAGCCTGCACGCACTGGCCGCACTGGCCAGTTATCCGCTGCTGATTACCCGCTACCTGATCAGCAGCCGCATTCTGGATTTCCGCCTACCCGACTACGCGCCAAACTTGCCCGCCAGCGACCCGGCACTGGCTGCCGACAATGGCCAGTTTGAATTACAGCAGAGTTTCTACCCGACCCTAGAACTGCCGGACGGCAGCAAAGTGGCCCCACAAGCGCCGATCTGCCTGCACGTCCCCCTGCATGCAGACGCGCCGCAAGGCGAGCAAATCCGCGTCGGCCTAGTGCGCTATGCGCAGCCGCAAGTCGCCTCGCAGCTGGTCAACGGCCAGCGCCGCTACCAGTCGATCATGCTGCTCAATGGCTTCGCGCAAAACACCCTACCCTTTGTCGCCGAGGAGCTCGGCTCGCGCAGCTTGGCCGCCATGCTGCACGCCCAAGGCTGGGATGTGTGGCTGCTGGAATACCGGGTCAGCCCCTTTCTACGCGCCTCGGCGCAGCTCTCCAGCATGGACGACATTGCCGTGGGAGAAATCCCCAAGGCCATCGACTACATTCTCGAACACCTCAGCGCGGCGGCTGGCGACACCCCGCCGCTGCCCGGCGAGATGTTCTGCTTTAGTCATTGTGTCGGCTCGGCCTCGCTGGGCATGTCGCTGCTCGGCGGCCATCTCATCCATAAAGACAGTCAGCGCGGCAAACTGGCGGGCGTGCTGTTCTCGCAGTTCCAGCCTTTTGTGATCGGTTCGAAAACCGCACAAATGCGCCTGCAAGTGGCCGCCTTGTTGGTCAATGGTCTGCAACTTAAGCACCTGGAATTTGCCGCCGGCACCGTGCAAGCCGACGGCCTGCATGCGCTGATGGACCGGCTGTTTGCCAGCTTCAACTACAGCGCGGCCGAGCGTTGCCCCGGTGAGCACGACCTGCGCCACGAGCACCCCGACAGCACCTCCTGCAAACGCATGGCCGGCGCCCTCAGCCGTTTGTTTCGCCACGATCAACTGCTGCCGATCACCCACGCCAAGCTCGACCAGTATTTTGGCCGGACCAACCTTGGGGTATTTATGCACGGCGCCAAATGCGTCGAATACGAACGACTGGTGAATGCCGACGGGCAGAACGTCTATACCACCGAAGAAAATCTGCGCAATTTTTTACCAATGCCGGTGATGCTGCTGCACGGCGCCGACAACGTACTGTTTGACCAAGAATCCTGCGTCGAAACATGGCGGCAATTACGCCGAGGGTTCAGCACCGAACGTTTGGCACGCGGCCATGACCAGCACTTAATCGCCGCCGAACACGCGCACTTTGACTGCACCATTGGTAAGCAAGCACCGGAGAAAATCTTTTGCTCGGTGGTGAGCTTTTTCAACAGTGCCTACGCCGCGCCCGCCCAAGCGGCCGCTGCAGCGCCACACAACCGCTTACGCGCCCGCCTGCCGCGCACCGGGCCGATTGTCGGCTGGTGCCGCAACGAGGGCGCAACCAGCCGCCTGCGCCTGTGGATCGAGGTCGACAACAGCCAAAGCGGCGCGGCCGTGGCCGCCATGACGTTACTCAGCGCCGGGCCGAACCGACGCTTGGTACAGGCCTGGCCGCTGCAGCAGCAACCGCTCGATACGTCCCTGAGCAGCAACCCCGCCCCGGCCTTGGATGCCGGCATTAGCTACGCCCTAGCCGACATTCAGGTGCCGAATGCCTGGCTGGCCACCCTGAGCATTGCCATGGTCAGCCTGCACCGCTACGCCGCCAGCGAGCCGGCGCAAAGCCAGCAGTGCGAGCTGCACTGGCCCGCCGACTGGGGCCACCCGATGACTGCGGCCGAAGCCCTGGCCGCCGGCGGCCGCACCCCGGCACACAGCAACGCCGCAGCCAACCCGGCCATGTGCGCGCTGGAGCCGTCCAGCAGTGCCCAAGCCAAGCTTGAAGCGCCGCCCGCCAACCGCTTCACCGCCGCGCCTATCGATCAGGCCGTGCAACCTTTGGCGCTGCAACTCAACCTGAGCGACGCCCAAGCCCTGCTCTATCCTCTGTCGATCAGCCTGCAGCAGAGCCGCTTGCTGGCCCTGCACGCACAACCCGACACCCTCTCGCGGCAGCGGCGCAGCTTGCGCTGGATGCGTGAATGCGTGGTACGACTGCGCCCCGAGCAATGGCAGACGGGCAATAGCTTTAGTTTTCTAGCGGCCAGCTGCCGACATCCGGGCTTAAGCGTGATGGAAGACCAGCGCAGTGATGCCAGCCTGCTGGCCATTGGGCAACGCCAACGGCAACAACCGGCCGCCTTTATGTTGATGCTCGGTGATCAGATTTACGCCGATGCCCGCGCCGGCTTGCTCGACAGTAGCTCCGCCCTAGAGCGGATTTTACCGCGCTACCGCGAGGCCTTTAACTCGCCCGGATTTACCGCCGTAGCGCGCAGCACCCCCTTGTATATGGCCATGGACGACCATGAACTAATCGACAACTGGAGCGCCGACACCCTGCTGCGCGGCACGGCCCAGCAAGTGTTAACCCGCACGGGGCTGGCCGCCTACCAAGCTTTTCAGCGCAGCCACGGCCCTGCGCCTGAAGGCCCGGGTGGGCATGACGGCAGCTGGCAAAGCGGCGAGATCGGCTTTTTCTCGCTCAACACGCGCATCCACCGCCAACGCGCGCACCGGCGCTTACTGGATGCCGCGCAGTGGCCGTTGCTGGAGAACTGGCTGTTGGCCCAGCAAGCACGTGGCGCCCAGCCTAAGTTTATTCTCAGCGGCTCGGTACTGGCGCCGGGCTTACGCGAATACACCGACCTGCCTGCCCCGCGCGAAGCCGATAACTGGCAACTGGCCAGCGCCGAGCGCGCCCGGCTGCTGAGTTTTATCCGCGATAACGCCATCAGCAATGTGGTGTTTATCTCCGGCGACTACCACTGCTGCGCCGCCGCGACTATTCGCTTCAAGGGCAGCCCGATCGTCGCCTACGCACTGGTAGCGCCACCACTGCACGCCCCGCTGTGGTTTGCCAACGTCGCCGCCAGCAGCGTGCTGCGTGATGAGATAATTGCCCTGCCAGAGGGCCACGCCAGCGTCCAGGCGCAAGCGTGGGAAGGAGACGGCTGGCTGGAGTGCAAGCTTGAGCAGCAAGCGCAGGGTTATCAATTGTCCGCCGCGTTTCGCTGCTTGCCGCTGGATAGCCAAGAGGTACACACGCATCGAGTTGACTGGCGGTTGCAATAGTCGCCAGCAAGTTGCTTAGGGTTGGCTATGCTTGGCTAAATGCCAGCTGATTTTGCCCTCGCTGGCCCGGCCCGCAGCCCCAGAGGCTGCCGGGCACTGAGCGCCAATAGCGTGGTGTATCGCCACAAGGTTCGGTTAATCGTGCAGTGCCGAGCACTCGATTTTCTTCTCCACTACTGCCCCAAGCGGAGCGGCAAGCCAAGCGCAATCCGTGTCGCGGGCCTCAGCACGTTACTCTCGTTGGCCCTGCTGCCCAGCGTTCAAGGCGAAACGTTCACCGCGGCCTCAGATAACTGGCCACCGTTTTTTATGCAGGCCGACGGCCAACTCAGCGGGATTGGCTATGAAATTCTCAACGAAATCGGCCGTCGCACCGGCGATACCATCAACATGCAGCGACTGCCAAACAAGCGCGCTTTGAAGATGTTTGAAGAAGGCAAAATAGACCTGATCGTGATCGACTCGCCCCTCTGGAACGACCCACAAAACATCCCGGGCATGCTCTTCAGCGCTGACCTGATGACGGTCAGTGAATACATCTATTTTACCCGTGACGCCTATATCGAGGTAAAAACGCCCAAGGATCTGGCCGGCAAAACCGTGCATATCCTGCACGGCTACAGCTATCCAGCCTTCGAGGCGGCCTTTGCCAGCGGGCTGGTTAAAAAACACGAGATGTATAGCGAGCAGAGCCTGATTGATACCCTGATCCAGAAAAGAGCTAACGCCATTTTCATGGACTCAATCGCCTTTCACTACAACATTTCCAAGCTCAAACATAACCTCAACTTATTTAGAAGCGGCCTACAGCTGAGCAACGCCCCACTGGGGGTCAAGGTGCGCCGCGCCAGAGCCGACATTTTGCCGCGCTTTAACCAGGCCATCGCCGAGATGAAAGCCGACGGCAGCATCGATAAAATCGTGCAGAAATACACCGAGTAACACGACACCGCTAAACCTGCCCACAAAACCCACTAAGCCGCCCAAAGCAGACTGTGCGAAAACGTAGCGAGCGAAGGTTAGGCAAGGCAAAAGCAGGCGAAAAAGCGCAGTTTACGAGTTGTAAATGAGCATTTTTAGCCTGCTTTTAACGCCGCATAACCGAGCGCAGTAGTTTTCACACTGCCTGAAAGAGGCGGCTTAGTGGTTGTGCTTTATGCCATCACGCCAAGGTTTGACCTTCCACCAACAAGCTATCGACGCGCTGGAAGCCACGCGGCAGTTTGTTGCCGCGCCGGCCGCGTTCGCCCTTGTAGTGCTCGAGGTCGTCAGCTTTCAGCGACAACGTGCGTTTGCCGGCAATTAGCACCAAGGTGGCACCGGCGGGCAACACCGCCAAGTCGGTCAAGTATTCCTCACGGCTGGCCACCCGTTCACCGGGAATGCCGATGATCTTATTGCCCTTACCCTTGCCCAACTGCGGTAAATCGCGGATCGGGAACACCAGCAAGCGGCCTTCGGTGGTGACGGCGGCTAGCAGGTCTTGCTCGCGATTGGCCAGCGGTCGCGGCAGCAGCACCTTGGCACCATTGGGTAGAGTCAGCAGAGCTTTACCGGCTTTGTTTTTGGCTTGCAGGTCTTCACCTTTGACCACAAAGCCGTAACCGGCATCCGAGGCAATTACATACAGGGCGTCGTCTTCCGGCAGCAGCACGCACTCGAAGTTCGCGCCCGGCGGCGGCGTTAACCGACCAGTGAGTGGCTCGCCCTGACCACGGGCCGAGGGCAGCGAGTGGGCGGCCAGCGAGTAGCTGCGCCCGGTGTTGTCGATAAACACCGCAAACTGATTGGAGCGGCCCGGCGCGCCGGTTTTGTAGCCGTCGCCGGCCTTGTACGAGAGGCCGGTGGCGTCGATGTCGTGGCCCTTGCCACAACGCACCCAGCCTTTTTCCGAGAGCACCACGGTGACCAGCTCAGTCGGCATCAATTCGGTTTCCGACAACGCCTTGGCTTCACTGCGGGCCACGATTGGCGAGCGGCGGTTGTCACCATAGGTTTCGGCGTCGGCCAGCAGCTCAGTGCGCACCAGCTTGCGCAACTTAGTTTCGCTGCCGAGCAAGCTTTGCAACTTGGCCTGTTCTTTGGCCAGCGCGTCTTGCTCGCCGCGAATTTGCATCTCTTCCAGTCGCGCCAATTGGCGCAGACGGGTTTCCAGTATGTATTCGGCTTGCACATCGGTCAGGCCGAAGCGCTCCATCAGCACCGCTTTCGGTTGGTCCTCGGTGCGGATGATGTGAATCACTTCATCCAAATTGAGGAAGGCAATCAAGCGGCCTTCGAGTAAGTGCAGGCGGTGCTCAACTTTATCCAAGCGATACTGCAAGCGGCGGCGTACGGTGCCGATGCGGAAAGTCAGCCATTCGCCGAGTAAGGTGCGCAGGTTCTTCACCTGCGGCTTGCCATCTAGGCCGATGATATTGATGTTGACCCGGTACGAGCTTTCCAGCTCGGTGGTGGCAAACAAATGCTGCATTAGCTCATCGAGATCGATGCGATTGGAGCGCGGAATAATCACGATCCGGCACGGGTGTTCGTGGTCTGACTCGTCGCGCAAATCGGCGACCATCGGCAGTTTCTTCGCCTGCATCTGCCCGGCAATTTGCTCCAGCACCTTGGCCCCGGAGACTTGATGCGGCAGCGCGGTGACCACCACGTCGCCGTCTTCGATGCGGTACACGGCGCGCATGCGCACCGAGCCTTTGCCGGTTTGATAAATTTTCAGCAAGTCCGCGCGCGGGGTGATGATCTCCGCTTCGGTCGGATAATCCGGGCCAAGCACGTGCTCGCAAAGTTGCTCGACCGTGGCGTTCGGCTCGTCGAGCAAGCGCACACAAGCCGTGGCCACTTCGCGCAGGTTATGCGGCGGCACGTCGGTGGCCATGCCCACGGCGATGCCGGTGGTGCCGTTCAGCAGCAGGTTAGGCAGGCGTGCCGGCAGTACCGCTGGCTCATCCAGAGTTCCGTCAAAGTTCGGCACCCAGTCGGCGGTGCCTTGGCCCAACTCGCTGAGCAAGGTTTCGGCGTAGCGCGACAAGCGCGCCTCGGTGTAACGCATGGCGGCGAAGGATTTTGGATCATCCGGCGCACCCCAGTTACCTTGGCCATCGACCAGCGTGTAGCGGTAGCTGAACGGCTGCGCCATCAGCACCATGGCTTCATAACAGGCCGAGTCGCCGTGCGGGTGGAACTTACCGAGCACGTCACCGACGGTACGCGCCGATTTCTTGTGCTTAGAGTCGGCGTCCAGGCCCAGCTCGCTCATGGCGTAGATGATCCGCCGCTGCACCGGCTTTAAACCGTCGCCGATATGCGGCAAGGCCCGGTCCATAATCACGTACATCGAATAGTTGAGGTACGCCTGTTCGGTGAAGTCGGCCAGCGAGCGCTGCTCCACGCCATCCAAGCTCAGGTCCAGGCTGGTGTTCGGGCTCGTAGTTGGAAGATCGCTCAT
>JAIETJ010000035.1 GCA_019745275.1 Pseudomonadaceae bacterium | reverse complement strand
TACTTAGATTTAAACTGACGGGGCCAGTGGTGGGTGTGATCAAGGTCGCAGCCAGGCCAGCAATACATCCAGCATGCGATTAGCGAAGGCCCATTCGTTGTCGTACCAGGCCAGCACCTTGACCAGATCGCCTTGCACGCGGGTGTGGTTCAGGTCGACCACGCAAGAGCTTGGGTAGCCATTAAAGTCGCAGGACACCAGTGGTAACTCGTTACATTCGAGCACGCCCAAGGGCAGGGTTTTCGCGCTTAGTTGTAGGCCGGCGTTAATCGCCTCGCGGCTGGTTGGACGCTCACTGCTGAAGGTTAGGTCGAGCAGCGAGACATTCGCGGTGGGCACGCGAATGGCCAAGCCGTCCAATTTGCCGGCCAGGCGTGGCAATACCAAACCAATGGTTTTCGCTGCGCCAGTGCTGGTGGGGATCATCGATAGAGCTGCGGCGCGGGCGCGATAGAGGTCATCGTGGCTTTTATCCAGCAAGCTTTGGTCGTTGGTGTAGGCATGCACGGTGGTCATCAGGCCATGGCGAATGCCCACCGTTTGATCCAACACCATTGCCAAGGGCGCCAAACAGTTGGTGGTGCAGGAGGCGTTAGAGACAATTTGTTGATTGCCCAGCAGTTCATGGTTAACCCCGTAGACCACGGTTAAGTCGGCGCTTTCTAGTGGGTGCGAGAGCAGCACCCGAGGCGCACCGGCGGTGAGGTGTTGTTCGACTTGTTGGCGTTTTTTTAGTTTGCCGGTGCACTCCAGCACCACGTCTACCCCCAGGCGCGCCCATGGCAGGTTGACCACTTCGCGCTCGTGCAGCAGGCGAATCGACTGGCCGTGTACCTGCAGAATGTCATCGTGCAGGCTGACGTGGCCTTTGAAGCGGCCAAAGGTTGAGTCAAAACGGGTCAGGTGGGCGAGGGTGGCGAAGTCGCCTAAATCGTTGATCGCTTCGATGTGCAGCTTGGTTTCCAAACCGCGTTCAAAAACGGCCCGCACTATGGCGCGCCCGATACGTCCGTAACCATTGATAGCAATGCGCAACATGATAAATCTCCCGGCAGGCTCCTAGCCTCAGCATAGGCGCCTGCCGGAAAGTTGCTGGCTGTTAGTCCTGGAGCGCGCCACCGTAGTAAGCGCAGCCGCGCAACACTTGGCCATCTACGCGCAGCTCAGCGCTCAGGTGCTGAACGCTACCGCTCATGCTGTCGACGCAACGCTGCGGCGCGACCCATAGTTCAAGGTGCTTGCCGTTGGCGTCGCTGCTCAAGCTAAAACGACCTTCCGGCAATTGCTCTTCTAGGTAGGGCAGGACTAAGGCTTCTTGACCGGGACGTTCGAGAATCATGCCCTTGTTGTTGGCATTGATTACCCAGTCCGGCTCATGGCCGCTGGCGCGCAGGGTCAGGCGTTTGAAGTTTAAATCGCTGCAGTTTTGCCCCTCACTTTGAATGCGGTACAGGCGACTTAGATTGATTTGGCCGTCGCTGCCCGGCACTTTGCTGGCTAATAACTGACCTTGCAGGTCGACAAATAGCGTGCCTTTGCCGTTATTCAACAGCGCTGCCGATTCTTGCACTACGCCGGTATTGCCGCCGTCTTCAAGGGTAAAACGGCGCTGTTCTTGGCAGGGACGAAAAACTAAACGATTGTCGACATTGCTCAGTTCGCCTTGCATGCGCACCGCCGGCACCACGGCTTGCTCTGGTTGCGCGGAGAAAATTTGGCAGCCAGCAAACGCCGGCAGCAAGGCCAATAACAGAAAACGAACGCGGGGCATGGCGCGGGGCATAGTGGCTCTCCAGAAAAGGATTGCCACGGTACCGGGCGCCACCCTTGAGCTCAAGGGTTGTGTGGTTTTATTCAGGTGCTATGGGCGCAGTTACAGTACCCGGTAGACCTGTCCGGTCTGTGCGCCTTCGACGCTCTTGACATAGGCCAGGGCGGCAATCGCCGCTGGTACTGCTTTGAAGCCGCGAAAGTACGGACCATAGCTGGGCAACGACTCCTCGACCACGGTGGGGCTAACGCTGTTAATGCGCAAACCGCGTGGCAGTTCGATGGCCGCGCCGCGTACAAAACCATCGACGGCGGCGTTGACCATGCTGGCCGAGCTGCCATAGCGGATTGGATCGTCGCTGAGTACGCCAGAGGTGAGGGTGAACGAGGCGCCGTCGTTGGCGAAGTCGCGGCCAATCAGCAGCAAATTGACCTGCCCCATCAGTTTGTCTTGCAAGCCAATGGCGAAATGCTCTGTGCTCATTTCCTCTAGGGCGCCGAAGTGCAGATTGCCAGCGGCGCAGATCAACGCATCAAAGTTACCCACCTGCTCGAACATTTGTCGAATCGAGGCGCTGTCTGTTATGTCGACCTGCAGCTCGCCACTGGTGCGACCAATACGCACAATGTTGTGCCGCTCTTGTAGCTGTTGATCGATGGCTTTGCCAAGGGTGCCATTGGCGCCGATTAAGAGAATTTTCATAGGCTTGCTCCGTGGGTGTGTACCGCGATTGGGTTGCTGTTGGGCTTAGTTTAAAGCGATGATTGATATTGATAAGCCTGCTAATTGGAAAGCCAGGGTTTCCAATTGGAAACAATTCTGGCGCAGCCATTGTTGAGCGCGAGTAACGGAGCAAGCGAATGAGCGAAATTGACGATCTTGCCGCCTTTGCCGTATTGCTTGAGGTGGGCAGCTTCACCCATGCCGCCGAGCGCTTGGGCTGTAGCAAAGGACAGTTGTCCAAGCGTATCCGCGCGTTGGAGCTGGGCTTGGGCGTCACGTTATTGCAGCGCACTACCCGCAAGTTGACCCTGACCAGTGCTGGCTGTGCCTTGCTGCCGGAGGCACAAGCCTTGTTGTGGCAGGCCCAGCGTGCACGACAAAGCTTGGCCCGACTGAAGGAAGACCTGAGTGGCACGGTGCGACTGACGGTGCCGGTTTCGCTGGGAGAAACCTTTTTTGATGCCTTGCTGCTCGACTTTGCCCAGCGATATCCACAAATTCGCATTGAGCTGGAGCTTAATAACAACTACCGCGACATGCTCGCCGAGGGCTTTGATTTGGCCATTCGCGCCGGTGAAAATCTGGATGACCGGCTCGTGGCCAAGCCCTTGTTCGCCATGCAAGAACTAACCTGCGCTAGCCCCGCGTACCTCGCCTTGCACGGCCAGCCGCAGGGTCCGCAGGATTTGGCTGCGCATGTGTGCTTGCTCAATAGCCATTACCGTGGCTCGGAAGAGTGGCTGTATCACCGCGAACATCAATTGAGCCGGGTTAAGGTGACTGGGCCTTTTGCCAGCAATCATTATCGTTTGCTAAAAAAAGCCGCCTTGGCCGGCGTTGGCATCGTTCGGCTGCCGTCTTATATGCTCCAGACCGAGCTGGCCGATGGCCGTCTGCAGTGGCTGCTGCGCGACTATCAAACGCGCAGCACCCCAGTATTTCTCCTGCACCCTTATCAGGGCGGCTTACCCAAACGCACGCAGGTACTGGCGGATTACTTGGTGCAGTGGTTTCAGCGCAGTAGCGAGGCGCTGCAAGGGCTAGTCCTGTGAGTCTTAAGTGCTTGCTGGAGTTGCATAGGCAGGCAGCAGTTGCTCAGCCTTGAGCAAGCTCTCTAGGCAATGCTCGCTAATGCCGTAGAAGTCTTTAATGCCTTGGATTTTTACCAGCAGCTCGGCCGGATTAACTGCCTCGGTGCGCTTGACCGCGAGGATCATTTTGTTTTTGTTGGTGTGTTCCAGCGAGACAAACTCGAACACCTTGGTTTCATAACCGCAGGCTTCTAGCAACAGGGCGCGCAGGCTGTCGGTGACCATCTCGGCTTCTTGGCCTAGGTGCACGCCGTATTGCAGCATGGGTTTGAGCATCGCTGGGCTGTGCATCTGTGGGCGAATCTGCTTATGACAGCACGGCGAGCACATGATAATTGCCGCGTCTGAGCGAATGCCCAAGTGCAGGGCGTAGTCGGTAGCCACGTCGCAGGCGTGCAGGGCAATCATGATGTCGATCTGCGCGGGTGCGTAAGTGCGCACATCGCCGTGCTGAAACAGTAATCCCGGTTGTTCTAGGTTGGCGGCAGCGGCGTTGCACAGGCTGACCATGTCTTGGCGCAACTCGACTCCGCGTACTTGCGCATCGAGTTGCAAGCTATTGCGCAGGTAGTCGTGCAAGGCGAAGGTTAAATAGCCCTTGCCGGAGCCGAAATCCACCGCGTGAATTGGCTGGTCTTCACGCAGCGACGAGCTGCTCAGGGCGTGGGAAAACACCTCGATAAACTTGTTGATCTGCTTCCATTTGCGCGCCATCGCCGGAATCAATTCGTGCTTGGCGTTGGTGACACCCAAGTCAGCCAAGAACGGCCGGCTCAGCTCCAAGAAACGTTTCTTCTCGCGGTTATGCGCGGCGGTCGGCGCCTCGCGCTGCACGGCTTTGCCGACAAACAACTGGCACTTGTCTTTTTTGCTGAAGGTCAGTTGCAGTTCGTCGGTCAGCGACAGCAAGTGGGCGTTTTTGAACGCCGTCGGCAATAGGCTGGCAATCAGCGCGCAGGCCGCGTCGAGCGGCAGGTTCTTGGTGATGTCGCGGGTTTTGTAGCTGTACACAAAGGACAAACACGGCTGCTCTTTGACGCTAACCAAGCGAGCCACTACGCGCTGCAAGTCAACCTCTTCACCGCGGTATTTGGACAGCACCAACTTGACCAAGGTGTTCTGCGCCAAGCTGGTTTCTAGCTGGGCCAAGAACTGCTGGCGATCATCGGCGAGGGTGGCGGCAAGGGGAGCGAGAGACATGATAGAGGCCTTGATCGGCTGCGCGGTTGGCAGCGGGAAACGGAATGGCGGTTATTTTAGGTTTTTTTGCCACACTTAGCCGGGCTTATTTGCGCCAGCACAGCGCCTAACTGCGGGGCGGCTGGCCCGGTGCCCAGCTATGCTCGGTGGGTAGCGTTGATAAAGGAGCAAAAAGATGGATGAATTTATGCAGGCGGCAATCGCCGAGGCGCAACAAGGGTTGGCTGAGGGCGGCATACCCATTGGTTCGGTGCTGGTGCACCAAGGCCGAATCATCGGCCGCGGGCACAATCAGCGGGTCCAGCAGGGCAGTGCGATTCGTCACGGCGAGATGGACGCGCTGGAAAATGCCGGGCGCTTGCCGGCGCAAACCTACCGTGAGGCGGTGCTCTACACCACCTTGTCGCCCTGCGCGATGTGCAGCGGGGCGATCCTGTTGTACGGCATTGGCCGGGTGGTGGTCGGCGAAAACCAGACCTTTATGGGTGAAGAAGATTGGCTGCGTGGGCGTGGCGTGCAGGTTGAAGTGGCTCAGGATGAAACCTGCGTAAGCCTGATGCGCAACTTTATCGCCAGCCAGCCGCAACTGTGGAATGAAGATATTGGTGAGTGAGGCCCGCCTAGCAGGCTCTCCCTCAGTTAAGTTCGCCGGCTGTTAGCGCTGCCAGTCAATCTGATGGTCGGCCAGATAGCTGTCGACCGCAGCACCGACGGTGGGCTGAAAAATGTTGTGGCCCAGTTGGTCAAGCAGTTCGAAACGTTCGAGCTTGTCTTTTACCGGGTCTTTCATTTCCGCAAAATGCAGTTCGATGTTGCGCTCGCGTAACGACTGCGCCAGTTCGGCGAGCATATCGCCGGAGGTTACGTCGACACTGGTTAGCGGCTCGGACGCAATCACCACGCGGCGGATCGGTTGGCTCGACTGGGCTATGGCCTGCTCGATACTTTGCTGGAACAACTCGGCGTTAGCGAAAAACAGCGGTGCGTCCCAGCGAAACAACAGCAGCCCGGGCACTAGTCGGGCTTGTGGGTAGCGCTGGATATCGTGGTAGCCGCGCACCCCGTCGACCCGGCCGAGTACGGTGAAGTGCGGGCGCCAGCCATCCCAGAGGAATTCGATCACGGCCAGCACAATGGCCAGACCGATGCCGGGAATCGCACCGAGCACCGCAACACCGGCAAAGCAACTCATCGACAGCCAGAACTCCCAGCGTTGAATGCGCAAAATTCGGCGTAAGTCAGCAAATTCAAACAGGCCGATAGCCGAGGCGATCACCACCGCTGCCAGCGCGCTGGTGGGCAGGTATTGCAGCAAGTTGGGTGCGTACAGCAGCAGTCCCGCCACCGCAAGCGCGCCGACCACGCCAGTTAGCTGGGTTTGCGAGCCGGCGGCTTCAGCCACTGGGGTGCGCGAGGAGGAACTGCTGATCGGAAAACCCTGAAATAGGCCGGCGACCAAGTTGGCAGCGCCGAGGCCGACCATTTCCTGATTGGGGTCGACTTGAGTGTGCGTGCGTGCGGCATAGGTGCGTGACAGCACGCTGGTGTCGGCAAACGATACCAGCGCCACCGTAATGCCGCCGAGCAGCACAGTCATCAGGTCTACGCCGCTGAGCCATGGCAGGGCAAAGCCCGGCAGCCCTTGTGGTAACTGCCCGAGCACCTTGACGCCCTGCTGGTCGAGGTCGAAGAAACCCACGACTATAGTGGCCAGTAGCACGGCGATAAGAATCCCCGGCACCTGTTTGAACGGCTTGAGCAGCAGGATTAGCGCTAGACTACCGGCGCCCACGGCAAAGCTGTACCAGTTGCTTCGGTCGGCGATGATCGCGCTGAGCAGTGCCCAGATATCTTGCCCAGGCCCGTGACTGTCGATGGAAATGTCGAACAGCTTGGGCATCTGGCTGACCAGTACGGTTAAGGCGATGCCATTCATGTAGCCATAGCGAATCGGCTTGGACAGCAGTTCGGTGACAAAACCCAAGCGCAATACCCCGGCCAAGATGCACACCACCCCGGAGACAACCGCCATCATGCTGGCCAGAGTGATCGCCCGCATAGGGTCGCCGCCGGAAAGTGGCAGCACTACGGCCAGAATCAGCGCCGCCAGTGACGAGTCCGGGCCGAGCACCAGAATCCGGCTGGGGCCGAACAGGGCGTACACCAACAGCGGCACGATAGTCGCGTACAGCCCATAGATGCCCGGCACGCCGGAGGCTTGGGCGTAGGCAATACCGACGGGCACTAGCATGGTGGTCAGCACTAGCCCGGCGGCGATATCACGTGGCAGCCAGTCAAGTTTGTAGCCTTTAAGCATTAGCAGGCCGGGGAGCCAACGCAGCCAGCTTGGCGTGGTGGTGGACGGTGTTAGTTCACTCATTTATCGGGCTCGAATTAGCTTATGGATAGACCGCGGGGATGAAGAAGAATGCCAGCCCGAACACCGCGTAGACCGCCAGCAGCAACGCGCCTTTTAACCAGTCGGAGCGACCATCGCCGGCCACCTGGGTGGTGATGATTACCGACAGTAAAACCGTCAGGGTAAGGCCTGCGCTAAAGGCTAAATCCATCGGTTTGTCGCCGATAAAGAGGCTGCTTAGCACCAGTACCGGCGCCACGAAAAGCGCAACCTGCACGCTAGATCCGATGGCAATCGAAAGTGCCAGATCCATACGGTTTTTCATTGCCGCCGAAATAGCCGTGGCATGCTCGGCCGCATTACCCAAGATGGCCACCACGAAGACCCCGATAAAAATCTTGCTGAGGCCAAATTCTTTGGCGCTGGGCTCAATGGCACCAACCAAGATTTCACTGACCCAAGCGATCAATGCGGTGGCAATGCCCAGCACCAACAGCGCCTTGCCGATTGACCAGAGCGGTGGCTGTTCAATCTCCGAGGCTTTGGCCTCGCCGGCAAATAGCTCCTTATGCGACACCAGCGAGTAGTACAGGAACAAGCCATACACGGCTAACAACACCACCGAAATGGCTTGGCTCAAATCTGTGGTCAGGCTCAGCAGTTCCGGTGCGCGTTGCGCGTTGATCATGTAAATGGCTGGCAGCACCAACGCAATGGCGGCGAGCATCAACATCCCGGCGCTAGCCCGTGCTGCGCTGGTGTTGAAGTGCTGCTCTTTAAATCGTAGGCCGCCGCAGAGCATGGCCGCGCCCAGCACCAGCAAAATATTGCCGATGATCGAGCCGGCAATCGAGGCCTTGACCACTTCATGCAGGCCCGCCCGCAGCGCCGCAAAGGCAATAATCAACTCGGTGGCATTACCAAAAGTGGCATTTAACAAGCCGCCGATGCCGTCGCCCGAGCGCTCGGCCAATTGCTCAGTGGCCCGGCCGAGCCAGCCAGCGAGTGGGATGATGGCCACTGCCGCGGCAAAGAAGATCAACAGGTGTTGCCCAGGGGCGAAAAACTCCAAGAGCAGGGTGAAGGGCACGCAAAGCAATAGCCAGTTCAGCATCTGAGTAAGCCTCTTCGGGTGATCTGTAATCACCTGCACTTGATAGGGTCAATATGGCCGAGCATGGGTGAACTCGGCTCAATTGGCAAGGTGCTTGAGGCTTGACTGCGGGGCTGCACAGGGTGCGCTGGCGGCGCATGCCTAGGCGGCTGGGATGCTTGGTGTGGCAAGCCCCTGTCCAGTGTTACTGCGTCACAGGGGCTGAAAGACCTCGCTTAGCCGCCTAAGTAGGCGTCGCGCACCTTGGGGTCGACCAGCAGTTCGGCGCCAGTGCCTTGCATGACGATCCGGCCGTTCTCCAGTACATAAGCGCGGTCCGCCAACTTGAGCGCTTGGTTGGCGTTTTGCTCGACCAAAAACACCGTCACGCCATCGCTGCGCAGTTGTTCGATGATGGCAAAAATCTGCTGGATGATAATCGGCGCCAAGCCCAGCGAGGGTTCGTCCAACAGCAGCAGTTTTGGTTGGCTCATCAGCGCCCGACCAATCGCGAGCATCTGCTGCTCACCGCCGGACATGGTCCCGGCGCGCTGGGCGAAGCGCTCTTTGAGGCGCGGGAACAGCTGTAGCACCTTGTCCATCTGCACTTGGTAGTCGGTCTTCTCGGTGAAGAAACCGCCCATGGCCAGGTTCTCCTCCACCGTTAAACGGGCAAATACGCGGCGGCCTTCCGGCACCACGGCGATGCTTTTGCGCATGATGTCGGGGGTGTCGAGGCCGATCAGCTCATCACCTTGATAGCGAATGCTGCCGGAGGCTGCGCGGGGTGAGCCGCACAGGGTCATTAGCAGGGTTGACTTACCGGCACCGTTGGCGCCGATCAGGCTGACGATTTCGCCCTGTTTAACCTCAATATTAATGTCATGCAGGGCTTGGATCTTGCCGTAGAAGGTCGAAACGTTATTGAAGTAGAGCATGGCTTACGCTTCTCCCAAGTAAGCTTTGATCACATCCGGATTGTTGCGGATCTGCTCCGGGCTGCCGTTCGCCAGCGGTGTGCCTTGGTTGATCACGTAGATGTGGTCGGAGATGCTCATGACCAGTTTCATGTCGTGTTCGATCAGTAATACGGTGACGTCGTGTTGGTCGCGCAGCATGCCGATCAGCGCTTTGAGGTCTTCGGTTTCGCGTGGGTTGAGGCCGGCAGCCGGTTCGTCGAGCATCAAAATACGCGGCCGGGTCATCATGCAGCGGGCAATTTCCAAGCGCCGTTGTTGGCCGTAGGCGAGGGTGCCGGCCGGGCGGTTGGCAAACTCGCTTAAGTTCACTTGCTCAAGCCAGTGCATGGCAAATTCCATGGCGGCTCGTTCGCTGCGGCGAAAACTTGGGGTTTTAAACAAACCAGCCAAGAAACCGGTATTCAGATGGCGATGTTGCGCCACCAGCAAGTTTTCGATGGCGGTCATGTCTTTAAATAAACGCACGTTTTGAAAGGTGCGCACCACGCCTTTGCGGGCGATCTGGTGGCCGGGCAACTGCTGAATCGGCTCGTCATCGAGCAGAATCACGCCGCCGCTGGGCTGGTAAAAGCCGGTCAGGCAGTTAAATACCGTGGTTTTGCCGGCACCGTTGGGCCCGATCATCGACACCACTTGCTTGGCTTGCACGCTCAAGGCCACGCCGTTAACCGCCAGCAAACCGCCAAAGCGCATGCTCAAACCGCTGACTTCCAGTAACGGCCGGCTCATGGTTTTAGCTCCGGTTGTGGGCGCAGCATGGGCAACACCACTTGTTTGGCTTGCACGCTTAAGGCCGCGCCGTTCACCGCGAGCAAACCGCCAAAGCGCATGCTCAAGCCACTGACTTGCAATAGCGGCCGGCTCATGGTCTTAGCTCCAAGTGAGGGCGCTGCATGGGCAGTAAGCCTTGTGGCCGCCAGATCATCATCAGCACCATCAGTGCGCCGAACAACAACATGCGGTACTCGCTGAAATCGCGCATCAACTCAGGCAGCAAAATCATCACCACCGCCGCGAGAATAATGCCCAGTTGCGAGCCCAGCCCACCTAGCACGACGATGGCGAGGATGGTCGCCGACTCGATAAAGGTGAAGGATTCCGGCGTTACCAAGCCTTGGCGGGCGGCGAAGAAACTGCCGGCAAAACCGGCAAAGCAAGCACCGAGGGTAAAGGCTGAAAGTTTGATCATGGTCGGGTTCATGCCCAACGCCCGGCAGGCGATTTCGTCTTCGCGCAGCGCTTCCCACGCGCGGCCCAGCGGCATGCGCATCAGCCGGTTAATCACAAACAGCGCCAGCAGGGCTAGCAGCAGGGCCACCAAGTAGAGAAAGATCACCTTGTTGATGCCGTTGTAGGCGATACCAAAGTACTCGTGAAAAGTCTGCATGCCCTCGGCCGCTTTGCGCTCAAAACTCAGGCCGAACAGGGTGGGTTTGTCGATATTGCTGATGCCATTCGGGCCGCCAGTGAGCTCGGTCATATTGCGCAGCAGAATGCGAATAATCTCGCCAAAGCCCAAGGTCACGATGGCCAGATAATCGCCCCGTAAACGCAGCACCGGGAAACCGAGGATAAAACCGAAAATCGCTGCCATCAGCCCGGCAATCGGCAGGCAGATCCAAAAACTCAGGCCAAAGTAATGCGACAACAGTGCGTAGGTGTATGCGCCAACGGCGTAGAAGCCGACGTAGCCCAAGTCCAGCAGCCCCGCCAAACCGACCACGATGTTCAGGCCTAGCCCAAGCATCACGTAGATCAGAATCAGGGTGGCGATGTCCACCGCACCGCGTGAGCCGAAAAACGGCCAAATTAGCGCGGCAATAATCAGCCCGGTAATGATCCAGCGCTGGGTCGCCGGCAGGCTCAGCCAGTTGCTCGCTTGGTGCGGCATACTAGGTAGTTTGGGCATCGCGGCCCATGCGCCAGTCAGGCGATCACGCACTAGCTGCCAGACGAACATCAGCAGCGCGGCGGCGGCGATAGTCCACAGACGTGCCGGACTGGCGCCCTGAACTTCCAGGGTAATGCCAACGGTGGTGAGCTTCAGGCCCAAAATGGGGTAGGCCACGGCCAGCACCAAGAGGGCGCTGAAGCAGGCGGTTTTCAAATTGCTGGCAACGCCACTCATACTTTTTCAACCTCCGGACGCCCCAGAATGCCGGTCGGGCGAAACAGCAAAACCAAAATCAATAAGCTAAAGGCCACTACGTCTTTGTATTGGTCGCCAAAAATATCCGCGCCAAAAGCCTCCGCGATACCCAGCACCAAGCCACCGAGCATGGCTCCGGGGATGCTGCCAATGCCGCCCAATACTGCGGCGGTAAAGGCTTTGATGCCGACCAAGAAGCCGGCGTTGGGGTTAATAACCCCGTATTGCATGCCCAGCAGCACCGCGGCTACCGCTGCCAGCGTGGCGCCGATCACAAAGGTCAGGGCGATGATGTTGTTGGTGTTGATGCCGAGTAAATTGGCCATCTTGATGTCTTCGGCGCAGGCACGGCAGGCGCGGCCGAGGCGCGAGCGGGAGATAAACAAGGTCAGCGCCAGCATCACCAAGAAGGTCACCACGAAAATCAGCACCTGCATGTAGGAAATCACCACGCCGGTCATGCTGCTTTCGCCCAGCACAAAGTTCCCCGGAATCAGGTTGGGGATGGCTTTGTCGCGCGAGTCTTGCGCCAGCAACACACTGTTTTGCAGGAAGATCGACATACCGATAGCGGAGATCAGCGGAATCAGTCGATTGCTGCCGCGCAACGGGCGATAGGCAATCCGTTCGATGCTGTAACCGTAAGCGCTGCAGACAATAATACTGGCGATAAAGGCGCCGCCCATCAGCAGCGGCAGGCTGTCGATACCGAACATGCTTAGCCCGGCGATGGCGATAAAAGCGATGTAGGAGCCAATCATGTACACCTCGCCGTGGGCGAAGTTAATCATGCCAATAATCCCGTAGACCATGGTGTAGCCGATGGCGATCAAGGCATAGGTACTGCCAACGGTCAGGCCGTTAACCAGTTGTTGTAGATAGTGGTAAATGTCGGGCATTACCTAACTCCTGAAACTAAGCAGCAAGGCTGCCGCTGAGCGCGCCAGGTGCGCGACCAGCATTGCGAGGGACTGCGTGGGTAACGCGATGTGGCGGTGTATAAACAAAGCCCACAGCACAGGCCGTGTGAAAACGTAGCGAGCGAAGGTTAGGCAAGGAAAAAACAGGCGAAAAAGCGCAGTTTACGAGTTGTAAATGAGCATTTTGAGCCTGTTTTTAACGCCGCATAACCGAGCGCAGTAGTGTTCACGCCGCCTGTGCGCAGGCCGTGGGCTTTGGGTTAAACGTGTTGCAGCGGTTTACTTCAGCGGTGCCTCGGTTTTGCTGGCGTCTTGATGCCAGTTGTAAACCACGAAGCTGAAGTCTTTCAGGTCGCCTTTGGCGTCAAAGGCCAACGCCCCGGTTGGGGTTTCAAAGCTGTTAGCGCGCAGTGCGGCGGCCACCTTGGCGGTGTCGGCGCTGCCCGCTTGTTTGATGCCGTCAGCAATCACTTGTACCGCCGCGTAGGAGGGGAACACGAAAGGACCGCTCGGATCTTCCTTCTTGGCCTTGAATGCAGCCACTAAGGCTTGGTTCTTTGGGTCTTGGTCGAAGGCTTTCGGCAAGGTCACCAGCAGATTTTCCGAGGCCGGGCCGGCAATCGCGGACAGGTCTTTGTTGCCCACGCCTTCCGGGCCCATAAAGCGTGCTTGCAAGCCTTTTTCGCCAGACTGACGCAGAATCAGGCCTAGCTCAGGGTGATAGCCGCCGTAGTAAACGAAGTCGACCTTGGCTTGTTTGAGTTTGGAGATCAGCGAGGAGAAATCCTTGTCGCCGGCATTAATGCCTTCGAACACCGCGACTTTCAGGCCTTTGCTTTCTACCGTCTGCTTGACCGCGGTGGCGATGCCTTCACCGTACTGCTGCTTGTCGTGAATGACCGCGATAGTTTTCGGCTTAACCACGTCGGCGATGTAGTTGCCAGCGGTTGGACCTTGCAGGCTGTCGAGGCCAATGGTGCGAAACACCAACTGATAGCCGCGGCTGGTCAGCTCAGGGCTGGTGGAAGCCGGGGTGACCATGATGATGCCTTCATCCTCGTAGATGTCCGAGGCCGGCTGGGAGGAGCTGGAACACAGGTGGCCCACGACAAATTTGACTTCATCATTGACCACTTTGTTAGCTACGGCCACTGCTTGCTTAGGGTCGCAGGCATCGTCGTACACCACGCCTTCGAGCATCGCACCATTAACGCCACCGGCTTTGTTGATTTGCTCGATGGCCATTTTCGCGCCGACAAATTGCATCTCACCGTATTGGGCAACCGCGCCGGTAACCGGGCCTGCCAAGGCGATTTTGATGCTGTCGGCGGCCACCGAGTAGCTGGCCGCACTGGCCATGGTAATGGCGACAAATAGCTTACAAAACTGGATTCTGTTCATAGTGCTCCACTCGCGGATCTAATTGTTTTACGGGATGGGCAGCCGCCGAAGATTCGGCAGTTGAGTGCTCGCGTTGTTGCCACTGCTGAAAACTGTACCGGCACAGTGTAGAGGGTCGATTTGGCGCTTGAAAGCCGTCAAGGTTGGCTTGATGGTCAGGTGTCGCTTAACTGTAATAAACGTATAGATAAGCGTCGTTTGCGTCGTTTGCGCCGTTGCACCTTGGCATGCCGACCCTTGCTTCGCTTAGCCGTGTGGTTATCATTGCGCGCCTCTTTCTACAGGTATTGCCCATGAGCGAAGCAACCAACCCTCTCAGCATAGACGCTGATGCACTGGCGATCTTGTACGCCAAATTATTGGGCGAAACGGCCAGTATCAGCTGGGCCGAATTACAACCCTTCTTTGCCCGTGGGGCACTGTTATGGGTCAGTCCGCAGTTAGATTTAGTCGCCGTGGGCTTGGCGCTGGCGCAAGACGATAAAGCCAGCATAAGCGCTTGGTTGGCGGCCGAGCAGGTGGGCAAAATTAGCCCCAGCCAAGCCGAAGATTGGCTGCAACGTGATCCGTCGTTGTGGAGCGTGGTGGTTGCCCCGTGGGTGTTGGTGCAAGAGCGGCTGGCTAAGTAGGCTGTGTGAAAACTACTGCACTCGGTTATGCGGGGTTAAAAACAGGCTCACAGCCACAGGCTGAACGCGCTTTAGCGCGGCCCCGAAGGGGTGGGCAACGCGAATCAAATGCTCATTTACAGCCCGAAAACTGCGCGTCCTCGCTTGTTTGACTTGCGACCCACATGGATGTGGAAAATGCAGCTGCTCGCAGGAGCTGGCGTCGGACTAACCTTCGCTCGCTAGGTTTTCACACGTCTAAAGCGGCGTTGCATTGATGCAGCGCAAGCGCTACAACTGCACTTGGTTATAGTCTCAATAAAACCTCCGGCGCTAACTGCGCTTTTTTGCACAGGAGCAACAGCATGTTTGAACCAGGACACTTGCACCGCACGAACTTGCCCGGCATGCCGGAGTTTGCCGTGGATATCTACTACGAAGTACGGCATGACGCAGAGCAGGGCCAGATGATGCACTTTCGCATGGTCGGTAGCTTTGCTGGCAATGCGTTTGAGGACGAATTTGAGCTGCACCGCGATACCGCGTTTAACTTTGCCAGCAGCATCACCCGCTTGGCGGCCAAGCATGGGTTTCACCCAGCCTTTGGCGCGGTGCTGCGCAATCACAAAGAATATGACCTGATGTTTGATGACATCCGCGAAAAGCTTAAAGCCGTTCCCGGTGAGCCGGTCAATCTGGATCATCTGCTCAAAGATGGTTTCTAAGCGCTGACATGGGGTGGCTTGGGTTTCTGGGATTGTCGGATTGTTCGCTGCGCTCCTGAATCCAACCTACGTCTAGCCCGCCTGCACCCAGCGCTGGCGGGCCCAATTGCTCAACGCGTCGACTACTAGCACGAGCACTAACATGGCCAGGATCACGCTGGCCGCTTGCGCTTGTTGGAACAGGCTGAGGCTGACGTAGAGCATTTGCCCTAAGCCGCCGGCCCCGACAAAGCCCAGCACGCTGGCCATGCGAATGTTGTTTTCCCAGCGATACAGGCTGTAGGCGAGCAATTGTGGCCAGACTCCCGGCAGAGTGCCGTAACAAAAGGCACTGATTTTTGAGCTGCCGGCCAAGCGCAAGGCTTGTTCGGGCTGTGCTGGGGTGTTTTCCAAGGCTTCGGCAAATAAACGTCCGAGCACGCCAGTGGTGTGTAGCGCCAATGCCAGAGTGCCGGCATTCGGCCCAAGCCCTGCGGCCAGTACCATCAAGGCCGCCCACACCAATTCAGGGATCGCGCGCAAGGCGTTGAGCACAAAGCGCGTGATGGCTTGGGCCAGCAGGCCAAAACGACCCGCCGCCGGCAAGGCCAACAACAGCCCTAATAGGCTGGCGAGTAGGGTGCCGATGGCCGACATGGCCAAAGTTTCCAACGTGCCTTGGGCAATTTTTGCCAGCAGTAGCGGGCTGAAATCGGGCTGTAGAAAACCCTTGGCGTACTGCCACATGAGCCTTGGACTGTCGCCGCTCACTAACCCGTACAAATCGAGATTCAGGTAGGCAAAGGAGGCGTATAGCGCCGCCAGTATGCCCAGTAATAAGGCGCTATTGGCCAAGCGCTGCATGGCTG
The DNA here is from genome assembly GCA_019745275.1 of Pseudomonadaceae bacterium. Taxonomy (GTDB): domain Bacteria; phylum Pseudomonadota; class Gammaproteobacteria; order Pseudomonadales; family Pseudomonadaceae; genus Aquipseudomonas. The sequence continues at coordinate 27,658 of JAIETJ010000035.1, read as the reverse complement.
CCCCCCACTATCAGTGCTTTCATGCCAGACGCCCACGCAGCCAGCGGCTGAGCAAATCGGCCAGCAGCACCAAACCGAGGAAGGTCAGTAACATGCTGACCACTTCGGCACCGGCAAACATGCGCAGCGACAGGTCGATTTGCTGGCCTAAACCGCCGGCGCCAACAAAGCCCATGATCACCGAGGCGCGAATCGCACACTCCCAGCGATACACGCTGTAGGAAAGGATTTCTCCGGCCGCATTTGGCAGCACGCCGTAGGCAAAGGCGCTTAAGCGCGAGCTGCCGGCCAACAGTAAGGCGCGGGTGGGGCGCAGGTCGACGGACTCAAAAATTTCTCCGTAGACCTTGCCGAGCATGCCGCCGTAAGTGATTCCAATCGCCAGCACCCCGGCGGTTGGCCCCAGGCCCACGGCGCGCACAAACAACAGCGCCCAGACAATCTCTGGGACGCTGCGCAGCACAATCAATAACCCCCGCACCGGCCAGCGCAAGGCACTGGCCCACCATGCTGGGCGTCCGCCGCGTGCCAACGCGGAGATCGATAGGGCGCGGGTGGCCAGCAGTGCTAAGGGCACCGCTAATAGCAGTGCCAAGCTCATGCCCGCCGTGGCAATCGCTAAGGTTTGCAGGGTGGCTTGGGCCAGCAGTTGCAGGAACTCGGGGTCATGCGCCGGCGGCCAAAAGCCGCTGAGGAAATTACCCATGTTGGCTAGGTTGCCAGCGTCCAGCAGCACGCTTAAGTCCAACTCGCTGAGCACCAGCCCCGGCCACAGCAGAACCAGCGCAAGCAGCGTCAGCAGTGCGCGGGGCAGGCTCGCTGGGTCGCGTGTCAGCATCGTGGTATCTGGCGCGGTACCGGCGCTAGTTGTGTGTGCTGGGCAGGCGAGCCTTGCAGTTGTTGGTTGGCGTACAACCCATCGAGATCGGCTTGGCTGACCGTAGCGGTCGCTTGATCAAACGCTATCTGCCCATCGCGCACCCCGATTACCCGGGCAAAATGGCTCAGGGCCAACTCCACGTTATGCAAGCTGGCAACCAACGTGCTGCCTTGGCGTTGCGCGTATTGGTGCAGTTGCGTCAGGGCGTGGTCGGCCAGCACCGGGTCCATGGCCGACACCGGCTCATCCGCCAGAATCAGGCGTGGTTGCTGATAGAGCACGCGGGCTATCGCCACCCGTTGCAATTGTCCGCCCGAGAGCTGATCGCAGCGCTGGTAAAGTTTGTCGGCTAAATCCAACTGGCCCAAGGCAGCTGCTGCGCCGTCTGGATCCAGCGGGTAGAGCAGGCTCAGCAGGCCTTTGGCGGTTGACCATTGGCCCAGTTTGCCGGCCAGCACAGCGGTAATGACCCGCTGCTTGGCGGGCAAAGGCGGGCTTTGCTGGATCAGGCCGATCTGGCTGCGCAGTGTTTGCCGTTGCCGTGCCGACAGCGCCCAAGGGGCTTGACCCAGCAGCTCAACCAGGCCTTGGCTGGGCCGCAATTGGCTGGCCAGCAGGTGCAATAAGCTGGTTTTACCGGCGCCAGACGGCCCGATAATAGCCACGCGTTCGCCCGGCGCAATGCTTAGGTTGAGTTCGCGCAGTGCGACTTTGCCATCGGCATAGCTCAGGCCTACGTCGGTTAGACGCAGGCCATGACGCGCTTGGCTCACTTCAACAAGCCGGCCGCGCGGGCTGCATCCTCAATGCCGGTGTAGTTCTCGGCTTTAGTCGGGATAAAACGGCTGGCGGCTTGCAGGTCAAGAATCGCCTTGTCGGCCGGCTTGGAGGGGTCGAGGGCGAGGAACGCCGTTTCGATTTTCTTGGTCAAAGCCGGGTCAAGATTGCCACGCACCGTCCAGTTGTAATCGTAGAAGGTTGGGCTGGTGCTCAGTACTCGCACCTTGCTGGTGTCGACCTTGCCGGCCGCGACTAATTTGTCCCACACTGAGGCATTCAGCACGCCGCCATCGACCTTGCCGGCTTGCACCCAAGCTACGGTGGCGTCATGTGCGCCGGAGTAGGCCACGCGGCTGAAGAAGGTTTCCGGGTTAATCCCATCTTTTTGCATAAAGAAGCGTGGCATCAGGCTGCCGGAGGTCGAAGACACCGAGCCAAAGGCGAAGGTCTTACCTTTGAGGTCTTGCAGCGACTGCACCGCCGGGTTGCCGGTGATGAACTTACTGGTGAACTTGGCATCTTGCTCGCGCTGCACCAGCGGGATGGCATTGCCGGTTTTCAGCCGGGTTTGCACGAAGGTAAAGCCGCCCAGCCAGGCCATGTCGAGGCGGTCGGAGGCCAGCGCCTCAACCACTGCGGCGTAGTCGCTAACCGGCACGAATTCCACTTGCATGTCCAGTTGCTGCTCAAGGTAAGCGCCCAGCGGGGCGAATTTGCGTTGCAGTTCAGTCGGTGCTTCATCAGGGATAGCCGACACGCGCAGCACGTTAGCGGCTTGGGTGGCAGTGCAAGATAGGGACAGGGCAAGGCTGGCAGCCAGTGCCGAAAGACGCTTAAGCATGGGTATCTCCGGTTCAATAGCGGAAAAAGGCCAAGCAGTATAAAGGCGCACTGCCGTGAGCGGCAGTTTCATTCGCTTTGCGGTCGACTTCGTGGCTATGCTGCTGGCCGCACGGCAGACAGCAACTGTTGTTGAGCCACTCTAGAGCTCGCAACCTATTGCGCTGAGCAAGGTATTTACGTTTGCGAGGTGCTCTGCAGCGCGCCGGATGCCTGGTTAAATAGCTGGGCTATCTGTTCGCGTAACCAGCGCAAACCTGGCGCCAACTCTTGCTGGCGGTGCCAGATAAGGCTTACTTGCACTGGCGGAATAGTCACCGGCAGCGGCGAGATCTGCAGCGCATAGATCGGTGCAAAATGTTCGGCCAAGCGGCGCGGCACTGTACCGAGCAAATCGGACTGCGCCACGATCGGTGGAATGGTCAAATAGTGCGGCACATGCACCTGTGCCTGACGGTGGACTTTGGCCGAGCCGAGGATGATTTCCAGTGGTGAGCCTCGCCCAGCTCGCGGCAGGATCAATACATGCTGGCTTTGCTGGTAGCCGGCCAAGGTGAGCCCCCCGACAAATGCCGGGTGTCCTGCGCGGCCGATCACCACCAGTTGTTCTTCGATTAAAGGTTGGTAGCAGAGCTCGCTGCTGGCGAAGTACAGGTAATCAATCGCCAGATCCAGTTCTCCCGCCGCCAGTCGAGCGCTCAGCGAATCCGCCTCATCGCTTTGCACCGACAGCACCACGCGCGGTGCCAGTAACCTCAAGTGCGCGAGCAGGGCCGGCAACAGCGTGGCTTGGGCATAATCATTCATGGATAACCTGAAGCTGTGCTCAGCCTGCAAATCAAAGGCCTCCTGCGAGCCCAGCCCCAGCTGCAATAGGTGCAAGCCTTGGCGGATCGGCCCGTACAAAGCCTGCGCTTGGGCTGTCGGTAGCATGCCACGGGCCGTGCGTTTGAAAAGCGGCTCGCCCAACTGTGCGCGCAAGCGGGCCAGCGCATTGCTAACGGTCGGCTGGCTCATATGCAGCCGGAGTGCTGCGCGCGAAAGATTCTGCTCCTGCATCAGTGCATCGAAGACCAGCAGCAGGTTTAAATCTATCTGGCGTAAATTCACGTTCATGAATAATGCTTATCTTGAATATCAATTGTCGCAATAATTATTCGATCAATAGACTGCTGTCAAACCCATCCACCCTGGAGTTGCGATGATCTTCGATACTCAAGCCTTTCGGGCACGCTACCGGGCAGGCATTCATGCGCGTTACAACCCGTGGCTGCATGGCGGATTTGTGCTGGTTTATGGTGCGCTGTGCCTGGTGTTTTTCTACCGCACTTTAGAGGCGGTGCGGCCCTTGGAGTGGCTGACCATTGTGCTGACTCTGGTGTTGTTTAACTGGGGCGAATACACCGTGCACAAAAAACTAGGGCACCATAAACATCGTTTGAGTGCGCTGTTTTATAAGCGCCACAGTGGCGATCACCACAGTTTTTTCGTGCCCGGGCAGATGCGCTATGAAACCGCCCAAGACTGGCGAGTAATCCTCTTCCCTGCTTGGTTGATCTTGATTTACAGCAGCGGTTTGTTTGCTGCCTGGTGGTTGTTGAGCCTAGTTAACAGCAATGTCGCTGGGTTGTTTGCCAGCAGCATGCTGCTCGGCTACCTGAGCTACGAAATTTTCCACGCCTGCGAGCATCTGCCAGACCATCATCCTGTAGCTCGGCTGCCCTGGATACGCCACATGCGACGGCTGCATGAACTGCATCACCGGCGCGACCTGATGCAAAGCAAAAATTTCAATATCGTGTTCCCGTTAATGGACTGGTTGCATGGGACTTTGGATTGGCAGCCGCTGGAGCGCGATCACTGCGTGACGGTTATGCAGCATGAGGTCGAGATCGCTTATGGCCCTGAACAGGTGCTGGCGTATGCCAGTTGTGCGACACGCTGGCCCGAGTGGCATCCATCTTCGGTGCGGGTGTATGGCCCCAGCGGTTCTTTAGTTGCAGGCAGTCATTTTGACGAGGATATTTTCGCCGGTGGCCGTACGGGCCAGCTTAGTTGGGATGTTGTCGAGTATGTGGTGGGGCAACGTTGGCAGGCGCGGGCAACCGGTAACTATGGCCTTAACCTCTCGGTTACCTATGAATGCCAAGCCACGCAGTGTGGTACGCGCTTTGTGCGCACGCTGGAATATCACTTCCCTGGATTAGTGATGCGCTTGCTCAACCGTCTGCTGTTGCAAAAACGCATAGAGCGCGAGTCGGCTGAGTCCTTGCTGGCCTTGCGTAATGTTGCAGAGCAGGTGCTAGCGCAGCCTTAGGTTTTGCGCGCCTCGGCAGCGCCTGCAGCGCTGTCGGGCGTCTAGGATTGTAAGGGGTAACCGGTTCAGGCCGGCTGACCGATGGGGTTAGCCGTGTTGCGGTTTAGTGCCGTCGGCGCAGGTCTAGGACTGACAGGCTACTAGGCCGTATTTGCCATCTGTGTAAGGATTCGCCCCTGTCTTTCTTCTATTGCAGGGTTCCTATGTCTAACTCACTACCTGCCCTGGCCTTTGCTGGGATCGGCCTGATGGGCCTGCCTATGTGTCGTCGGCTGCTGGCCGCTGGCTATCCATTAACGGTGTGGAACCGCTCGCCGGACAAGTGCGCCGAGCTGGTCGCGGCCGGCGCGCGGCAGGTATTCAGTCCGGCAGAACTCTGCCAAGCCGCTGACATAGTGCTGTTGTGCTTGGCCGATACCCGGGTGGTCCGTCAGGTGGTGTTTGGTCCGGCGGGCATAGTGAGCGGAGGCAAACCTGGGCAGTTGCTGGTGGATTTCTCCAGTCTGGAGGCGGCCGCGACCCGCGAGATGGCCGCCGAACTCGCCGCGCACACCGGAATGCATTGGCTGGATGCGCCGGTGTCGGGCGGCACGCTCGGGGCCACGGCCGGCAGCTTGGCGATTATGGCCGGTGGCCGGGCCGAAGACGTGGCGCGGGTACGGCCGATTCTGGCCCACCTCGGCCAGCGTGTTACCCATATGGGCGCGCTAGGCGCCGGCCAAGTAACCAAAGTCTGTAACCAGATGCTGGTGGCCTGCAATGCGCTGGTGATTGCCGAAGTGGTGGCGCTTGCCGAGAAGAGCGGGGTGGATGCAAGCCTGTTGGCCGAAGCCTTGAGTGGCGGCTTTGCCGACTCCAAACCCTTGCAAATTCTCGCCCCGCAGATGTCTGCCAGCCAGTTTGAGCCAATCAAGTGGCATGTGCGCACCCTGCTGAAAGATCTGGATACGGCGGTTAAATTGGCCCGCGAACAGGACTCCAGCACGCCAATGAGTGGTTTGGCCGCGCAATTGATGCGCTTGCACGGCAGCCAAGGCAATCTCGAACGCGATCCCGCCACCCTGATCGAGTTGTACCGCGAGAACAAACCATGAGAATTGCGCTCTACTCGGCATGAGAGCCCCCTCTGTAGGAGCCAGCTTGCTGGCGATCCATAGTCAGCGACAGCATCGCGAGACAGCAGCCGTTCCCTGCGGCTTGGTGCATTTTCCACATCCATGTGGGTCACAAGCTCGCCCCTACAGGTTTTGCATCTTGGCCGTTACCTGCGGTCTGCAATCCATAACGAGTACATAGCCATGAAAATCGCCGCCAACCTGTCATTACTGTTTACCGAGCTGCCGCTGCTGGCGCGGGTGCAGGCCGCTGCGGCGGCGGGTTTCGATGGTGTGGAAATCCAGTTCCCTTATGAACTACCGGCCCTGCAATTAAAGGAAGCGCTGGCCCGCGCCGGCTTACCGCTGCGGCTGATCAATCTGCCCGCCGGCGATTTAATGGCAGGCGGCCCGGGGCTGGCTGCCGTGCCTGCTCGGCAAGCTGAGTTCGATGCGGCTTTGCAACAGGCGCTCAGCTATGCCGCCATGACCCGCCCGGCTTACGTCAATGTGCTGGCCGGTCGGCTGGCCGAGGGCGTCAGCCGTGAACAGGCGCTGGCTTGTCTGCTGGTCAATCTGGCTAAAACCGCCGAAGCTTTTTCGCTACTGGGGATTGGCGTGCTCTGCGAGGCGATCAATCCGCTTGATATGCCGGGCTTTCTGCTCAACACGCCTGAGCAACTGGATGAGTTGTTGCGCGCGGTTGACCACCCCAACCTGCAAGCCCAGTTCGACCTCTACCATATGGCCCGCCAAGGGCTGGATATTCCCGCCGGCATGGCCCTGCTGGCCGGGCGCATCGGCCATGTGCAATTTGCCGACTGCCCGGGGCGTGGCGAGCCGGGTACGGGCGCGCTGGATTTTCCGCCACTGCTGCAGGCGCTCCGCGACAGCGGCTATAACGGCTGGCTGGGGGCGGAATACCGGCCCAGTCGGCAAACCGAGCAAAGCTTTGACTGGCTGCCAACTTGGCAGACGTTTTGAGTCTTATGGCGGGTTACGCCGCTGCGCAGCTAACCCGGCTGGCGGTCTGACAAGCGTTATGACTGGTAAAAGCCACCGGCGGCTTTGTTAGACTGCAGGCACTTTTGTCTGCGCGCTGCCGAGAACGTCTATGAACGAACCTATCCGCCTTACCCAATACAGTCATGGCGCCGGTTGTGGCTGCAAGATTTCCCCCAAGGTGTTGGATGTGATCTTGGCCGGCAGCGGCGCGCAGAATCTTGATCCGAAACTCTGGGTCGGCAATGCCTCGCGCGATGATGCTGCTGTGTATGCCTTGGATGACGAGCGCGGGGTGGTGTCGACCACCGACTTCTTTATGCCGATCGTCGATGATCCCTATGACTTTGGCCGGATCGCCGCCACCAATGCCATCAGCGATATTTACGCCATGGGCGGCGACCCGCTGATGGCCATCGCTATTCTCGGCTGGCCGATCAATTTATTGGCCCCCGAGATCGCCCGCGAGGTGATACGCGGCGGTCGAGCGGTTTGTGATGCCGCGGGGATTCCCTTGGCGGGCGGTCACTCGATCGATGCGCCTGAGCCGATTTTCGGTCTGGCGGTGACTGGCGTGGTGCTTAAACGCCATATGAAGCGCAATGACAGCGCCACCGTCGGTTGCCGCCTGTACCTCTCCAAACCACTGGGTATCGGCATTCTCACCACTGCCGAGAAACAGTCCAAGTTGCGTGCCGAGGACGTCGGCCTAGCCTGTGAATGGATGTGCACCCTGAACAAACCCGGCAGTCGTTTTGGCAAGCTTGCCGGCGTCACGGCCATGACTGATGTCACTGGTTTCGGTTTGCTTGGGCATTTACTGGAAATGGCCGACGGCAGCGGTTTGACTGCGCAGCTGGAATTTGCCGCTGTGCCGCGCTTACCGGGGGTGGATTACTACTTGACGCAAGGTTGCGTGCCCGGCGGCACCCAGCGCAACTTCGACAGTTACGGCGAGAAGGTTGCACCGCTCACCGATGAGCAAAAAAACCTGCTCTGCGACCCGCAAACCAGCGGCGGTTTGCTGGTGGCGGTCACTCCTGAGGGGGAGGCCGAGTTCTTGGCGTTGGCCGCCGAGTTGGGCTTGGACTTGGCGTCTATCGGTGTGCTGGTTGAGCGACAGACCTACGCGGTCGAGGTGCAGTGATGCGCGATAACAGCGCCGACTTTAGCCAGATATTCTTAACCGACCTGCCGATGATGGATGCCCGTGCGCCGATTGAGTTCAGTAAAGGGGCTTTTCCGGGGGTGACTAACCTGCCGCTGATGGATGACCTTGAGCGGCAAAAGGTCGGCACTTGCTACAAACAGCAAGGCCAGGACGCGGCGATCAAGCTTGGCCATCAACTGGTTAGCGGCGAACTGAAAGCGGCGCGTATCGCCGCTTGGGTCGCGTTCGCCGAGGCCAATCCGCAGGGTTATCTGTATTGCTTTCGCGGCGGTTTGCGCTCGCAGTTAGTTCAGCAATGGCTCAAGGACGAAGCCGGTATCGACTATCCACGCGTTATCGGCGGCTACAAAGCCATGCGCAGCTTCTTGCTCGACAGCACCGAGCAGGCCTTGGCGCAGTGCGAATTTGTCATCCTCGGTGGCCTCACCGGCACTGGCAAAACTGAGGTGCTGGCGCAACTAGATAACGCCTTGGATTTAGAGGGGCACGCCAATCACCGTGGCTCCAGCTTTGGCAAGCGGGTCAGCCCACAGCCGGCGCAGATCGATTTCGAAAACCGCTTGGCCATCGATATCCTGAAAAAACGTCACGCAGGCCTTACCCAGTTTGTGCTTGAAGATGAAAGCCGCATGGTCGGTAGTTGCAACCTGCCGCTGGCTTTGCATCAAGGCATGCAGGGCTATCCGCTGATCTGGCTAGAGGACAGTTTAGAGGGGCGGGTGACGCGGATCTTGACCGATTACGTGACCAACCTGTGCGCCGAATTTGTCGCCGTGCACGGCGCTGAGCAGGGCTTTAATTTGTTCGCCGAACGCTTGCAGCAGAGCCTGAATAACATCCTTAAACGCCTCGGTGGTGAGCGTTATCAGCGCTTGGCGGCGAGCATGAACGCCGCCTTGGCTGAGCAGCAAGGCACTGGTGCGGTCGAACTGCACCGCGAATGGATCGAAGGTTTGCTGAGCGAGTATTACGACCCGATGTACGCCTTTCAGCAAGAGAGCAAAGCGCAGCGTATCGAGTTCAGGGGCGAGCACGCGGCGGTGCTGGACTATTTGCACGATAGAAAATTGCGTGAGCCTCAACGCGCCACTGATCAATAGTGGCCAATAGCTAGCTAAATGCGTGCGCCGCGTTACAACTTGGTCACGCATGGCTTGGGCGCGGCAGTGCGCGCCGGTATAGTTTGGCACTTTTCTAGTGCTCAACGATGGAGTTGTAGATGTTAATCAAGGAACTGATTTTCGCCGCATTGCTGCTAACCAGCGCAGCTAGCGCTTTGGCCGTAGTACCGGCCCCGGCCAGCCCAGAGACTGAAGAAGCGCGCGACAACGCCGCCTACGATGAAGAAGCGGCTGACGAAGCGCAGGCCCATGAGGACGATATTAGCGAGGAGGAACTACTTGCTAGCGTGCATTTTCAGCGCGGTAAAATCGTCCTCGGCGACAACTTGGCCACCCTCGACCTGCCGGAGCAATTCGTGTTTTTGAATGGCGCGGATGCCGAAACAATACTCAGTAAAGGCTGGGGTAACCCGCCGAGTGAGCCACCGTTGGGCATGATCTTGCCGGCCGGAATCTCGCCATTAGCGGATGAGTCTTGGGCGGTAACGGTTGAGTATGAAGAGAATGGCTATGTCGAAGATGGTGATGCCAGTGACATCGACTACAGCGAAATGCTCAGCGATATGCAAAAGGACATCCTCGAGGGTAACGAGCAGCGGATTAAAGAGGGTTACGACAAAATTCAATTGATTGGCTGGGCCAGCAAGCCGCATTACGACGCTACCGCCAAGAAGCTCTATTGGGCTAAGGAATTGAAGTTCGGCGATGCCGACTACAACACCCTCAACTACAACATTCGCGTACTGGGCCGTAAGGGTGTGCTGGTGCTGAACTTCATCGCCAATATGGATCAGCTGCCAACCATCGAGAAAAACCTGCCGAATGTGTTGGCGATGACCGAGTTTAATGACGGTAGCCGCTATGCCGATTTTAATCCCGACCTCGACCAAGTCGCGGCCTACGGTTTAGGTGCGCTGGTGGCGGGTAATGTCGCCGCCAAGTTGGGTGTATTTGCGGCGATTTTATTGTTCCTGAAAAAATTTGGCGTGCTCTTGGTTGCCGCCGCCGGTGGGCTGTTTAAAATGTTTGGCGGCAAGAAAAAACAACCCTAGGGGTAACCTGCGCTTTGGCTTAATCGAGTTGCTTGTAAAAAAATCCGGGCTAGCCCGGATTTTTTTGCGCTGCGATTTAGCTTGGCTTAGGCCACTTGGCTGAGTTTGCCGACGCAACTGAGCCACGCATTGAGAAAATCGCGGGCCTGGCCTTGGGGCTGGAACACCTGTCGCCAAATCTGCCCCAAACCCATCAGGTCATGGCTTTCGGGCAGCTTAGTGCCGGCCGCCTCGATCAGCATCCAAGCGATGGCGGTGGAGTAGCGCAGGTTAACGGTCAGTTCTAAATGCGGGGCGGTGAGAAACGCATGCTGGCTGGCTAAGCCGCGCACCTTGCTGGCTAGGTCTGGATCGAGTGCTAGATGTTGATCCCAAATGTGCTGGTGGCGCTGTTCGGCGATGCGGTACAGGCCATGCCCACGGCGGTCGGTGAGCACCGCGCCGAGGGCCGTTTGACAAGCGGCAACCCCGAGTAACAGGGCTTCAGCGCTAGGGGAGTGGCGGCCCAAGTAAATCAACGTGGGGCGGATCACGTGTTGGCGTAAATCGTTGGCGGCAATACCCATAAATTCCTCGTAAAAGGTAACCGGCGGGCCTGACACATAAAACGCGTTAACCAAATTGCAACTGAGGCCGAGCCGGAAGCGACCTTAGCCGCATAAGTTCGAGTGTAGTCCTAAGAGTTATCCGTAAAGGGCTGTTTTTAAACTGTTTTAAGCTTTTACCAATCTTGCATATAACCCACAGTGCTAAAGCCCTACGGGTTATCGCAAGTTTTACTAGCAGGCCGTTGAAAAATGTAGCGAGCGACGGCTAGGCAGGCGAAATCAGATGAAAAAGCGCAGTGTACGAGTTGTACATGAGCATTTGATTCGCGTTGCTCACCCCTTCGGGGCCGCGCTAAAGCGCGTTCAGCCTTTGGCTGTGAGGCTGATTTCAACGCCGCATAGCCGAGCGCAGTAGTTTTTCAACGGCCTGCTAATCGCCGAGCGCCTAGTCGCCTAATGCTACGGGCCGCAGTGGATCGGTGATCCATTCGCTCCACGAACCGGCATACAGCGGTGCCAGTGGGTAGCCGGCTAAACACAGGGCGAACAGGTTGTGGCAGGCAGTCACCCCCGAGCCGCAATAGACCGCCAGTGAGCTGCTCGGGCGCTCGCCGAGTAACGCCGCAAAGCGTTGCTGTAATTGCGCCGCCGGCAGGAAACGACCGCTGGCATCGAGGTTGTCGGTGAAAACCGCGCATTGTGCGCCGGGAATATGCCCGGCCACCGGGTCGAGCGGCTCGACCTCACCACGAAAACGTGGCAGGGCGCGAGCGTCCAGCAAGCACAGTTGTGGCTCGCCTAGGCGTTGCTGCAACTGCCCAGCCGTCAGCAATATCTGTGCATCGGCTTGGCCGTTGAAGTTGCCTAGGGTGGCCGTGGTGGTTGTGCTGCTTAAGGGTAAGCCCGCCACGCGCCACGCGTTTAAACCGCCATCGAGCAGCATGACGCCGTCACGTTTGCCCAACCAGGCCAGTAACCACCAAGCTCTGGCGGCAAATGCGCCGGGGCCGTCGTCATATATAACGATGTCGCTGTGCTGGTCGATGCCCCAGGCACGCAGTTGGGCGATCAGCTTGGCCGGCTCGGGTAGCGGGTGGCGACCGGTTTGGCCTTTGATCACTAGGGCCGATAAATCACGCTCAAGGTCGGCAAACTGTGCGCCGGTGATGTGTTCTTGCTGATAGCTGCGTAAGCCATAAGCAGGGTCGTCGAGGGCAAAACGGCAGTCCAAGATGACTAGGTTAGGCTGGGCTTGGCGCGCATGGAGTTGCGCAGGACTAATCAGTTGAGCGAGTGGCATGGTCGGCTCCGGTCATGAATGGCGCAAAGAACAACGGCTTACTTGATCTTTAATTTGCCGATTCGGTCGTTATTGAGGCTGCCCAGATACAACCAGTCACCGACCGGCTTGGCTGACGTAATCATGCGTAAATGCTCGCCCGAGCTGTCGTGCAGGCTGCGAATGATTTGGCCGTTTTCGTCGATGGCAATCACCATGCCGTACACCTGCGGCTTGGGCCACAGGGCGCGCGGCAGTTTGGCCAGCAGGGCCTTGGCCCAAGGTTTGCGGTGCAGCACATCGGTGTCAGCTAAGCGCGGGGTGGGCAATGCGACCCAGAAAGTGCCGGCGCGATCGCCCTGCAGGTTGTCAGGCAGGCCGACCAGATTGTCGATAAAAATGTCGTGCTGACCGGCTTTTTCACCTTTTAGCCAGTAGCGGGTGATGCGGTAGCGGTAGGTTTCGTTGACCAGGACAAAGTCTTCACTGGCCGACAGCGCCACGCCATTGGCGAAGTACAGGTCTTTGAGCAGCAGTTCGGTCTTGCCGGTGGCCGGGTCGTAGCGCAACAGGCGACCGTGCGGGCGTGCTTCGAGCAGATCGAGCAAGTAGTCGGGTTGCTCGAATTTGTCCGAGGCATCGCTAAAGTAGATACGCCCATCGCTGGCGATGTCTAAATCGTCGGTAAAGCGAAAATGCACACCCTCGGCTTCGGTCGTGAGCACGCGGATGTGCCCTTGTGGGTCGATGCTCAGTAAGCCTTTAAAGGCATCGGCGACGATCAAGTTGCCCTGCGCGTCGAAGTCCATACCCAGCGGACGACCTTGGGTGTCGGCGAACGTGCTGACGCCGCCATCTTTGCCAATACGCACAATTTTGCCGTTCTGCAGCCCTCCGTATACCCGGCCTTGGGCGTCGACGGCGGTGTCTTCCGGGCCGTTCAGCTGACCTTGGGCCAGAAGCTCGGCACCTTGCAGGTCGTTATTCACCGCTAACACGCCGCTCATGGCCGGCGCCACGGGCGCGTCCCACGCCAGCGGGTCTATCGGGCTGGGGGTGATAATTAAGTAACCCGCCGCAGCGGCAATCAGTAGGGCGATAAAGCCCAGTAGCTTTTTCATAACATTCCTTTGATGAGTCTGAGTGACGACTGCGAGTCGCGCTGCAACGGCAGAATAAAGCGGCCGCTGGGCGCGAGCAAGGCATGAATAACCGGCACTAATTAACGCGCAAGATACGTCACAGTGGTCTGCATGGCCTGAGTAATATCAGGCCAACGCAGCTGATACTTGAGTGCCAAGGCTTTCGTCGCCGAGGTGTCAAAGCGGGTGGTTTGGATAAAATCCAGCGACTCGGGGCTGGTGCTCAACAGCTTGGGTAAACCGGGGATTTTTAGCAGCCAACGCAGCACGCCGATGGGCATAAAACGCCGTGGTGGTTTTAGTTTTAACCGCTCGGCGAGCACGCCCAGCATGCCTGGCAGATTCGGCGTGTGCTCATCTAAGGCGAGAATTTGCTGGCCCACTTGGCTCGGGTCAAGCGCGGCCGCGATCATTAGCGCGACTAAAAAATCCACCGTCACCAGCGGCAACCAATGTTGCGCAGTGCCGGGAATGGCGCTGAGTTTGCCGCTGGCTAAATTACTGATCAGCTCGGCCAAGGGCTGCGCCGGCAAAATGTGACCGGTTTGGCTATGACCGCAGACCGTGGCCGGATGGACAATGGTCAGTTCGCCGCCGAGCGCCCGCATGCACTCGAGCACCTTAAAATGCGCTTCCAGTTTGCTGCCCTCATAACCGCCGACACGGCGATAGACGGCGGGCCAATCGGTACGCTGTGGCTGCTCGAGATCGACGCCGACACGGCGCAGATGGGCGTGATTCTCCAGCATAAAACCGCTGAGCATCAGTAAACGACTGCCGTGTTTGGCGGCTAACTGGGCAACACGCACCGCACCATTGACCGTCACGGCCCGCGCCTGCTCAAGGCTTAAACCCCAGGCAAAATGCGCACCTAAGTGAAACACCACCTTGGCGCGCTGCACCTGCAGCAAGGCTTCGGCGCTCAGGCCTAATTCAGGCTTGGCCAGATCACCGGCCACCGCGCTGAGCAGGCTGCCATCGCCGCCATGTTGGTTGACCAACTGCTGCAGTGCCGGCAAACCTTCGGGCTTGCGCATTAGCACGCTAACCGGATGTCCCTTAGCGGTCAGTTGGGCCAATAAATGCTGGCCGATATAGCCAGTACCGCCGGTAACAAAGCATTCTTCGCGCATGTTCAATACTCAATAAGTAGATGACCAGAACAGGCTAAACTGTCGAGCATACTCGACAGTCAAGAGGTTTTTATGCGCATCGGTGAACTAGAGCAAAAAAGCGGTGCCAGTCGGCATACCTTGCGTTATTACGAGAGTCTCGGCTTACTCAGCGTACAGCGCCAAGGCAATAATTACCGCGAGTACAGCGCCCGCAGCCTGACCGATATGGCCTTTATTCAGCAGGCGCAGGGCATGGGTTTTTCTCTGAGTGAAATTGGCGAAATTCTCCACGCGCAGCGCGACCAGCAAATCGACTGCGCCCAAGGCGCGTTGCTGGTGGGGAAAAAACTCTTGGAAGTGGAGGCTAAAATCGCCGACCTACAGGGTATGCGCAAATTTCTGCGCAGTGAAAAAGCCCGCCTAGAAGCCAGTGCCGCCGTGCAGTTGGCCGCCCAAAGCCTTGCCCAGCCGGTTGTAGGCAAAAACTAACTCGACTGTGTTGCGCGCAGCGCCGCCAGTTGTGCGTGAAACCGCCGGCTGGCAGCGCTGGCGATATATACTGCCGCGCATTATGGCCGGCAGGATCGCGGCCGCTGTGTTTAAGGGAGAGCTGTGTGGCCATTGATATTCTGTGGATTCGCGACGACGCGAGCCTGGCGCTGTACTGCGCCGAGTGGCAAGAACTGCCCTTTATAGCCCTAGATACCGAGTTTATGCGGGTCGACACCTTTTACCCCTTGGCCGGTTTGGTACAGGTCGGCGACGGTGAGCGGGCGTTTTTAGTCGATCCCTTGTTGATCAGCAACTGGCAGCCATTTGCTGCCTTGTTGGCCAACCCCAAGGTGCTCAAAGTGCTGCACGCCTGCAGCGAGGATCTGGAAGTATTGCTGCGCCTGACTGGCAGCATGCCGGCACCGCTGTTTGACACCCAACTAGCCGCCGCCTACCTAAATATGGGCTTCTCCATGGGCTATTCGCGCTTGGTGTCGGCGGTGTTGGGCATCGACTTACCCAAGGGCGAGACTCGCTCAGACTGGTTACAGCGGCCACTGACTGACACGCAAATCAGCTATGCAGCCGAAGATGCTGTGCATCTGGCCGAGGTTTATCGGCGCTTGGCGCCCAAGCTGTCGGCCGAGAAAACCACTCGCGTGCTGGAAGATGGCGCCGAGTTGGTGAGCAATATGCACCGCGAGGTGCTGCCCGAAGAGGCTTATCGCGAGGCTAAACTGGCTTGGAAACTAGCCCCTGCCGAGTTGGCGGTGCTGCGCGAACTCTGTGCCTGGCGCGAACGTGAGGCGCGTGCGCGGAACAAACCACGCAATCATATTTTGCGCGATCACACTCTCTGGCCGCTGGCGCACACTCAGCCGGATAACCTCACCAGTTTGTCGCGTATCGAAGAAATGCATCCGCGTACCGTGCGTCACGATGGTGAAACCCTACTGCAGATCATCCATCAGGCGGCTGCTTTGCCCCAAGCGCAGTGGCCCCCTCGGCTGCCCGAGCCGTTGCCGATCGAAGCCAGCGCGCTGCTGAAAAAACTGCGTGCCTACGGCTTGGCTGAGGCCGAACGTTTGGACATGGCGCAAGAACTGATGTTACGCAAGAAAACCCTGGATGCTTTGTTGAAAACTGGCTATCCCCACGGCCCTTATCAATTGCCAGATTCCCTCCGGGGCTGGCGTCGTGAACTCATGGGCCAAGCATTGCTGACGCTGCTGGCTAAGGAAACTGCATGAAACGTATTTGCTCCATCTACAAAAGCCCACGCAAGAACGAAATGTACCTGTATGTCGAGCGCAGCGAGGCGCTCAAACGCGTGCCTGAGAGCCTGCTGGTGGCGTTTGGCGTGCCTATTCATACCTTCGACTTGGTGCTTACCCCTGAGCGGCAATTGGCCCGTGAAGACATCGCCGTGGTCTTGGCCAACCTAGAAAGTCAGGGCTATCACCTGCAAATGCCGCCGGCGGAAGATGAGTACATCGAACACCTGCCGGAAGAACTGCTGCGCCGCAACGACCCGATGTAAGCCAGGCACGTCCTACGCACTGCCGCTATAGCCGTGCGCAGGCGTGCTGTAGTTGGGGTGTTATAGGCCGCGCAGTGACTGGTCGGGGTTACCAGCGTTAAGTCAGCCCGGCTGCTAAACTGCCGGCCTTTTGTAGAACTCAGTGTGTAGTTATGACCGCCAGCGTCGCGCCTTTCTGGAAACGTAAAACCCTCGCGCAACTCGATAGCCAGGAGTGGGAGTCGCTGTGCGACGGCTGCGGTTTGTGCTGCCTGCAAAAGCTTGAAGATGAAGACGACGGCAGCGTTTACTACACCCGGATCGCCTGCAAATTGCTTGATCTGGACAGCTGTCGTTGCAGCGATTATCCGAACCGACGCACCTTCGTTCCTGACTGCATCCAGTTAACCGCCGCACAGGCCGACAGCTTTCAATGGTTGCCGCCCACCTGTGCGTATCGTTTGCTGGCTCAGGGGCAAGACTTGCCCGCTTGGCACCATCTGGTCAGCGGCGACTTGGCGGCGGTGCACCGTGAGCGCATCTCACAAGCCGGGCGCATGCTTAGCGAAAACAGCGTGGCTGAAGATGACTGGGAAGATTATTTAATTTTCCGCTCCGGTTAAATGCGGATTTTCGGACCTCTTGCGGTTGTTACTCGCCGCGCTAAATTCACTCGCACACAAAGGATCGCTGCGCATGTCTATGGTTTGTCGCCTGTGTTTGGCTGCTTGTTTACTCTTGCTGAGCACACCCTTGTGGGCTGCGAAAAAAGTCACCCTGGACTATCAGGTCGAGTTTTTACCCGCCACTCAGGAAGCACGGGTGCAGGTGACCCTAGGCAACGGTGAGCGGCTCCAAGAGATAAAGTTCTTCCTGCCGAAAACTGCCCAGTACTCGGCGTTTAAAGCCGATGGCCAATGGCGTGAAGACGGCCAAGGTCACGGTATTTGGCAGCCGGCCAGCGGCCAAGCCAGCCTTAGTTATCGGGTGCGCATCGATCAGCAAAAGGATACAGGCGCTTATTCGGCGCGGATCACCCCCGACTGGGCGTTGCTGCGCGGTGACGACCTGATACCTCCCGCCGACTTTAGCCCTGACGATAAAGTCGAGTTAGTCGCCCGTTTACAATTTACCTTGCCCGACGGCTGGACGGGCGTTGAAACCGGCTGGCCGCGGATCGGTAAAAATCGCTTTCGGATTAACAATCCCGCGCAGGCTTTTGATCGCCCTACGGGCTGGATCTTGGCCGGCAAAATCGGCACCCGGCGCACTCGTTTGGGGCAAACCGATGTGACCATCGCCGCGCCCATCGGCTCCGGCATGCGCCGTATGGATGCCTTGACCTTACTGACCTTCGTTTGGCCGCACGCCAGCAAGGTGTTCCCCCGTGACCCAGCAAAGCTGTTGTTGGTTAGCGCCGGTGATCCTATGTGGCGCGGCGGTTTGTCGGCGCCTAACTCGCTATTTATGCATGCCGAGCGACCGCTGGTGAGTGAAAACGGCACCAGCTCTTTACTGCATGAATTGGTGCACGTGCTCAGTGGCATTCACGACGTGGATGAGAGTGATTGGATCAGCGAGGGCATTGCCGAGTATTACGCCATCGAATTACTCCGGCGTGCCGGCGGTATGAGTGAACAGCGCTACCAACAGGTGCGCAAAAAACTCACCCTGTGGAGCAGCAAGGTCAACAACTTGCGCGGCGAACACAGCACCGGCGCAGTCACCGCACGTGCTGTGGTGTTGTTGCAGGAGCTAGACCAAGAAATTCGTCAGGGCAGTGACGGTAAGAACTCCCTCGATGACGTCGCCCAAGGCTTGATGCGCATGGACAAGGTCAACACCGAGAGCTTTATCCAGCTCAGCGAGAGCCTGCTGGGTAAACGATCAAAGGTGCTCGACAGCAAACTGCTGCGTTTGCCGAAGACTAAAACAACGCTTAAAGCGTCGTTTTAGTAAGTCTAGCTGGGCGAGCTTTAAAGGCTTGCTCAAACCATCGCAGAACTAGACCTCTAGGGCGCAAACTTGGGCCCTGATTTAGTGTTCAGGCCCTTGGCCATGCGGTCGTAGAGCACTACGTTAACGGTGGCAGCGAGGTTCATGCAGCCATTGGTGGGGATGTAGATTACGTCTTCGCACCATTCCAGCACGTCTTTGCCCAGCGAGCCGTCTTCTGGGCCGAAGATGTAAATAGCGCGGTCTGGGTGGGTGTACTCGGTTAACGGGCGAGCGCCATCGACCATTTCCACGGCCACTGGGGTGCAGCCCTGCGGAATGATTTTTTGCAGGTCATCGATGCCGATCAGCGGAATATCCTGATAAACCTTCTTGGTGTCGGTGATGAATTCCTGCGCGCGGTCGTAGCGCGTGCCGGTGTAGAACACCGAATTAACCCCATAACAGCCGGCGGCGCGCATTACCGAGCCGACGTTTTCAGGGGATTTTGGGTTATATAAACCGATGCAGCTGTAGCGTCTGTTGGCCACGGGCAGGTGCTCTTAGAAACGGTGATTAAACTGGGCGGTTATGGCCTAAGCGCAACCTCGGAGGATGCGCGTGCGCTCGGCGGTAGCCGTCAGGCCAAGCAAAAGCGCGAGCTATCGACCTGCGCCTCTCAGCTCATGTTGCGAACTGCTGTCAGCTGCTTACTCTTTGCTTTTCAGCAGCGCAGCCAGATCGGCGAAGGCTTTATGGGTCGATTTTGGCCCCTGTGGGCTGGCGGTCGAGCCTTCGGCGAAGTATTGCTGGTCGGTGTAACGCGAGTGTTCGTT
This sequence comes from Pseudomonadaceae bacterium, assembly GCA_019745275.1. Lineage (GTDB taxonomy): Bacteria > Pseudomonadota > Gammaproteobacteria > Pseudomonadales > Pseudomonadaceae > Aquipseudomonas. Next base: position 8,535 of record JAIETJ010000035.1, on the reverse strand, counting down.
GTCGTGGCAAAACAGGCACAGCAGTTCCCAGTTGGAACCGTCTTGTGGGTTGTTGTCGTGGTTGTGGTCACGGTGATGCACGGTCAGCTCGCTCAGGCGCTTGCCGGCAAACTCGCGGCTGCAACGGCCACAGACGTGCGGATACATCTTCAGGGCTTTGTCGCGGTAGCCGTCTTCGCGCGAGCGCTGAGCTTCGGCGATGATACGGTCGGTCTTAAGGGTTGCCGCGGATTTTTCTGTGCTCATGTGCTCACCTGTTAAATCGTCAAATCATGCACTAAAGCTTAATGCTTTCTGGGTTGCGGCTAAAGCCTTGCTGCGCTTGCTGGCGGAGCAAGTGCCGCTGGCGGTACGCCGCTGCGCGGTTAATCCGCCTTACGTTTGGTGGCAATCCACAGGGTGTGTTTTGCGCCTTTGTTACCGTGGGCATAGACCTGTACTTCTTCGACTTTAAAATTGGCTTTAGCGACTTTCTCGGCGAACTTGCGATCGGCCCCCGCCGACCATACCGCCAAGATGCCGCCTGGCCGCAGCGCCCGATGACAGGCGTGTAAGCCGGCCATCGAATACAGCCAACTGTTGCCTTTTTGCGTCAAGCCTTCGGGACCGTTATCGACATCCAGCATGATGGTGTCAAAACCCAGCGGTTCGGCGGGCAGCACTTCGGCCACGTCGACCAGGCGGATCTCGGTGCGCGGGTCGAGCAGCGGCCGGCCGGATTTCTCCCCCAGCGGGCCGCGATTCCACTCGATTACTCCAGCCACCAGTTCGGCGACCACTACCTGACCGTTTTTACCGATGTGCTTAAGCGCCGAGGCCAGGGTAAAACCCATCCCCAGACCGCCGATCAACGCGCGTGGTGCGGGGCGCCCAGCGATGCGCTTGCAGGGTATTTCCGCCAGTGCGTCTTCCGAACCATGCATGCGGGTGTTCATCAACTGACCGCCGTCGCCGCCTTGAATCTTGATGACAAAATCCTCGCCGTACTCGAATAGGCATAACGCGCCGCCGTTGTTGGGGATTGGGGCGGTGTCGAGCAGGACAAAGCGCTTCATGGCGTTCTCGGTGGGAAGTTAGGCGGGCGGCGCGGCAAGGGCGAGCAGTTTACCTTGAATTATCCGCTCGTCGGCTGTGAAGCGCAGCCCGGTAATAATTCTGGATTCAGCTACGCATGCGTAGTAATTTAATCCGCATGCGTATCAATTTTTAGGTTATTGCAATGAAAACGCGTTTTTTCCACCTGCTGGCCCAAGCCCGGCAGAACATATTTCGATCTGCCGACCAATTAATGGCGGCCAAGCTGGAGGTTACCGGCACTCAGGTGATGGCCTTGTTTGCCATTAAGAGTGCCGATGGCTGTCAGCTCAAAGAGTTGAGTCAATTGCTGCAGCTGAAAAATTCGGCGGTCACCGGTTTGGTCAGTCGTCTGCAAGACAATGACTTAATCGTTCGTCAGCCATGCGCCGCGGATGGCCGCGCCAGTCGTTTACATCTGAGTGAGCGGGGCGCAGCAGTAGTGGCGCAAGCGCAACCGCTGATGGGGGTGATCAATCGGCAGTTGCAACAAGGTTTCACCGATGCGGAGCTGGCCATAGTGGCGCGTTTCTTAAACCACGCCATGCGCGTAAATTTCACCGAGGAGTCAAGCCAATGAGTCAGTCACTAATGATGTACCAGCAACTGGGCGCAGAAAAATTCTCCAGCGGTATTGCCGGGCTAGCGCCATTTTTTAGCAGCATTGACCCGCTGTTTATTGACTTGCGTCCGGGCTTTGCGGAAGTGCTGATTCGTAACCAGCGCAAAGTGCAAAATCATATCGGCACCGTGCACGCGATCGCCCTGTGCAATGGCGCCGAACTGGTGGCCGGCACCTGCACCGATGTATCGATCCCAACCGGCGCCCGTTGGTTGCCGGTGGGCATGACGGTGCAATACCTAGCCAAAGCCAAGAGCGATATTCGGGTCGTGACCGAGGCAGATGCAGTGGACTGGACACAGCCCGGCAATCTTGACGTGCCGGTGGCGGCCTACGACGTGGAAGGGCTGAAGGTGTTTACTGCGGTCATAACCATGAATGTGAAGCACTGACGGCTATGTGCTTTGGCCCGCCGGGCAGTCTTTCGGCTGCGCCAACCCTGCGCTGACTTTAGGCTCTAAGCAATGCCACTCAGCCACCCTGTTTGAGCCTGTGCGCTACCTAGGCTCAAACAGGGTGGGGGTGAATCAGCGTTTTTCGACGGTGATCGCCATCGCGCGGGTGACGTTGATGACTACTTTTTTGCCAATGTCGGCGGCGCTGATAGCGACATCTTTGCGCACCGGCAGGGTTTTGCTGTGGTTATCTGGGAACAGCAACGTGACTTGGTGTTGGGTTGGATGTACCGCCGTAACCACGGCAATAGATTGCTCACTGGATGCCTTAATTAAGCCGACATCGTTGCCGCCGCTGCTTAGGGCGATGTTTGCGGCACCATCTTTAGCTGTCTGCCCATGCTCTTGCAGATAAATTACGGTTTCTAGTGCGGCAACGATGTGGACTTGGTCGCGGACTTTTACCTGATCTAGGTTCGCTACGTCAGGGCCAGCGACAACCGTGCGTTGATTACCTTGCGCATCTTTGAGCGTGACGTTGCGGGTCTTGTAGTCAATCGCGATAACAGTCGCGCTGATCTTTTCAACTTCGCTAAATGCACCGCCCGGCTTGCCCTCGACAAAAACGCTAGTGCTTTGGCTTTTGCTCTGCAGCACATCATTGCTGGGGGCTGTGGTGCAGGCCAGCAGTAACGCCGAGCTCAGGCTCAGTAAGGTCAGTTTGGTTAACGTGATAGGGCTCAATTTCATCGGGGTCGTTTCTCAGTTGATGGGGGAGGTGTCACGAATTTCGTAAAGCGCATCTTCGCTGCGTATCGGCGTCAGAAAAATTGAATAATTGGGTGCCGGCTGGCCCAGGTTCATCTCGCGAAGGTTGAACTGCACATCGAGTTTTAGGTATTTGATCTCGCCAGGGCTAATGCTGAAATCTTGCTCAATGTCGCGTGGCTCCCAGTCAGCTTTTTTGCTTAAGCCAGTAACGCGAATATGGTGTTTTCCTGGGGTAAGACCAAGGCCCATATGGGTGTTGAACTTCAATTGGCCGACGCTCTGGCCATCAATTTGAATGTCCGGATAGGACATGCGCAAGGGTTGCATCCCGGGGTTGTTGGCCTTGGGGCGGTACAAATAGAGCATGCTGTAATCGTTGCTAGGTGCTTGTGGCTCGAAGTATCCGGGGCTGCTGCAGCCCGCCAGAGTTAGCAGCATGCTAAGAACGAGAGCTTTTTTACCAATAAATTTTATCATGCGGCCGGGCGTCCATATTAGGCTAAAGGATGACGCGTGTTCGGTCTGACTCAGCCCGCGCGCGCCATTGTGAAAAGTCATGGAACTCAGTGTTGATTTAGCTTTAGAGGGGCACTAATTGCCAGTTCTTTAAACAAAAAGCTGTACTCCAACGCCACATCTTTAAGCCCTTGGTAGCGGCCGCTCATGCCGCCATGGCCGGCGTCGAGGTCGGTTTTTAGTAACAGTAAATTCGCGTCGGTTTTACTCGCACGCAGCTTGGCCACCCATTTAGCGGCTTCCCAATATTGCACGCGGCTGTCGTTATAACCGGCCACCACCAGCATGGCCGGGTAGGCTTGGGCGACTACGTTTTCATAGGGCGCGTAGGCCTGGATGCGTGCGTAAACCGCTGGGTCGGTTGGGTCGCCCCATTCGTCGTACTCGGTAATCGTCAACGGCAGATCAGGTTTTTGCATGGTGTTGAGCACATCGACGAAGGGCACTTCGGCAATCGCTGCAGCGAACAGTTCGGGACGCTGATTGAGCACCGCGCCGATCAATAAACCGCCGGCGCTGCCGCCGCTGATGGCCAGTTGCGCGGAGCGGGTGTAGCCGCTGTCAATCAGGTGTTCGGCGACCGCGATAAAGTCGCTAAAGCTGTTGTGCTTGTGTTCCAGTTTGCCCGCGCGGTACCAGGCTTCGCCCAGCTCGCCGCCGCCGCGTACATGGGCGATGGCAAACACGAAGCCGCGCTCCAGCAGGCTTAAGCGGGCATGGGAAAACCATGGGTCGAGGCACTCACCGTAGGCACCGTAGCCGTATAGATACAGCGGTGCCGGTTGGCCGAGCACCTCGCGTTTGGCCACCACACTGATGGGGATTTGGCTGCCGTCGCTAGCGGTGGCCCATAGTCGTTGGCTGACATAGGCGTCGGCATTGAAGGGGCCAAGCACTGGGGTTTCTTTCAGCACGCTTTGCGCGCCGCTGGCCAAGGTCAGTTGGCGAATTTGCGCCGGGCGATTCAGCGCCTCGTAACGCAGACGAATCACTGGGCTGGCAAACTCTAGCGTGTCCTGCACCGACAAACTGTAGGCGGCGTCCGGCAGTTGCACCCGATAGCTCGGCAAGCCCTGTGGATGAATTTGAATCATCGGCAGGCCCGCTTCACGCAGGCTGAGCACATAGCCTTGGGCATTGACGCTGAGGCCTTCGAGCATCACCGCCGGATCATGGGCGATTAATTCGCGCCAGTCGCAGCGCTGGCTGGCTTGGTCGTCTTGCACCGCGTAAAGCGCGAAGTTGATACCGCTTTGATTGCTGCGGATCAACCAGCTCCACTGGCCATCCAACTGACCGTGATCGACGTAATATTCGTGGTCATCCGCACGGGCGGCCAAGCAGCGAAACGCCTCCAGTGGGGTGTCGGCATCCAGCACCCAAGTTTCGCTGGTGGTTTTGCTGCCCAGCAGCAGCACTAATTGGCGCTCAGAGCTGGCGCGGTAGCAATTGAGGAAAAAACGTCCGTCTGTTTCCTCAAAGACTAACTCGGCGCCGTCATCGCCCAAACGATGGCGATACAGCTTATGCGGCCGCTGGGTGTCGTCCAGTTCGGCAAAGAACAGGGTTTGGCTGTCGTTGGCCCAGGTCAGGCTGCCGTCGCAATCGTCGAAGGGCAGGGCGGTGAGCGCGCCGCTGAGTAGGTCTTTGACGTACAGTTGGTAAATCTCATCGCCGCTAATGTCCAGGCTGTAGCCGAGCCAGCGATGGTCGGGGCTCACGCTAAAAGCACCGAGGGCGATAAAACCACCGTCCGCCAAGGCATTCGGGTCGAGCAGCAATTGCTCTTGCTCGACATCCACCGTCAGCGAGTCATCGGTGGGGCGCGGGCAGCGGTAATGCCGTGGGTATTCATCGCCAGCGGTGGTGCGTTGGTAGTACAACCACGGCCCCCACGGCGATGGCAGCGACAGGTCGGTTTCGAGCATGCGACCTTTAATCTCGTTAAACAGGTTTTCGCGCAACTCGCTCTGGGCGGCCAGTTGTTGTTCTAGGTAATCGTTTTCGGCACGCAAATAGGCCAGCACCTCGGGCTCGTCGCGTTGCTCAAGCCAGGCATAAGGATCGACGGTTTGGGTGCGCTGGGCGAGCGGGGCAGACGACATGGGAGTGTTCTCAAGGGGCGGGAGGTGGTGGCCGACGGCGGGGGGACGCCGACGCGGCTAAAAGCCGGTATCATAAGCGCCCTTTTGCCAGTCCGGCCATCCACGCGCATGAATGAACACGACTATCAGCTTGCATTAGCCCTGTACGGCGCGGCGGCCTTAGGTTGTTTGCTGGTCGGCTGGCGCATCACCCGTTGGATGTGGCGTTGGCTGCGCGAGCCCCTACGGGTGTTGATGGCCGTGCTGTTGTTTGCCCCCACTCTGGTTGATCCGGCCAAGGATCAGTTTGCCCCGGCGGTGGCGATTACCGCGTTGGACTTACTGTTTAAAGTCGGCAATAACGCCTGGCGTGCAGTGGCTGATTTAAGTCTGTATGCCATGCTGGCCTTCGCCGCGTACCTGCTGTTTGCGCTGATTCGCTGGCCATTCGAGAGCATGAGCAAAAGCCGCCGTGCGCAACGTGAAGCGGCCAATGCTGAGGATGAACCGACCTTGCGCGAGATCATGCAGCAGCCTGCGCCGGCTCATAGACCCATGTATGTCGACAGCACAATTGAGTCGCGTGGCGATGGGCGGGTGCGGATTGAGCCGCGCTTGTAAGCAATCTGGTTAGATTTACCAACTTCGCCGCGTGGCACGCTGTTAAAGGAGCCTGACTGATGTGTGAGCTGCTCGGCATGAGCGCCAATGTGCCCACCGATATTGTGTTCAGTTTTACCGGCTTGATGCAGCGCGGCGGCGGCACCGGCCCGCACCGCGATGGTTGGGGCATTGGTTTTTACGAAGGGCGCGGCCTGCGCTTGTTTCAAGACCCAGCGGCGAGTGTCGACAGCGAAGTTGCCCGGTTGCTGCAGCGCTATCCGATCAAGAGCCAGACCGTTATCGGCCACATTCGCCAGGCCAATGTCGGTGCTGTGAATCTGGCTAATACCCATCCTTTTGTGCGCGAACTCTGGGGTCGTAACTGGTGCTTTGCGCATAACGGTCAGTTGCCCGACTTTGTTGCGTGCAGCGGCTTTTATCGGCCCGTTGGCGACACCGACAGCGAGGCGGCCTTGTGCACCTTGCTGAATAAATTGCGTCTGGCTTGCCCTGAGCCTGTCCCTGTCGATGTGTTGCTGCCGGTGCTGGTGGCCAGTTGCGCTGAGTACCATCAGCGCGGGGTATTCAATTGCCTGCTCAGTGATGGCGATTGGTTGTTCAGCTTCTGTTCGACCAAGCTGGCCTATATCACTCGCCGCGCACCTTTTGGCCCGGCCTGTTTGAAAGATGCGCAGTTGAGCGTGGATTTCCAAGCGCAAACCACGCCTAATGATGTGGTTACCTTGCTGGCCACCGAAGCCCTAACCAGTAACGAACTGTGGACGCAATACCAGCCCGGCGAATGGATGTTGTGGCGCGGCGGTGAATGCATCGCCCAAGGCCGGGTGTAGCTCGCATCCCCGTCGGCCCCATTAAGGAGAAATTGATGTTCAAAAGTTACCTGCGTTCAGCGCTGTTTGGTTTTGGTTTGCTGGTCGGGGTACAGGTGCCGGGGTTTATCACCGATTACAGCCAACGTCTGGACGCTCACCGCAGCGAAGCCTTGCAGAGTTTGGAGGGGTTTCGCGTTACCGCGAAGAAGTTCTTTAAGGGCGATTTGGAGGCCTTGGTGGCGCACTACCGCGTCAGCGATGACCCGGTGATGCGCAGCGATGCCCAGAGTGTCGCCACCTTGGTGCAACGTGACAGCTTACTTGAGGCTGAGTGGTGGGCTATGCAAGGGCCTTGGTACAAACAAGTCTTGCACCTAGTGAGCGCCGCCGACCAACAACTGCTGCAGGAAACCTATAAGGGTTATCGCTATCAGGTGCTGCTGGCACCAGAAGCCATCGCCTGGGGTTTAAGCTGCGCGCTGCTCTTAGCCTGGTTTGTGGAAATACTGCTGGTGATGTTCGGCTTTATGCTCGGCCTTGGCCGGACTAAACAAGTCCAGGCGCGGCATCGGCATTAAGCCTTGCGTGACAATAAACAACGGGCCTTGCCAGACTGTGTGAAAACGTAGCGAGCGAAGGTTAGGCAAGGCAAAAGCAGGCGAAAAAGCGCAGTTTACGTGTTGTAAATGAGCATTTTGAGCCTGTTTTTAACGCCGCATAACCGAGTGCAGTAGTTTTCACACAGTCTGTTGCGGCCCGTTTTTATTTGGAGAGAAACTTCATGCCTTCTTCCAGCCCGGTGAGGGTCAGGGGGTACATCTGGTCTTCGACCAGTTCGCGCATGATGTTGGTGGAGGCGGTGTAGTTCCAGGTGTCCTTGGGGTAGGGGTTGATCCAGATAAGTTTTTTATACTTAGCCATAAAGCGCTTGATCCACTGGTAGCCCGGCTCCTCGTTCCAATGCTCGACGCTGCCGCCGGCTTGGGTGATTTCATACGGGGCCATGGCCGCATCGCCAACGAATACGACCTTGTAGTCGGCGCCGTACTTGTGCAGCAAATCCAAGGTGCTGAAACGCTCCGAAGTACGCCGCAGATTGTTCTTCCACACCGACTCGTACACGCAGTTGTGGAAGTAGTAGTACTCAAGGTGCTTAAACTCGGTTTTGCACGCCGAGAACAGCTCCTCGCAGACTTTAACGTGGGCATCCATCGAGCCGCCGATATCAAACAAGATCAGCAGTTTGACCTTGTTACGTCGCTCCGGACGCATTTGGATATTCAGCAAGCCGCCGTCTTTGGCGGTGTGGTCGATGGTGCCGCCCAGATCGAATTCTTCTGCCGCGCCTTCACGGGCAAATTTGCGCAGGCGGCGCAGGGCGACCTTGATGTTGCGGGTGCCCAGCTCGACGGAGTCATCGAGGTTTTTGTAGTCGCGCTGATCCCAGACTTTAACTGCCTTGCCCTGACGCTTGCCGGCATCGCCGACGCGCACGCCTTCTGGGTTATAACCGCCGGAGCCGAACGGGCTGGTGCCGCCGGTGCCGATCCACTTATTACCGCCTGCGTGGCGTTCTTTTTGCTCTTCGAGACGTTTCTTGAACTCCTCGATTAGCTTGTCTAGGCCGCCGAGCGATT
>JAIETJ010000083.1 GCA_019745275.1 Pseudomonadaceae bacterium | reverse complement strand
GATCAAGTCGATCGCCATGGAAGACGGTCTGCGTTTCGCGATTCGCGAAGGCGGCCGTACCGTTGGTGCTGGCGTGGTTGCCAAGATCTTCGAATAATCGATAGATCTGCTGGTAGAAAAGGGTCCCTTAGGGGGCCCTTTTCTATTTGTTGAACATTTATTGACACCCTGTGGGTGCATCCGTACAATTGCGCCTCCTTTTATCGGGCGTATTGCGCTCGGTGCGAAAGGCAAATTGGAGTCTAGGCAATGCAAAATCAGCAAATCCGGATTCGATTGAAGGCTTTTGATCATCGCCTAATCGATCAGTCCACCCAGGAAATCGTGGAAACCGCGAAACGTACTGGTGCACAGGTTCGTGGTCCAATTCCACTACCAACTCGCAAAGAGCGGTTTACTGTTCTGGTTTCTCCGCACGTCAACAAAGACGCGCGCGACCAGTATGAAATCCGCACTCATAAGCGCGTGCTAGACATCATTCAGCCAACGGATAAAACCGTTGATGCTTTGATGAAGCTCGATCTTGCGGCTGGCGTGGAAGTACAGATCAGCCTCGGCTAAGACCGTTTAGGTTTTAGTCGTGTAACGCTCTGCAATGGGCGGCCATAGCGGGTGAGAGCCCCGTACACTCATGAGGTTTACAACATGACTATTGGTTTAGTCGGTCGTAAATGCGGTATGACCCGTGTTTTCACCGAAGAAGGTGTCTCCATTCCGGTTACGGTCATTGAGATCGAGCCGAATCGCGTCACTCAGTTCAAAACAGTCGAAACTGATGGCTATCGCGCAGTGCAAGTTACTGTCGGTGTTCGTCGTGCTTCGCGCGTCACAGCTGCTCAAGCTGGTCACTTCGCTAAGGCGAACGTTGCTGCTGGTCGCGGTGTTTGGGAATTCCGTCTTGAAGAGGGCGAATACCAAGCTGGCGATCTGATCACTGCAGATCTTTTCCAAGCGGGCCAGATGGTAGATGTTACTGGTCAGTCCAAAGGTAAAGGCTTCCAAGGTTGCATTAAGCGTTGGAACTTCCGCGGTCAGGACAACACCCACGGTAACTCTGTATCCCACCGTGCTCCTGGATCTATCGGCCAGTGCCAGACTCCTGGTCGTGTATTCAAGGGCAAAAAGATGGCCGGTCATATGGGCGCTGAGCGCGTGACCGTGCAATCCCTCGAAGTGGTACGCGTGGACGTTGAACGCAATGTGTTGCTGGTTAAGGGTGCTGTTCCTGGTGCTCCTGGCGGCAATCTTATTGTGCGTCCGGCAGCCAAGGCTCGCGGTTAAGGGGAAGCTGACATGCAATTAAATGTAAATGACGCTCAGGCGATCGAAGTATCCGAGCTGACTTTCGGCGGTGATTACAACGAGACTCTGGTGCACCAGGCAGTCGTAGCCTATATGGCTGGCGGTCGTCAGGGCAGCAAGCAGCAAAAAACTCGTTCCGACGTATCCGGTGGCGGTAAGCGCCCTTGGCGTCAGAAGGGTACTGGCCGTGCTCGTGCTGGTACTATTCGTAGCCCGATTTGGCGCGGCGGTGGCGTAACTTTCGCTGCACGTCCACAGGATCACTCTCAGAAGCTGAACAAGAAGATGTACCGCGCAGCTTTGCGCTCCATCCTCTCTGAGTTGGTTCGTTCGGATCGTCTAGTAGTGGTTCAAGACTTCGCCGTCGAAGGCCCGAAAACTAAGGTTCTGTTGGATAAGTTGAATGGCATGGGTCTAACCAATGTCCTCATCGTGTCTGATTCAATCGACGAAAATCTGTATCTGGCTGCTCGTAACCTTCCGCATGTTGAAGTGCGTGATGTTCAGGGTTCCGATCCAGTTAGTCTGATCGCATACGACAAGGTGTTGATCACCGTGTCGGCCGTGAAGAAATTCGAGGAGCTGCTGGGATGAACCAGGAACGCGTATTTAAAGTTCTACTTGGCCCGCACGTCTCCGAGAAGGCCACGGTATTGGCCGATAAGAATGGTCAATTTGTTTTCAAGGTTGCAACTGATGCAACCAAGCTTGAAATCAAGAAGGCCGTTGAAAGCCTGTTCAGCGTGAAGGTTGAGCGTGTTACTACCCTGAATGTTCTGGGTAAGAGCAAGCGCACCGCTCGCGGCGTGGGCAAGCGTAACGACTGGAAGAAGGCAGTTATCTCCCTTCAGCCAGGCCAAGATCTCGATTTCAGCAGCAGTGCTGAGTAAGGAGGGGATGCATCATGGCTATTGTTAAATGCAAACCGACTTCCCCTGGCCGCCGCTTTGTGGTCAAGGTGGTCAACCAGGAGCTGCATAAAGGCGCTCCTCACGCACCGCTGCTCGAGAAAAAATCGAAGACTGGTGGTCGTAACAACAACGGTCGTATTACCACTCGTCACATTGGTGGTGGCCACAAGCAGCACTACCGTATGGTCGATTTCCGTCGCAACGACAAAGATGGCATTCCAGCCACTGTTGAGCGTATTGAATACGATCCAAACCGTACCGCACACATCGCTTTGATGTTGTACGCAGACGGTGAGCGCCGCTACATTCTCGCCCCTAAAGGCGTTAGTGCTGGCGACCAGCTTGTTGCAGGTGCTTTGGCGCCAATCAAGCCGGGCAACCAACTACCACTGCGCAACATGCCAGTAGGTAGCACGGTTCACGGTATTGAGATGAAGCCAGGCAAGGGTGCGCAAATCGCTCGTTCCGCTGGTGCCTCGGCACAGTTGATCGCTCGTGAAGGTGCCTACGTGACTTTGCGTCTACGCTCCGGCGAAATGCGCAAAATCCTCTGCGAATGCCGTGCGACCTTGGGCGAAGTCTCGAACTCCGAGCACAGCCTGCGTTCGCTGGGTAAAGCCGGTGCAAATCGCTGGCGTGGTATTCGACCTACAGTTCGTGGTGTTGCCATGAACCCGGTTGATCACCCGCATGGTGGTGGTGAAGGTCGTACTTCGGGTGGTCGTCATCCGGTGTCGCCGTGGGGCTTCCCGACTAAGGGCGCGAAGACTCGTGGTAACAAGCGTACTGACAAAATGATCGTCCGTCGTCGCAATAAATAAAGGGATACGACAGTGCCACGTTCTCTGAAAAAAGGTCCTTTTATCGATCTTCACCTATTGAAGAAGGTCGAAGTGGCGATGGAAAAGAACGATCGCAAGCCAGTGAAAACCTGGTCGCGCCGTTCCATGATCCTGCCGCAAATGGTTGGTCTGACCATTGCTGTGCATAACGGTCGTCAACATGTCCCAGTTCTTGTGAACGAAGACATGGTCGGCCACAAACTCGGCGAGTTTGCTGGTACCCGCACTTATCGCGGGCACGTTGCAGACAAGAAAGCCAAGCGCTAAGGGGTTAAGAAATGGAAGTTGCCGCTAAGTTGTCGGGCGCTCGAATCTCTGCCCAGAAAGCCCGCTTGGTCGCCGACCAGATCCGCGGGAAAAAGGTGGGCGAAGCGCTCAACTTGTTGGCTTTCAGCAGTAAGAAAGCCGCCGAGATCATTAAGAAAGTGCTGGAGTCGGCTGTAGCCAACGCCGAGCACAACGAAGGCGCAGACGTTGATGACCTTAAAGTCAGCACCGTTTTCGTCAACGAAGGGCGTTCGCTGAAGCGCATCATGCCACGTGCCAAAGGCCGTGCTGATCGTATCGTCAAGCGGTCTTGCCATATCACTGTCAAGGTTGCTGACTAGTAACGGAGTCTCTCAGATGGGTCAGAAAGTACATCCCATTGGCATACGCCTGGGAATCGTCAAGGAGCACACCTCCGTCTGGTACGCCAGCGGTCGGACTTATGCGGACTATTTGTTCGCTGATCTGAAGGTGCGCGAGTATCTCCAAGACAAATTAAAAAGCGCGTCCGTCAGCCGTATCGACATTCACCGCCCTGCGCAAACTGCGCGGATTACCATTCACACTGCCCGTCCAGGCATCGTGATCGGTAAGAAAGGCGAAGATGTTGAGAAGCTGCGTCAGGAACTGACCAAGCAAATGGGTGTGCCAGTGCACATCAATATCGAAGAGATCCGTAAGCCGGAGCTCGACGGTATGCTTGTTGCCCAGAGCGTAGCTCAGCAGCTTGAGCGTCGTGTCATGTTCCGTCGGGCTATTAAGCGCGCCGTACAGAACGCCATGCGGATCGGTGCCAAGGGCATCAAGATCCAAGTGAGCGGTCGTTTGGGCGGTGCTGAAATTGCTCGTACTGAGTGGTATCGCGAAGGTCGTGTGCCGTTGCACACCCTGCGTGCCGACATTGACTATGCCAATTACGAAGCTCACACCACTTACGGTGTGATCGGTGTGAAGGTTTGGATCTTCAAAGGTGAGGTCATCGGTGGCCTCAAAGAAGAACTGAAACCACAAGCACCAGCGCCTCGTAAAAAAGCTGCTAAGTAAGGGGTACGCCAAATGTTGCAACCAAAGCGTACGAAGTTCCGCAAGCAGATGACAGGCCACAACCGTGGTCTGGCTCAGCGCGGTAGCAAGGTCAGCTTCGGCGAGTTCGCGCTGAAAGCTGTTGCTCGCGGTCGTCTCACCGCTCGCCAAATTGAGTCCGCTCGTCGTGCACTCACTCGTCACGTTAAGCGTGGCGGGAAAATTTGGATTCGAGTATTCCCTGATAAGCCGGTAACCAAGAAGCCACTCGAAGTTCGGATGGGTAAAGGTAAGGGCAGTGTCGAGTATTGGGTTTGCCAGATTCAACCAGGCAAAGTCCTCTACGAGATCGAGGGTGTTTCCGAAGAGATGGCGCGGGCAGCTTTTGCCCTGGCTGCTGCTAAGCTGCCGCTCGCCACCTCCTTTGTTAAGCGGACGGTGATGTGATGAAAGCGAATGAACTTCGTGAAAAATCAGCACAGCAACTGAACGAGCAATTGCTCGGTTTGCTGCGCGACCAGTTCAATCTGCGTATGCAGAAAGCAACTGGCCAGTTGGGGCAGTCTCACCTGCTCTTGCAAGTTAAGCGTGACATCGCTCGCGTGAAGACTGTGCTCAACCAGCAGGCAGGTAAGTAATCATGGCTGAAGCCGAAATAACTGTCCGTACGCTGACTGGCCGTGTTGTCAGCGACAAGATGGACAAGACCATCACCGTACTCATCGAGCGTCGCGTAAAGCACCCGATCTACGGTAAATATGTAAAGCGTTCGACTAAGCTGCACGCACACGATGAAACCAATCAGTGCCGCATCGGCGACAAAGTCTCGATTCGTGAGACTCGCCCTGTGGCCAAGACTAAGTCTTGGGCTCTGGTTGAAATCCTCGTTCGCGCAGTGGAAGTCTAAGGGCTTAGGGTCGGAGAAATTATATGATTCAGACTCAATCCATGCTCGATGTGGCCGATAACAGCGGCGCACGCCGTGTTATGTGCATCAAGGTGCTGGGCGGTTCGCATCGTCGTTATGCTGGCATCGGCGACATCATCAAAGTTACCGTGAAGGAAGCAATTCCTCGCGGTAAGGTGAAGAAAGGCCAAGTGATGACCGCTGTGGTTGTTCGTACTCGTCATGGCGTTCGTCGTCCTGATGGCTCGATCATCCGCTTTGACGGTAACGCTGCTGTTATTTTGAATAACAAGCAGGAGCCAATCGGCACCCGTATCTTTGGGCCTGTGACCCGTGAGCTTCGTACTGAGAAGTTCATGAAGATCGTGTCGCTCGCCCCAGAAGTGCTGTAAGGAGAAGCGATCATGCAAAAGATTCGTCGTGACGACGAGATCATCGTCATCGCCGGCAAAGACAAGGGCAAGCGCGGTAAGGTGCTTAAGGTTATCGACGACCGTTTGGTCGTCGGTGGTATCAACCTGATTAAGCGCCATACCAAGCCAAACCCTAATGCGGGCGTAGCTGGCGGGATCATCGAAAAGGAGGCGCCAATGCACGTCTCCAACGTAGCCATCTTCAATGGCGAAACCAACAAGGCAGATCGCGTTGGTTTCAAAGTAGAAGAAGGTAAGAAAATTCGTGTCTTCAAGTCGACCCAAAAAGCGGTTGATGCTTGAACACTGCTAGGTAGAAGACCATGGCACGACTAAAAGAGATTTACCGGAAGGAAATCGCACCTAAGTTGAAGGAAGAACTTCAGCTGGGCAACGTGATGGAAGTTCCGCGCGTTACCAAGATCACCCTGAACATGGGTGTGGGCGAAGCAATCGGCGACAAAAAAGTCATCGAGCACGCTGTAGCCGACTTGGAAAAAATCACCGGTCAAAAAGCGGTCGTAACTTACGCTCGCAAGTCCATCGCAGGCTTTAAAGTTCGCGAAGGCTGGCCGATTGGCGTTAAGGTAACTTTGCGCCGTGACGTAATGTACGAATTCTTGGATCGCCTGCTTGCGATCTCCCTGCCTCGGGTTCGCGACTTCCGCGGCCTGAATGCCAAGTCCTTCGATGGTCGTGGTAACTACAGCATGGGCGTTAAAGAGCAGATCATTTTCCCGGAAATCGATTACGACAAAATCGACGCATTGCGCGGTCTAGATATCACTCTGACCACCACTGCCCGTAACGATGATGAAGGTCGTGCCTTGTTGCGCGCCTTCAAATTCCCGTTCCGTAACTGATTGGAGTAGGAACATGGCCAAAACGAGCATGAAAAACCGTGAGCTGAAGCGTCAGTTAACGGTAGCTAAGTACGCCAAAAAGCGCGCTGAGCTAAAAGCTACCATCGCCAATCCGAACTCCACTCCGGAAGCGCGTTGGGAAGCTCAGGTAGCCTTGCAGAAGCAGCCGCGCGATGCTTGCGCTGCGCGTATGCGTAATCGCTGCCGTCTGACTGGTCGTCCGCATGGTGTTTACCGCAAGTTCGGCCTTGGCCGTAACAAATTGCGTGAAGCAGCAATGCGTGGCGACGTACCAGGTCTGGTTAAAGCCAGCTGGTAAGTCATTCACGTTAAAGTGTTGGGGGTGGTTTGCGCCATCTCTTATGCTTAGCGATTTTGAAACAAGCCCCTTTTGGGGCTTGTTTCATTTTGGAGCATTCTATAGAATGCTCGGCTCGCCGAACCATGGCCGTTTGTTGTCGTAGGTTTGGTGACTCTTAGCCGTAAGGCTAATTCTTTTTGTATTAGGAGCGTCTAGCCCATGAGTATGCAGGACCCGTTAGCGGACATGCTAACTCGTATCCGTAATGCCCAGATGGCCGAAAAGTCCGTCGTAAGCATGCCATCTTCCACTTTGAAGGTGGCTGTAGCTAAAGTCCTGAAAGACGAAGGCTACATCGCGGAATTTAAAGTAAGCAGCGAAATCAAGCCGTTGCTAACCATCGAGCTGAAGTACTTCGAAGGCCGTCCAGTCATCGAAGAAGTGAAGCGCGTCAGCCGTCCTGGTCTGCGCCAGTACAAGTCTGCCAGTGACCTGCCTAAGGTTCGTGGCGGTCTTGGTGTGTCAATCGTCACTACCAACAAAGGTGTGATGACTGACCGTGCTGCGCGTGCTGCCGGTATCGGCGGCGAAGTCCTTTGCACAGTGTTCTAAGGGGGGATAAGCATGTCTCGCGTCGCTAAGAACCCCGTAAAGCTGCCCGCTGGCGTTGAAGTTAAACTGTCAGGTCAGCAGCTTTCGGTTAAGGGTGCCAAGGGCACTCTAGATCTAAAAGTTCATTCGTCCGTTGAAGTTACTGAGGAAGCTGGCGAGCTGCGTTTTGCAGCCCGTAATGGCGACCAACAGACTCGCGCGATGGCCGGTACCACTCGTTCACTCGTGAACAACATGGTTCTCGGCGTTAGCCAAGGCTTCGAGCGTAAGCTCCAGCTGGTTGGTGTTGGTTACAAAGCGCAAGCTAAAGGCGAAGTTTTATCCCTGGCTCTAGGCTTCTCGCACCCAGTGGAATATGACTTGCCTGCCGGCATTACCGCTGAAACACCCAGCCAGACTGATATCCTGATTCGGGGTATTGATAAGCAGTTGGTTGGTCAGGTGGCCGCTGAGATCCGCGACTTCCGTCCACCAGAGCCGTACAAAGGCAAAGGTGTGCGTTACGCAGACGAAGTCGTCCGTCGTAAAGAAGCGAAGAAGAAGTAGGGCTAGCAAATGACCGACAAAAAAGTTACCCGTCTGCGTCGCGCGCGCAAAGCACGCCTGAAAATGCACGAGCTAGAAGTCGTGCGTCTCTGCGTCTACCGCTCCTCGCAGCACATATACGCCCAGGTCATCTCGGCCGACGGCGGCAAAGTCTTGGCCAGTGCTTCGACTTTGGATAAAGAATTGCGTGATGCTGCTACTGGCAACATCGACGCGGCCAAAAAGGTTGGGCTGCTGATTGCTGAGCGTGCGAAAGTCGCCGGCATTACTCAAGTTGCCTTCGATCGTTCGGGCTTCAAGTATCACGGTCGTGTTCAGGCACTGGCTGATGCTGCTCGTGAAGGCGGGATGGAGTTCTAAGTTATGTCAAATAACGACCAAAAGCGCGACGAAGGCTACATCGAGAAGTTGGTTCAAGTTAACCGCGTTGCTAAGACCGTTAAAGGCGGCCGTATCTTCACTTTCACTGCGTTGACCGTAGTGGGTGATGGTAAGGGTCGTGTAGGTTTTGGCCGTGGTAAGTCTCGTGAAGTGCCTGCTGCTATCCAGAAAGCTATGGAAGCTGCGCGTCGCAACATGATTCAAGTAGACCTCAACGGCACTACGCTGCAGTACGCAATGAAGTCTGGTCATGGCGCCTCTAAGGTGTACATGCAGCCGGCTTCTGAAGGTACTGGCATCATCGCAGGCGGCGCAATGCGTGCTGTTCTGGAAGTTGCTGGCGTTCAGAACGTTTTGGCTAAGTGCTACGGTTCGACTAACCCGGTAAACGTGGTTCACGCCACTTTTAAAGGTTTGAAAGCTATGCAGTCGCCTGCCTCTATTGCTGCTAAGCGCGGCAAGACAGTTCAGGAGATCTTCTGATTATGGCTACCGTAAAAGTTACGCTGATCAAAAGCATGACCGGCCGCATCCCTAACCACAAATTGTGCGTTAAGGGCTTGGGTCTGCGTCGTATCGGTCACACTGTAGAAGTGCTGGATACTCCCGAGAATCGCGGGATGATCAACAAGGCTTACTACATGCTGCGCGTCGAGGTTTAATCGATGAAACTCAATGATCTGAGTCCTGCACCGGGTTCGCGTCGCGTTAAGCAGCGCGTTGGCCGTGGTATCGGTAGCGGTCTAGGCAAAACTTGCGGCCGCGGCCACAAGGGTCAGTCTTCGCGCTCCGGTGGCACCATTGCTCCGGGTTTTGAAGGCGGCCAGCAGCCGTTGCATCGTCGTTTGCCTAAGTTCGGCTTCGTTTCCCTTAAAGCTATGGATCGCGCAGAAGTGCGTACCTCCGAGCTTAATAAAGTGGAAGGCGGCGTTGTTACTTTGCAAACCCTGAAGGATGCCAACCTGATTAATCAAAACGTACAGCGCGTAAAAGTGATGCTGTCCGGTGAGATTACTCGCGCTGTCACCCTCAAAGGTATCGCTGCCACCAAAGGTGCGCGTGCGGCTATCGAAGCAGCTGGCGGCAAGTTCGAGGAATAAATGGCTAAGCAAGGTGCTCTCTCAAGTCTAAGCAATGGCGGGTTGTCCGAGCTCTGGGCGCGTCTGCGGTTTCTCCTGTTGGCGATTATCGTCTACCGGGTTGGCGCGCACATTCCAGTTCCTGGCATCAATCCTGAGCGTTTGGCTGCTCTGTTTCGGCAGAATGAGGGGACCATTCTTAGCTTGTTCAACATGTTTTCTGGCGGTGCGCTTGAGCGGATGAGCATCTTTGCATTGGGGATCATGCCGTACATTTCGGCGTCGATCATCATGCAGCTGATGACCACTGTTAGCCCGCAGTTGGAACAGTTGAAGAAGGAAGGTGAGTCTGGCCGTCGTAAGATCAGCCAGTACACCCGCTATGGCACCGTCATCCTGGCATTGGTTCAAGCTA
This sequence comes from Pseudomonadaceae bacterium, assembly GCA_019745275.1. Classification (GTDB taxonomy): domain Bacteria; phylum Pseudomonadota; class Gammaproteobacteria; order Pseudomonadales; family Pseudomonadaceae; genus Aquipseudomonas. The sequence continues at coordinate 33,866 of JAIETJ010000083.1, read as the reverse complement.
CCGGCATGTCCGTTGGCTTGGCTGGTCAGGGTGTGGCTTTTTCGGCTGATTTCGGCTTTCACTTCGTGGCAGTAACCACCTTCGTGGCTGGTGCAATGTTCATGATGTGGTTGGGCGAGCAGATCACTGAGCGCGGTGTCGGCAACGGTATTTCGATGCTGATTTTTGCAGGCATCGTGGCCGGTCTTCCGAGTGCTGTCGGGCAGTCTTTCGAGTCTGCTCGTTTGGGTGATATTAATATCTTCGCCCTGATAGCTGTCGGTGTGTTGGCCGTGGCGATCATTGGTTTTGTGGTGTTCATTGAGCGTGGTCAGCGTCGCATTGCGGTGCACTATGCCAAGCGTCAGCAGGGGCGTAAGGTCTTCGCTGCGCAAACGAGCCACTTGCCTTTGAAGGTAAACATGGCGGGTGTTATTCCGGCCATCTTTGCCAGCAGCATTTTGCTGTTTCCTGCTTCGTTGGGTGCTTGGTTTGGTCAGTCTGAAGGTATGGGCTGGCTGCAGGACCTATCGCAGGCAATCGCTCCGGGCCATCCGTTGAATATCTTGCTGTTTAGTGCGGGGATTATTTTCTTCTGCTTCTTCTACACGGCTTTGATGTTCAACCCAAAAGACGTAGCGGAAAACCTGAAAAAGTCCGGTGCCTTTATTCCGGGTATTCGTCCAGGTGAGCAGTCGGCGCGCTATATTGATGGCGTATTGACTCGCTTGACCATGTTCGGTGCTCTGTACATGACGGCGGTATGCTTGTTGCCCCAATTTTTGGTGGTGGCTGCCAACGTGCCGTTCTATCTTGGCGGGACCTCGTTGCTGATCGTGGTTGTGGTTGTCATGGACTTTATGGCCCAAGTGCAATCTCACCTCGTTTCGCACCAGTATGAATCCCTGATGAAGAAAACCAACCTGAAGGGCTACGGCAGCGGCATGCTCCGCTGAAGTGTCTGTAAGGTTCGAGGAGTTGGTGATGAAAGTTCGTGCATCGGTGAAAAAGCTGTGCCGTAACTGCAAGATTATTCGCCGCGAAGGTGTCGTGCGCGTAATCTGCAGCGCTGAACCGCGTCATAAGCAGCGCCAAGGCTGATTTTGACACAAAGCGTTAAAAAGCCCGGTAGCTAGTGCGCTACTGGGTTGATTATTTGCTATTACAGCGTTAATATCGCGCGCCCTTTTCTTGGCTTTAAAGGGTGTCGGTTGCTGTCAAAGGAGTCCACTGAATGGCCCGTATTGCAGGCGTAAACATTCCGGATAACAAGCACACTGTTATCTCGCTGACCTACATCTTTGGTGTTGGTCGCACAACTGCACAGAAAATTTGTGCAACTACTGGGGTTAACCCAGCAGCTAAAATCAAAGATCTGAGCGACGAGCAGGTCGAGTTGTTACGTGGTGCTGTAGCCCAGGTTAATACCGAAGGTGATCTGCGTCGCGAAATCAACATGAAAATCAAGCGCTTGATGGACCTAGGCTGCTATCGCGGTCTGCGTCATCGTCGTGGCCTACCGGCACGCGGTCAGCGTACTAAGACCAACGCGCGTACCCGTAAGGGCCCGCGTAAGCCGATCCGCAAGTAATCGCGCTCGCGAATCGACAGGAAAATAGTCATGGCAAAACCTGCTGCTCGTCCTCGTAAGAAAATTAAAAAGACAGTGGTTGATGGCATCGCCCACATCCACGCGTCTTTCAACAACACCATTGTGACCATTACTGACCGTCAAGGTAATGCCCTGTCTTGGGCTACTTCTGGTGGTTCAGGTTTCCGCGGTTCACGCAAGTCCACCCCGTTCGCTGCCCAGGTGGCTGCTGAACGTGCTGGTCAAGCTGCGCTGGAATACGGCCTGAAAAACCTCGACGTTAACGTCAAGGGTCCAGGTCCAGGTCGTGAGTCCGCTGTCCGTGCATTGAACGGCTGCGGTTACAAGATCGCCAGCATCACCGACGTGACGCCAATCCCGCATAACGGGTGCCGTCCGCCGAAGAAGCGTCGCGTGTAATCAGGAGACAGATAAATGGCACGTTACATTGGTCCAAAATGCAAACTGTCTCGTCGTGAAGGCACAGATCTTTTCCTGAAAAGCGGTGTACGCGCTCTGGAAACGAAGTGCAACATCGAAGCAGCCCCAGGTATTCACGGCCAACGCCGTGGCCGTCAGTCTGACTACGGCACCCAGCTGCGTGAGAAGCAAAAAGTTCGTCGTATCTACGGTGTGCTTGAGCGTCAATTCAGTGGTTATTACAAAGAAGCTGCCGCTCGTAAAGGCGCTACTGGTGAGAACCTACTGCAGATTCTTGAGTGCCGTCTGGACAACGTCGTTTACCGTATGGGTTATGGCGCTACTCGCGCTGAATCCCGTCAGCTGGTTTCGCACAAAGCGATCAGCATCAACGGTAAAACCGTTAACGTCCCGTCTTACCAGGTTAGTGCTGGTGACGTGGTAGCGATACGTGAGAAGTCGAAGAATCAGCTGCGCATCGTTCAAGCTCTTGAACTGTGTGCCCAGCGTGGCCGCGTTGAGTGGGTAGAAGTTGACGTTGAGAAGAAGTCGGGCGTGTTTAAAAGCGTTCCTGCTCGCAGCGATCTGTCTGCCGACATCAATGAAAGCCTGATTGTCGAGCTCTACTCCAAGTAAGGGCTAGTTAATAGGTGCATCCATGCAGATTTCGGTAAATGAGTTCCTGACCCCTCGTCACATTGATGTGCAGGTGGTGAGTTCTACCCGCGCTAAAATCACTCTCGAGCCTCTCGAGCGTGGTTTTGGCCACACGCTGGGCAATGCGTTGCGTCGCATCTTGTTGTCCTCTATGCCAGGCTGCGCGGTAGTCGAGGTCGAGATTGACGGTGTACTTCATGAGTACAGCGCCATCGAAGGTGTGCAGGAGGATGTAATTGAAATCCTGCTCAACCTTAAAGGTTTGGCTATCAAGCTGCACGGCCGTGACGAAGTTACGCTGAATCTTGTTAAAAAAGGTTCGGGTGTGGTTACTGCTGCCGATATTCAGCTGGATCACGATGTCGAGATCGTTAACCCCGATCACGTCATCGCTAACCTAGCTTCCAACGGCGCGTTGAGCATGAAGCTTACCGTTGCCCGCGGACGTGGCTATGAGCCGGCTGACTCACGTCAGAGCGATGAAGACGAAAGCCGCAGCATTGGTCGCTTGCAGCTAGATGCTTCGTTTAGCCCGGTTCGCCGCCTCGCGTACGTTGTAGAAAACGCCCGTGTTGAGCAGCGCACTAACCTGGACAAGCTGGTTATTGACCTGGAAACCAACGGTACTCTAGATCCTGAAGAGGCTATTCGCCGTGCTGCAACCATTCTGCAACAGCAGTTGGCTGCGTTCGTCGACCTTAAAGGTGACAGTGAGCCAGTGGTAATCGAGCAGGAAGACGAGATCGATCCGATCCTGTTGCGTCCGGTTGATGATCTTGAGCTGACCGTTCGTTCGGCTAACTGCCTTAAGGCGGAAAACATCTACTACATCGGCGACCTGATTCAGCGTACCGAAGTAGAGCTGTTGAAGACTCCGAACTTGGGTAAGAAGTCCCTGACTGAGATCAAGGACGTTTTGGCCTCACGCGGTCTGTCCCTCGGTATGCGCCTCGACAACTGGCCGCCGGCAAGCCTTAAGAAAGACGAGAAGGCCACGGCCTGATCGTCGTAATCACCGAACGTGAGTTTGGTAAGGAATTAAACCATGCGTCATCGTAAGAGTGGTCGTCACCTCAACCGCACCAGCGCGCACCGTAAGGCCATGTTTCAAAACATGGCTGTGTCGCTGTTTGAGCACGAGCTGATCAAAACTACCCTGCCTAAGGCTAAGGAACTGCGTCGCGTTGCTGAGCCGCTGATCACTTTGGCTAAAATTGACAGCGTTGCTAACCGTCGTTTGGCTTTCGATCGTACTCGTTCGAAAGCTATGGTTGGTAAGTTGTTCAATGACCTAGGCAAGCACTACGCCACCCGTCAGGGCGGCTACCTGCGTATCCTTAAGTGCGGTTTCCGCGCTGGCGACAACGCGCCAATGGCGTACGTCGAGTTGGTTGATCGTTCTGCTGGTGCAGTAGCTGTTACTGCCGAGTAAGCTGTCAATCTGCACAAAAAACCGGGCCTAGTGTCCGGTTTTTTGTTTCTGGGATTTGTGTTGTGCTGGTTGTGTGTGACCGTTCATGCGTCGTTGGGCATGTCGAGTGCCTGGGATGCGCTGTCAGTGAGCGCTCACGCAATAGTGCGCCAACTAAAAGGCCCAGCTACTGTACTCGGCCTTTTAGTTTATGCGTTGATCCGCTCTAATTAAGCGCGATCACGTTCCAGTAAGGGTTTCAAGAAGAAGCCGGTGTGTGACTGCGGCATTGCGGCCACTTCTTCCGGGGTGCCGACTGCGATGATCTGTCCGCCTTTAGAGCCGCCTTCTGGCCCGAGATCGACCAGCCAGTCCGCGGTCTTGATAACGTCGAGGTTGTGCTCGATTACCACCACAGTGTTGCCGTGATCGCGCAGTCGATGCAGTACGTCGAGCAGTTGTTGGATGTCCGCAAAGTGTAGCCCCGTGGTAGGCTCGTCGAGGATATACAGGGTCTTACCTGTATCGCGTTTGGATAGCTCGCGGGACAGTTTTACCCGCTGCGCTTCTCCGCCCGACAAGGTGGTGGCTGACTGGCCTAGCTTGATATACGACAGGCCAACGTCGATCAGGGTTTGCAGCTTGCGAGCCAGCGCGGGTACGGCATCGAAGAATGGTCGAGCCTCTTCGATGGTCATCTCCAGCACTTCGTGGATGTTCTTGCCCTTGTATTTCACTTCCAAGGTTTCGCGGTTGTAGCGCTTACTTTTGCACACATCGCAGGCTACATAAATGTCGGGTAAAAAGTGCATCTCAACCTTGATCAAGCCGTCGCCTTGGCACGCCTCACAGCGTCCGCCTTTGACGTTGAAGGAGAAACGGCCCGGGCCGTAACCGCGCGAACGCGACTCTGGAACACCGGCAAACAACTCGCGAATCGGTGTAAACAGGCCGGTATAGGTCGCAGGATTAGAGCGCGGCGTTCGACCAATTGGGCTCTGATCAATATCCACAACCTTGTCGAGGTGCTGTAAGCCGTCGCAACTGTCGTGAGCGGCGGCCTCTAGGGTGGTAGCGCCATTCAGTGCGGTAGCGGCGAGCGGGTACAGGGTGTTGTTAATCAGTGTTGATTTACCGGAGCCGGAGACACCGGTCACGCAGGTCAGTAGGCCAATAGGAATGTCTAGCTCGACATTGCGCAGGTTGTTACCGCGTGCGCCTTTGATCTTCAGTGCGAGCTTCTTATTGCGCGCCGTGCGTTGTGCTGGCACGGGTATTTTTACCCGGCCAGATAGGTATTTGCCGGTGACTGAGTCGGGGTGCGCCATGACTTCGGCGGCCGTGCCTTGGGCGACAATTTGTCCGCCATGCACGCCTGCGCCGGGGCCGATGTCGACCACGTAGTCGGCCATGCGAATGGCATCTTCGTCGTGTTCGACCACTATTACGGTGTTGCCGATGTCGCGCAGATGGCGAAGGGTGCCGAGCAGGCGCTCGTTGTCACGTTGGTGTAAGCCAATCGACGGCTCGTCGAGGATGTACATGACGCCGACTAAGCCTGCGCCAATTTGGCTGGCCAAACGAATGCGCTGCGCCTCGCCGCCCGACAAAGTGTCGGCGCTACGGTCAAGGGTTAGATAGTCGAGACCGACGTTGACCAAAAACTGCAGACGCTCGCGGATTTCCTTGAGGATTTTTTCGGCAATTTCACCGCGGGTGCCGGTTAGCGAAAGCCCGGCAAAGTACTCGGTGGCATCGCCAATCGGCATGCCAGTGACTGCCGGTAAGGTTTTTTCGCCGACCCACACATGACGCGCTTCGCGACGTAAGCGGGTGCCGCGACAGTCGGTGCAGGCTTGCGTGCTGAGAAACTTACTCAGTTCTTCGCGCACGGTTTGCGATTCGGTTTCGCGGTAACGACGCTCAAGATTGGGCACTATGCCCTCAAAAGGATGTGAGCGTTTGACGATATCGCCGCGATCATTCAGGTAGCGGAACTCGACGTTATCGCTGCCGCTGCCATGCAGAATGGCTTTCTGATCGCCGGCGCTGAGCTGGTTGTAGGGCACGTCCAAGCTAAAACCGTAATGTTCGGCAAGGGCGCCGAGCATCTGGAAGTAATACACGTTGCGTCTGTCCCAGCCGCGAATCGCCCCCTCGGCCAACGTCAGCTCGCCGTTGACTAGGCGTTTAATATCGAAGAACTGCTTCACTCCAAGGCCGTCGCAGGTGGGGCAGGCGCCGGCCGGGTTGTTAAAGGAAAACAGTTTGGGTTCTAGCTCGCTGATCGAATGGCCGCAGACAGGGCAGGCAAAGCGTGCGGAAAAAATCATTTGCTCGCCAGGTTCGTCGTCCATCGGCGCGACCAGCGCCAGGCCGTCAGCCAATTTCAGGGCGGTCTCAAAGGATTCAGCCAGGCGCTGTTGCAGGTCGCCACGGGATTTGAAGCGGTCTACCACGGCGTCGATGCTGTGTTTCTTTTGCTTATCGAGTTTCGGCAGTTCATCGAGTTCATACAGCTTGCCGTTGATCCGGGCGCGTACAAAGCCTTGCGCGCGCAGTTCATCGAACACCGCCAGATGCTCGCCCTTACGCTCGCGAACTATGGGGGCGAGCAGCATCAGCTTGCGACCCTCCGGTAGCGCCAGCACCTGATCGACCATCTGGCTGACTGTCTGCGCTTCTAAGGGTAGGTCGTGATCTGGGCAGCGCGGCTGGCCGACGCGGGCATACAGCAAGCGCAGGTAGTCGTAAATTTCGGTGATGGTGCCGACAGTGGAGCGGGGGTTGTGCGAGGTGGATTTTTGCTCGATAGAAATCGCCGGCGACAGCCCTTCAATGGTGTCGACGTCGGGTTTTTCCATCATCGATAAAAACTGCCGGGCATAGGCCGACAGTGATTCGACGTAGCGGCGCTGGCCCTCGGCGTACAGGGTGTCAAAGGCCAGTGACGATTTCCCCGAGCCTGACAAACCGGTGATTACGATCAGCTTGTCGCGCGGCAGGGTAAGGTCGATATTCTTCAGGTTGTGGGTGCGCGCCCCACGAATCACTATCTTGTCCATCGGCGATCTCGCGTGGCAGCGTAAACCGGTGAGTATACGGCGCGTCCGTTGCTGGCGGCAAAGCATCGGCGCAGTGCGCGCAACGAGCGCGGCTGCTAGAATTGCCGCCGCTCGCGCCTGCGCGTCTATGTTAATGGCTGTTATGAGGGCTTGTTCGTGCACGATCTGCATAACGATCGCATGAGTGCCGGTGAGACACGTGCAGCCGCAGGGCTGGCGTTGGTTTTTGCCTTTCGCATGTTGGGCATGTTTATGGTTTTGCCGGTATTGGCTACCTATGGCATGGAATTGCGCGATGCCACGCCGGCGCTGATCGGCTTGGCAATTGGTGCCTATGGTTTGACCCAAGCGCTGTTACAAATTCCCTTTGGAATCATTTCTGACCGTATTGGCCGGCTGCCGGTGATTTACATTGGCTTATTCATTTTCGCTGCAGGCGCTATGTTAGCTGCGTCGGCGGACTCTATCTGGGGCGTTATTGCTGGGCGGGTGCTGCAGGGTGCTGGAGCCATTTCAGCGGCGGTGATGGCTTTACTGTCCGATCTTACCCGCGAGCAGCATCGAACCAAGGCGATGTCCATGATTGGCATGAGCATTGGTTTGTCGTTCGCCGTGGCCATGGTAGTTGGCCCGTTGCTGACGCGCGCTTATGGCTTATCGGGGTTATTTGAAGCCACTGCCGCCATGGCTTTGTTTGGTGTGTTGATTGTTGCGCTAGTGGTGCCGCGTGCGTCCAGTCAATTGCGCCATCGCGAATCTGGGGTGGCCAAGCAGGCGTTGGCGGTAACCTTGCGCCATCCAGACCTGCTGCGGTTGGATCTGGGCATATTTGTCTTGCATGCGGTGTTAATGGCCAGCTTTATTGCCTTGCCGTTGGCTTTGGTGGAACGCGGTGGGCTGCCGAAGGAGCAGCATTGGTGGGTGTATTTGACCGCCTTGCTGGTGGGTTTTTTCAGCATGATTCCGTTTATTATTTATGGTGAAAAGCAACGGCAAATGAAGCGTGTGCTGCTCGGCTCGGTGCTGGTATTGCTGTTGTGCGAGCTGTTTTTCTGGTGGTTCGGCCACAGTCTGCGGGCGCTGGTGTTGGGCACCATCGTGTTTTTTGCCGCGTTTAACTTGCTTGAGGCGTCCTTGCCGTCGTTGATCAGCAAGGTCGCACCGGCGGGCGGCAAAGGTACGGCCATGGGTGTGTATTCCACCAGTCAGTTTCTCGGTGCGGCAGTGGGCGGTATTCTCGGCGGCTGGCTGTTTCAGCACGGTGGGTTAGGCTGGGTGTTTGCCGGTTGTGCTGGCCTCTGCGCGTTGTGGCTAGGCTTTGCTGTTACTATGCGAGAACCACCGTATGTCACCAGTTTGCGTTTGCCGCTGACGTCCGCGGCGCTAGCAGACAGCGCTTTAGTCGCGCGTATACAGGGTTTAACAGGTGTAACAGATGCGGTAATGGTCGCTGATGAGTCGGCCATCTATGTCAAAATTGACACTAAACAAGTAGATCGCAGCATCCTTGAACGCTTGATCGCAGCGGCGCCAATGTCTGCATAAGTAATGTCCGTCTAAGGGTAGGAGAAGGTTATGGCTCGTGGAGTTAACAAAGTTATCTTGGTCGGTACCTGTGGCCAAGACCCAGAAACACGCTACATGCCTAACGGCAATGCGGTCACCAACCTGAGCTTGGCGACCAGCGAGCAATGGACCGACAAGCAAACCGGGCAGAAAGTCGAAAAGACCGAATGGCACCGTGTATCGCTGTTTGGCAAAGTAGCTGAGATTGCCGGTGAGTACCTGCGCAAAGGTTCACAGGTGTATATCGAAGGCAAGCTGCAAACCCGCGAGTGGGAAAAAGACGGCATCAAACGCTATACCACCGAAATCGTGGTCGACATGCAAGGCACCATGCAATTGCTCGGTGGTCGTCCAGAGGGTGGCAATGATTCCGCTCCGCGTCAGCAGCGCCCACAGGCTCAGCCGCAACGCGAGCAAGCCCCGCGCGAACCGCAGCAGCAAGCCCCGCGTGAGTCACGCCCGGCACCGCAGCCTGCGGCCCAGCCGGCTCCGGACTACGACAGCTTCGATGACGACATTCCGTTCTAACCCGGATTAGCTAGTTATGCGTATGCGTATCATGCTGCTGGGCGGTGGTAGCGCCCTTGGCCAGGCGCTTATTCGGCAAGGTGCCAAGGAGGACATTGGCTTCCTGGCGCCGCGTCCGCCCGAGTCGGGCTGGACGCCGGCCAGCTTGACTCAGCTGATCGATGACAGCCGCCCGGATGTGCTGATCAACCTGGCCTATTACTTCGATTGGTTTCAGGCTGAGTCGGTTTCGGAGCAGCGCTTCGTCGCTCAGGAGCGAGCGGTCGAGCGGCTGGCTGAACTGTGTCAGCACCATAGCATCTTGTTGTTGCAGCCTTCGAGTTATCGGGTTTTTGATGGCGCTCGCGCCACCGCCTATAGCGAGAAGGATGAGCCCTTGCCGCTCGGTAAGCGCGGACAGGCTTTGTGGCGGATGGAGCAGAGCGTGCGCGCGTCCTGCCCGCGGCATGTGTTGCTGCGTTTCGGTTGGTTATTGGATGACAGTGAGAATGGTTTGCTGGCGCGTTTTCTCACCTGCGCGGCTGAACAAGATGAGGTTTTGTTGGCCGATGATCGGCGTGGTAACCCCACTCCAGTGGATGATGCCGCGCGGGTGATTTTGGCTGTGTTGAAGCAGCTCGATTGCCAGACCCCGCTGTGGGGCACATACCATTACGGTGGCCAAGAGGCGACTACGGTGTTGGCGTTGGGGCAGGCCGTGCTCAGTGAGGCGCGTAACTATCGCGGGCAGTTGCTCGAGGTGGTCAGCCCGCAAGCGCACGCTGCCCGCCCGGATGTAGCCGATGAGCCGCAACATGCGGTGCTGGCCTGCAAGAAAATCCTTCATACCTTTGGCATCAAGCCGCGCGCCTGGCGTAGTGGTTTATCTGAATTACTGGAGCGTTATTACCGACATGTCTAATTTCCCTGTATTGATTACCGGCGGCGCCGGTTTTATCGGTTCTCATTTGGTCGATGCGCTGCTCGCTAGGGGTTACAGTGTGCGGGTGCTGGACAATCTGTCGACAGGTAAAACCGCTAATTTGCCGCTGAATAATCCACGCCTTGAACTGATCGAAGGTGATGTGGCCGACGCCGCTTTGGTTTCCCGCTGTATGCAGGGGTGCCAGTCGGTCGCCCATTTAGCGGCAGTGGCGTCGGTGCAGGCCTCGGTCGATGATCCGGTCGGCACTCATCAAAGCAATTTTGTTGGCACCTTAAATGTCTGTGAAGCGATGCGTGAACATGGCGTGCAGCGCATTGTGTTTGCCTCCAGCGCGGCGGTGTACGGCAATAATGGTGAAGGCTTGGCGATTGATGAGGACACGCCCAAGGCGCCGCTCACGCCTTACGCCGTCGACAAGTTGGCCAGTGAGTATTATTTGGATTTTTACCGCCGTCAGCATGGTTTGACTCCGGCAGTGTTTCGCTTCTTCAATATCTTCGGGCCGCGCCAAGATCCTTCCTCACCGTACTCTGGAGTGATCAGCATCTTCACCGAGCGCGCGCAGCAAGGTCTGCCGATTACGGTGTTCGGTGACGGCGAGCAAACTCGTGATTTTGTCTATGTTGGCGACTTGGTCGAGGTGCTGGTGCAGGCATTGGAGTTGCCAGAAGTGGCGATCGGCGCCAGCAATGTTGGGCTGGGACAAGTGACTACGCTCAAGCAGCTATTGGCGGAAATATCCGTGGTGTTAGGTGATCTGCCGTCGGTCAGCTACACCGCTGCGCGCCCCGGTGACATCCGTCATTCGCGGGCCAATAACACACGCGTGTTGAGTCGTTATAACTTCCCGCAGCCAACCCCGATGGCCGTTGGCTTGGCCCGTTTGCTTGGGCGCGAATAAGCTTAACCGGCGCTTGGCTTAACGCATAAAGGCGCCCGAGGGCGCCTTTATTGTTGTCGCTTGCTGCGCAGGTTAACCCTGCGCGAACGCTTTTAGAACTTGTAGCCAAGCGCAACCATGTACACGAACGGGTCGACATCAACGTCAACTTTAACCTTGCCCAGCGTGTTGTGGTCTGCAGTGGCGGTGGTGTCGATATCGATGTACCAAACTGCGGCGTTAACCAGAATGTTGTCGGTCAGCATGTAGTCAGCGCCGACCTGAAAGGCTAGGCCTAGCGAGTTGTCGAGGTCCAGATTGCTGAAGCCGTTGGCTTTTTGCCGGCTGGTCAGGCTGTCATCAAAGAACAGGGTGTAGTTCAGGCCTGCGCCGACATAGGGTTGAAATGCCGAAGAGGCTTCCATCGGGTAGTACTGCAGCGACAGGGTTGGCGGCAGTTGTTTAACGTTGGCGAAACTACCGTCAATGGTGCCCTGTGGCGTACCCAGAGCGGCGTCGATGCCTTTTACGCTGATGTCGTGGTTGAACGGCGTGGCGGCTAGCAGTTCGATACCGACGTGGTCGGTGATCATGTAAGCGCCAGTCAAGCCGAGTTGAGTGGAGCTGTTAACACCCGCCGAAGTGCCGTCAATTTTGCCGGTGGCGGAGGTGGATATACGGCTGCTGTCTTCTTGAGGATCAACAGTGGCAGCACCCGCGCGCACGATAATGTCGCCGACTTGGTGAGCGAATGCTGCCGGGCTGGCAACAGCCAGTGCGAGCAGAGAAGCGGAAAATAATGATTTAAGCATGGTGGGCCCCATTAAGTTAAAGCTGATGTTGTATGTGACCAATGGTAAAGAAAGTAACAAGTGGGTTTTTGATCCAGCGCAATAGAACGGCGTTTTAGGCCAAGACATGGATATTTAACGCTTTTTAACTGTCGGGCAATGCGCGCGGTGGAGCGCTGAGTGGCTGCAGCGTGCCGTTGGCGGTTAGGCTGGCAACATTTGCGCGGGTGCACGCAGCGGCAAACGCAGGAAAAATTGCGTGCCAAGCCCTGGTTTCGAGGTGGCGCTGAGGGTGCCGCCGAGTACCCCGGTGACAATATTCAGGGCGATTGATAAGCCCAGCCCCGAACCGCCGTGGCCTAGTTTGGTGGTGTAGAACGGCTCAAATATATGGGCCAGCACCTCGGCGGGCATGCCATTGCCATCATCGATAAAGTCGATCTCGACGGCGTCTTGCCGCAGGCTGGCGCTGATCTTCAACGTGCCTTGTGGACGCCCCTCGAAGCCGTGTTTGATGGCGTTTTGCACCAGGTTATTGATCACCTGCCCGAGTGGCCCCGGGTAGCTATCAAAGGCGATGCCGTCGGCAATGTCGATTTCAATCAGCCACGGCGCCTGCTTGAAGCTGGGGCGCAGCGCAGCAATATGGTCGTCTACGAGGGTGCGTAAATCGAACTGGCGGCGTTGCTCCGAGGTTTGGTCGACTGCGATTTGTTTAAAGCTGCTGATGAGCGTGGCGGCACGCCGGCACGAGCGGCTGATCAACTCGCTCATCGGCACAGCATTACCGACATAGCTGAGCATGGTCGATTTACGCAGCTCTCCTTTGACCACCGCGGCATGAAAGTCGTTGGTGGCATCTTCCAGTGCGGTGGCGGTAGTCAGTGCGTTGCCGATAGGCGTGTTGAGTTCGTGGGCCACCCCGGCCACTAGCGCGCCAAGCGAGGCGAGCTTCTCGGCTTGGAGTAATTCTGCTTGCGTCCGTTTGAGCTGCTCAATGCTGTTGGATAGCTCGAGGGTGCGCTGGGTTACGCGACTTTCCAGCAGCCGCTCAGACTCACGCAGGCTCTCGCTTTCGCGCTGTTCGGCTTGCAGTAAAGCGGCCTGTGTCCGTTCGTTGTCGCGGCGCAGGGTATTGAAACGATCGGCCAGCGCCAAGGCCATGATGATCATTTCGATGCCAGAGCCAAATTGCAGGCCGTTTTGAGTGACGAAGTTAGTCGGCAGCAGCCCGAGCATGCGTAGCGAGTTGATGGCTCCGGCAATGCCCATGAAACTAAAGGCGATCAGGAAAAAATAGGCGCTGCGCTGCTTCTTAATGGCGCAGTACGCCGCGCTGCTGATAATCAGCAGCGCGGAGGCTCCGTACAGCACAGTGGCCGCTTGAATCAGGCGCTGATAATCGATCAAGAAACCGACGAGACTGAGCAGCAGTAGCAGTGTGGAAAATTTTAATAGCGGATCAAGGCGGGGCGCTATGACGGCGGTATTGAGCATTCGTCGGGTAAACAGCAGCATGGCGGCTACGGCGAGCGAGTAGCCCACACCGACCGATATTTCTGCCCATAACGGTGAGTCAAAGGGAAAAAACTCTTTGCTTAAACCATTGTGTGCGGCAATCGCCAGCGCCATAAAAAGTACGGCATTAACGTAGAGCAGATAGATTGCATCGCGCAAGGTCACAAACAGCAATAGATTAAATAGCAGCATGGCGCTGGCCATGCCGAAGTACCACGCCTGGGCGAAATAGTCCTGGCGTTGGTAGGCATGAAAGGCCGAAGGCTGCCAAAGCCGTGCAGGCACCACCAGTGGACTTTTACTTTGCATGCGCAGGTAGTAGCTCTGCTGGGAATGGGCCGGCAACCTAAGGGCAAAGACAAAATAGCGATTCTTAACTGGGCGGCTAGCAAAGGCTAGGCCGCTTCCGGTGGCGATAAGCGTATAAGTCCCGTCAGCACTCGGCTGATACAACTTCAGGTCGCCAATCCGGGCATAGGCAATTTCGAGCATTCGGGTAATGGGTTGATCGGCGCTATTGGCGAGCTCCAGGCGCAACCAAAAGGCCGAGCGGGTGTAACCAAAATTAAGCGCCTCGGCGGCTGGCAGGTCAGTTTGAAATTGCTGCGCAAACGCAGGGCTTTGCACGTCGCTAAGGGTTAATTGGCCGCTGGGGTCTTCGAGCAGGGCCAGGTGCTCGGTCAGCGATAGCGGCGCTTGGCTTATCTGGCTGGCGTCGAGTGGCCGCGCGGCGGCTTGTGCCGGCGTGATTAGGGTTAGTGCGCAAAGTAACCCGCACAGTAGCGCTGGAAGTTTCGCCTGACGCTGCATAGCCGCTCCGCCGTGCTGCTTGAGTGGATCAACACAGCGTAGACGGTCGTCACGGGTTTGGCGTTAAGGCTGGCTGGCAGGCCAGTCGTTCAGAGCACAAAACGCCAGATGGTGATGAAGTGCAGCAGGCTGCCGGCCATCACGAATAAGTGCCAGATACCGTGCCAGTGGCGGAAGCGGCTGTCGTTGGCGTAGAAGATAATCCCGACGGTGTAAAACACGCCGCCCGCCGCCAGCCAGATAAAGCCCTCGGTGCCTAAGGTGGCGATCAGTGGCTTGATCGCCACCAGTACAATCCAGCCCATCACCGCGTAGATAATCAAGGATAAAACCCGCGCCTCGGAGCGCGGTTTAATTTCTTGCAAGATGCCAATCAGCGCCAGCCCCCAGACCGTCGCCAGCAGCGACCAGCCCCAAGGACCGCGCAGGGTGACCAGGCAAAAGGGCGTGTAGCTGCCGGCAATCAGCAGGTAAATCGACAGGTGATCGAGCTTTTGCAGGCGTGTTTTTGCTGGGCCGCGCACGCTGTGATAAAGCGTCGAGGCGCTGTACAGCGCCACCAAGCTGACGCCGTAAATGGCCACGCTGATGATCTTCCACGGGTCATTACTGGCGCCGGCTAAGAGCAGCAGCCACAGCGCGCCCAAGGTTGCCAAAACTGCGCCGACTAAGTGCGTCCAAGCATTAAATTTTTCACCGTGATACATGGGCGTTGATTCTCGACAGGATGCGTGGCGGGCAGAAAAAAGCCGCTGCAACGGCGTGGCGTTGAGCGGCTGGGGGTGTGTGCGGCGGATTAATTCTCGGGGCTTTCGTAGGGATAAACCTTGCTGGCCTCCATCTGGTAACCCGCCTCGGCAATGTCGCTGCTGATGCTTTCGACCTGCAGCGGGCCTTCGATCCAAAAGGGTTGATAGAGGTTGTCCATCAGCACCCCGAGTTCGGTTTTGACGTGCACGATTTGGTTCGGTGGCGGCGGCGGCACATGGATGCACGCGCCGTAGTAGGGCACTAACAGGAACTCGGTGACCCGGCCTTCTTCGCTGGAGTTGAGCGGCACTATATAACCCGGCAGTTTCACCAGTTGGCCGTGCAGCGCCTTAACCACAGGGGCCGCGGCCGATTGCTGGCTGGCCGCCGGGCCGGACTCGCTGCTCAGCACGTCGGCGAGCTTGCTCAGGTCGTGCAGCGCCGCCGGTGGCGCGGCTTCGGGTGCATCGGCGGGGAGCATTTCCGACCAGGCCAGTTCACGCGGCTCGCCAGCCCAAAGCGGTGCGGCGAACAGCAGTGGCAAGGTCAGTGATAGAGCGAGTACGGCGCGTAGCATCAGTAGGTTCTCATAGGCGAATCGACAAACCGTCGGCGAGCGATTGGCGATACGCGCGCCACGCCGGAATAGCCCCCATCAACAGGGCGGCGGCCAGAATAGCGCCAAGCAGGCTGCACTCATAGCGGCTTGGTAGCGCCAGCGGCAACCAGATGCCGTAGTTGGCTTGCAGGCTGTTTTGCACTAGGGCGATGCCCAGATACAGCAGGCCAACCCCTAGCACGATGCCGGCGGCTGCCAAACTCAAGGCTTCAACCAGTAATAAGCTGGCGATATGCCAAGGCCGAGCACCGACCGAGCGCAGAATCGCCATCTCGCGGCGGCGTTCATTGAGGCTGGTCAAAATGGCCGTGAGCATGCCAATCAGGCCGGTCAGCACCACGAACAGCGAGATGACAAACAGCGCTTGTTCAGCGGTGCTCATCAGGCTCCAGAGCTCTTGCAGGGCGACCCCGGGCAAAATAGCCAGCAGCGGTTCGCCGCGAAACTCGTTGATCTGGCGCTGCACCGTGAAGGTGGCAATCTTGCTTTTCAGGCCCAACAGCACGGCGGTAATGGCGGTCGGTTGCAAATCCATGCTGCGCGCTTGTTCGACGCTAACACGCGCAGCGCCGCTGGCGGGCATGCCGTTTTGCCAATCGACATGCAACGCCGTGATGCCTTCCAAACTGATGTGCACAGTGCGGTCGACTGGGGTGCCGGTGCGCTTGAGAATACCGACCACGGTGAAGGGCTTGTCGTCGTGTTTGACCAGGCTGATAGTCGCCACGCCGTGGGCCAGCACGATTTTCTCACCGACCTGGTAGTGCAGTGCCTCGGCCACTTCGGCACCTAACACCGCCTCAAAAGGATCGCTGGCAAAGGCGCGGCCGGTGGCCAGTTCAAGGGCTTGGCCGCGGCCGTATTGATAATGTTCGAAGTACGTTGGGCTGGTGCCCATCACCCGGTAGCCACGGTGCGAGTCGCCTAGCGAGATGGGGATCGCCCACTTCACCTTGGGGTCGCCGGCGATCTGCTCGAAACTGTTCCAGCGAATATTGTTGGTGGCGTTGCCGATCCGGAATACTGAATACAGCAGCAGGTTGATCGAACCCGAGCGCGCCCCGACGATCAGGTCGGTGCCGCTGATGGTGCTGGCAAAGCTGTTGCGTGCTTCAGTGCGTACGCGCTCGACTGCGAGTAATAAGCATACGGACAAGGCGATGGCGAATACGGTTAACAGCGCGGTAAAGCGCCGGTTGGCGAGGCTGGCCAGGGCTAGGCGAATCAGGTACATGTTTATAGCTCCGTTGGCCGAGTGGCGCGATTAAGCTCGGCCAGCGACAGGCTGCGGTCGAACAGTGGCGCCAAGCTTTGATCGTGGCTAACAAACAGCAGGCTGGAGCCGGCCTCGCGGCACTCGGCAAATAACAGCTGCAAAAACGCTTCGCGGGCATCGCTGTCGAGTGCTGAAGTGGGCTCATCAGCGATCACTAATTCCGGCTGACCAATCAGCGCGCGGGCAGCGGCCACCCGCTGTTGCTGGCCGATCGACAAGGCGTCGGCACGCCGACTGAGCAGTTGCGGATCGTGCAAGCCGAGGTGCGCCAGTAGCGTCGCCGCGGCGTTAGCAATACTGCCGTGGCGTTGCTGGGCGCGCTGGCTGCGCAGTTTGGAAAAATGGCAGGGCAGTTCGACGTTCTCGCGCACCGAGAGAAACGGCAATAAATTGAATTGCTGAAAGATGTAGCCGGTGTGATCGACCCGGAAGTGATCGCGGGCCCCGGCAGACAGTTGACTTAAGTCGGCGCCGAGCAGGCGAATAGAGCCGCGTGCGGGCTTTTGCACACCGCCGAGCAACCCCAATAAGGTGGTTTTGCCGCTGCCGCTGGGGCCTTTGAGAAACAGGCTTTCGCCGCGTTGCAGGCTGAACGCGGGAATATCCAGCAGCTCCGGTTGGCCGGGCCAGGCAAAGCCCAGCTCGGCCAGTTCAATCAATGCGCTCATGTTTTTTGCTTAGCCTGAGTTGAAAAGAACGTGCTGCTGCGCGTGATGCTAGCAGCACGCGACAACTAAAAGTTAAAAGCTCAGACGCGGGTTGCTTGAGCTTAGTTCAGCGCCTTGTTGGCCGTTGCGGCCGATTAACTGGGCTTTGATTTTTAGCGTGGCCGGAAAGCGCTTGAATAGTTCGCTGAGGTCGATGCCCTGCAATTTTTCGGGGTGAGTACAGGTGAGGCTGTAGTTCGCGTCGACATCGCTGTGCTCTTCGGCGCCCGTGTTGCTTGCGGCAGGTGTTGCCGCGGTGAATAGCGCGCTGCTGACTTCTTGTGTGGTCACTGAGCAGCCGGCGCTGGCGGCGATGCCAAACAGGGCCAGTGGATCTTGCAGTTGTTGCTTGGCTTTGGCGGCGGCGGCTTGGTCTGCAGGGCTTTTGGCGGCGTGTTCAAAGCCGACGATATTCATCGTTGGGCTTTCTAGGGTGAGTTCCAGTGTTTTGCCATCGAGGGCTGCGTTAATCTGCGCGGCACCATGTTCGTGAGCGGCTAGGCTGGCGTGTTCTTCGTGCTCGTGTTCATTAGCGTGTTCTGCTGCCATTAGGCCGGTGGTCAGCGGCAGGAGGGTGAAGGGAAGGGCGAGTAATAAGCGGCGCATAAAAAGCTCCAAGCAAGTGAATTGGGCTAAAGGTGTTACGTTATAACAACTTTGGGTCGCTTCGGCCAGTTCTGTGGGCGCCAGTTGGCTGGCGATCCGGGGCGCGCCAGAGCATCGCCAGGCCGCCGCTCCCTGGGGCTAACTGCATTTCCCTCATCCATGAGGGTCACACACGGGCGCCTACCAAGAACTACAGTCCGGCCTGGCGTTGTTAGTAAATCGCCTGATACAACTTGCGCCGGTAGAGAGTCACTAGCGGGTGTTGATTGCCGAGCAGCTCGAACACTTGCAGCAGGGTTTTATGCGGCAGGCCATCGGCATAATTACGATTGCGGATAAATAAGCGCAGCAAGGCTTCCAGCGCCGGCTCGTATTGTTGGCGGGCCAGTTGCTGGATCGCCAGTTGATAGCAGGCTTGATCATCTTCGGCATTCTGCGCCAAGCGGCTTTTCAGTTCGGCGACGTCCGGCAGATCGGCGGCTTGGCGCAAGAACGTGAGCTGTGCGCGTGCGCCGGCCAGCGCGTGCTTATGCTCATCGCCGCTAACGGCATTCAGCGTTGCTTCGGCTTCGTCCAGTGCGTCACGCTCAGCCAAACAGCGGGCGAACAGAATCAGCGCGACGGCGTTAGCAGCGTCCTCGGTTAGCAGTTGCTTGAGCAGTGCTTCGGCGGCGCCAAACTGGGCCTCGTTAAACAGCGTTTGCGCGCTCTCCAGTGGGTCGGCGGCGGGCTCTGGCGGCGGGCTCACATGCTGGGCGAGCATCGTGCGAATCGCCGACTCGGGCTGCGCGCCGGTAAAACCATCCACCGGCTGGCCGTCTTTAAACAGCACCACGGTCGGCAGGCTGCTGACGCCCAAGCGCTGGACGATGTCCGGTTCCAGATCGCAGTTGACCTTGGCCAGCAGCATTTCGCCCTGATACGACTCGGCAATGCCGGCCAAAATCGGCAGCAGCACCTTGCAGGGCGCGCACCACTCGGCCCAAAAGTCCACCAGCACCGGCTTGTGAAAGGAGTTCTCGATCACCAGCTGGTCGAATTGGCCGACGCCGCTGACGTCAAAAATATACGGGGTGGCGCTCATGCGGATTCTCTCGCGTCGGTTGGATAGACTGCGCTGGATGGCTAAAGCGCCGCCCAGCCTAGGAATGATTTGTGCCAGTCGGGACGGCTGTAACGCCGTCGCGGCTGGCGTGGTACAGACTGACCAGGCGGAATTCGGCCGGCTCGGCTAAGTCTGGCCAGGTGCAGGCATCCAGCAGGCCAATGCGTTGGTACTGCGGATGCTGAAAGTCGCGTACCCGTGAGTCGGCCACTAACGCCTGCTGGCCGCGACTGAGAAACTGGTCGAGCAGCGGCAGGTTGGCCCGATCGTAAAGCACATCGGCCACGATGATCAGGTCGAAACGATCGGCTTCGGCAAAAAAATCGGCCGAGTAACTTAACTGCACATCGTTCAGCTCGGCATTCGCCCGGCAGGCCGCGAGGGCCAGCGGGTCGAGGTCACAGGCGACCACCTCAAGGGCGCCAGCTTTGGCCGCGGCAATGGCCGCCACGCCTGAGCCACTACCGAAATCCAGCACCCGTTTGCCGCGCACCCACTCGGGCTGCTCGGCCAGCCAGCGGGCTAACACCAAACCGCTGGCCCAGCAGAAGCACCAGTAAGGCGGCTCTTCTAAGATGCGCCGGGTTTCTTCGGGGTTAAATGCACGCTGCATGTTGGCCGGGTCGATCAGCCACAGTTTCAGGTGGGTGCCCGGCAAGCTGGCGGCCACTAACTGTGCGTCGCCGAGCAGTTCGCCGAGTGCCGCTTGCAGGGCTGCCGGTGGTTGCAGAAGGCGGGTTGAGTTCACGGCGCGCTAACTAAGCGAAGTTGGCCCAGGTTGGCCGAGGCGTTAGGGTCGATGGGCTGTGGCGGCAGGTGCTGGGTGAGCACGCCGGCTTGGCTGACCCGGGCGCGCAACTCGGCGCGCATACCGGGGGCCAGTGAGCTGGGGGTAAAGCGCAAGCTAAACGGCAGGGCGCTGCCATTGCCGTCGAGGCGGGCACTGGCGAGCATCTGCAAGGGGCGGTCGCGTTGATCAACCAATAACAGCGCTACTTCAACTTCGCCGGCCACGGGCGCACCGAGCAACTGGCCGCTGAGTTCGCGCTGGTCGGCAGGCAGCGGCGCGGCTAAGGCGGTGGCGGCCGGTGTTATTGCACTGACTGGGCGCGGGGCGGGCGCCTGCGGGTTGCTGCTGCACGCGCTGAGTAGGGCGAGGACACACAAGGGCATAAGTGGGCGCAACAACATGGCGGGCTTCCCGTGCGACTAGGCGCTATAAATAGGCCGCCTATATACCGCAAAGCCTGCGGCTTGTCTTGCCGGCGGGATGCGCTAACATGAGGGCCCTCATTTTTCCGGCTGTCCGCCAGCATGCATTGTCCGTTTTGTGGAGCGAATGACACCAAGGTAATCGACTCACGTCTGGTTGCCGAAGGTGAACAGGTACGCCGTCGACGCGAATGTCTCGCCTGCGAAGAGCGTTTTACCACCTTTGAGACGGCCGAGCTGGTGATGCCACGGCTGATTAAGACCGACGGCAGCCGTCAACCGTTCGACGAAGACAAGCTGCGCGCCGGTATGCAGCGGGCGCTGGAGAAACGTCCGGTGAGCGTCGAGCGGCTGGAAGCGGCGATTGTGCATATCAAGCACAAGCTGCGCGCCGCCGGTGAGCGCGAGATCAAATCACGGGTGCTCGGTGAACTGGTGATGGGCGAGCTGCAAAAGCTCGATGAAGTGGCTTATATTCGCTTCGCTTCGGTGTATCGCCGGTTTCAGGATTTAAACGAGTTCCGGGTGGAGATCGAACGCCTGTCCCGCGAGCCGAATAAAGAATGATGGCGGCGCAACCGACCGCCCACGATCAGCGCTATATGGCCCGCGCCCTTGAACTGGCGCGTAACGGCCTGTACTCCACTCATCCCAATCCACGGGTCGGTTGCGTGGTCGTGCAGGGTGCGCAGATTGTTGGTGAAGGCTGGCATGCGCGGGCCGGTGAACCGCACGCCGAGGTGTATGCCTTGCGTCAAGCCGGCGCTAAAGCCCGTGGCGCCACCGCTTATGTGACCCTCGAACCCTGCAGCCATCACGGCCGCACCCCGCCGTGCGCCGATGCGCTGATTAGCGCTGGAGTGGCGCGGGTGGTGGTGGCCATGCAAGACCCTAATCCACAAGTGGCCGGCAGTGGCGTGGCGCGTTTGCAGGCGGCCGGTATCGAGGTGCAGTGCGGCGTATTAGAAGCCGAGGCGCGCTTGTTGAATGCCGGTTTTATTAAGCGCATGGAGCAGGGCTTGCCGCTGGTGCGGGTCAAGCTGGCGATGAGTTTGGACGGCCGCACGGCGATGGCCAGTGGCGAGAGCCAATGGATTACCGGGCCGGCGGCGCGGGCTGCGGTGCAACGCTTACGCGCCCGCTCAAGCATCGTCCTGACCGGTGCCGACAGCGTGCTGGCCGACGCTGCACGGATGACCGTACGCCCGGATGAGCTGGGCTTAAATGCCGAATTAACCGCTCTCGCCATGACTCGCCCGCCACTGCGGGTGTTGGTCGATGGGCGTTTGCGGGTGCCCTTGTCGGCGCCTTTTTATCAAGCTGGTCCGGCGCTGGTGGCCACCTGCGCGGCCGCCTCGGCGCGCGAACGCTTTCTCGATGATGGACATCAATTGCTGGCCATACCCGGCACTAATGGTCATGTCGATTTGCGCAAATTATTGCAAGAATTAGCCGCGCGCGGCGCCAACGAAGTGTTGGTTGAGGCTGGCCCGCGCTTGGCCGGAGCCTTCGCTCGGCAAGGCTTGGTGGATGAGTTTCAGTTGTTTATGGCAGCCAAGTTTCTCGGCTCCAGCGGCCGGCCGCTGCTCGACTGGCCGCTGGCGAAAATGGCCGATGCGCCGGCGTTAAAGATTGTCGAAATGCGCGCTGTCGGCGACGACTGGCGGATCATTGCGGTACCTGTGCCTGCGTAGCACGTATAATCGCGCGCTGTGTTTGGCAACGGCGTTATTAAATCGGTTTTCTGTATTAATTGGAGCGGCCGCATGTTCACCGGCATTATCGAAGCCATCGGCACTATTCATGCCCTCAGCCCCAAGGGCGGGGATGTGCGGGTTTATGTGAAAACCGCCAAGCTCGACTTGGGCGACGTCAAACTGGGTGACAGCATTGCCGTGAACGGCGTCTGTTTAACCGCCGTGGAGTTGCCTGGTGACGGTTTTTGGGCGGATGTCAGCCGAGAAACCTTGGCCTGCAGTGCGTTTATCGATTTAAAAACCGGCAGCAAAGTTAATTTAGAAAAAGCCTTAACCCCGAGTAGTCGTCTCGGTGGGCACTTGGTTAGCGGCCACGTGGATGGGGTAGGCGAGGTGCTGGCGCGCGATGAAAACGCACGCGCCGTGCAATTTAAAATCCGCGCGCCGCGTGAGTTGGCCAAGTACATCGCGCTGAAAGGCTCGATCACCGTGGATGGCACCAGCCTCACAGTGAATAGCGTCAATGGCGCCGAGTTTGAACTGACGATCGTGCCGCACACCCTAGGCGAAACCATCATGGCCGACTACCGGCCGGGGCGTTTGGTTAATCTTGAAGTCGATTTGGTCGCACGCTATCTGGAACGTTTGTTACTCGGTGACAAGGCCGCAGAGCCTACAGCATCGGGGATCACCGAAGGCTTTTTAGCCGCCCATGGTTATCTTAAATCTTAGATCGACGTGTTAACGGCGATTTTCTGCACACTAAAAAAGGAGCCGCCCAATGGCGCTCAACAGCATCGAAGAACTGGTTGAAGACATTCGCCAAGGCAAAATGGTCATTCTGATGGATGACGAAGACCGCGAGAACGAAGGCGATCTGATCATGGCCTCGGAGCGCGTGCTGCCTGAGCACATCAACTTTATGGCGCGTTTTGCCCGTGGCCTGATCTGCATGCCGATGAGCCGGGAGCGTTGCGAGCTGCTCAAATTGCCGCTGATGGCGCCGCGCAATGGTTCGGGCTTTGGCACCAAGTTCACCGTATCAATCGAAGCCGCGGTCGGTGTGACCACCGGTATTTCCGCTGCCGATCGCGCCTGCACCGTGCAAGCTGCAGCGGCGCGCAATGCCAAGGCCGACGACATCGTCAGCCCTGGGCATATCTTCCCGCTGATGGCCCAGCCCGGCGGCGTACTGGCTCGCGCCGGGCACACCGAAGCGGCCTGTGATTTGGCGCGCATGGGCG
Source organism: Pseudomonadaceae bacterium (assembly GCA_019745275.1). GTDB lineage: Bacteria > Pseudomonadota > Gammaproteobacteria > Pseudomonadales > Pseudomonadaceae > Aquipseudomonas. Next base: position 10,509 of record JAIETJ010000083.1, on the reverse strand, counting down.
GCTTTGAGCCGTCTGGAGTGATCTGCGAAATCATGAACGACGACGGCACCATGGCCCGTCGCCCGGAGTTGGAAGAGTTCGCTAAGTTGCACGGCATCAAGATCGGCACCATCGCCGACCTGATCCACTACCGTTTGATCCACGAACGTACCGTGCAGCGCATCGCCGAGCAGCCGTTGGACAGCGAGCTGGGTTCGTTCAACTTGGTCACTTACCGTGACTCGGTTGAGGGTGATGTGCACATGGCCCTGACCCTCGGCAAAATTTGCGCCGAAGAGCCAACGCTGGTGCGCGTGCACAATATGGAGCCGCTGCGCGACCTGTTTATGGTCAACCAGCCCGGCCGTTGGAGCTTGCGTGCGGCCATGGCCAAAGTGGCCGAAGCCGGTAGCGGTGTGGTGTTGCTGTTGGGCAATCCGCTCAGTGGTCAGGAGCTGTTGATGCATTTGGAACAGCAATTGGGCGCCGACTCTAAGGTCACCAACCCCACCACCTACAGCACCGTCGGCGCTGGCTCGCAGATTTTGCGCGACCTAGGCGTACGTAAAATGCGCGTGCTTAGTGCGCCGATGAAGTTCAATGCGATATCCGGTTTTGATCTGGAGGTAGTAGAATACCTGCCCGCCGAATAAACCTGAGGACGTCCACGGACGTCCGCTTGGCTTAATCCCGCTCTTTATTAGATATGAGAATGCCCATGACCCTGAAGACTATCGAAGGTAACTTCATCGCCCCCCAAGGCCGTTTCGCCCTAGTGGTAGGCCGTTTCAACAGCTTCGTGGTGGAAAGCCTGGTAAGCGGTGCGATTGACACCTTGGTACGCCACGGCGTGAGCGAAAGTCAGATCACCATCATCCGTGCCCCGGGCGCTTTCGAAATTCCGCTGGTTGCACAGAAAGTCGCTCAGCGTGGCGAATACGCCGCCATCATCGCCCTCGGCGCGGTCATTCGTGGCGGCACCCCGCACTTCGAATACGTGGCTGGTGAATGCACCAAGGGCTTGGCTCAGGTGTCGATGGAATTCGGCGTACCGGTTGCTTTTGGCGTGTTGACGGTGGACTCGATCGAGCAAGCCATCGAGCGCTCCGGCACCAAGGCTGGCAACAAAGGCGGTGAAGCCGCACTGTCAGCCCTTGAAATGGTTAGTCTATTGGCACAGTTGGACGCCAAGTGAGCCTGAATAAGGACGACAGTCCCGAGCAGACTCCAGCCGCCCCAGCGCCTAAGGGTAAAACCGCGGCGCGCCGGCAGGCCCGCAGCTTGGCCATGCAAGCCTTGTATCAGTGGCACATGGCCGGTCAGGCGATTAACGAAATCGAAGCGCAGTTTCGCGTCGATAACGATTTTGTCGGTGTCGACGGTGCTTACTTTCGCGAGATTCTGCACGGTGTACCAGCGCAGAAAACCGAGATCGATAGCAGCTTTACGCCGTTCTTGGATCGTCCGCTAGAAGAGCTCGATCCAGTGGAGTTGGCGATCTTGCGCTTGTCTACCTTTGAGTTGCGCAACCGTTTGGATGTGCCGTACCGGGTGGTGATCAACGAAGGTATCGAGCTGGCGAAAATTTTTGGCGCCACCGACGGCCATAAATTCGTCAACGGTATCCTCGACAAGCTGGCACCGCGTTTGCGTGGCGAAGAAATCCGCGCCAACAAGCGCTAAGCAAGCGTTGAAACACCCTGCATCGACAGCGCAGGTCGTTTTCCCGGGCGCGCAAGGTGCCCGGCCATTGAGCGTTAGACATGGATGAGTTCGGCTTAATTCGTCAGTACTTCGCTGCCGCGCCCTGCGCGCAGGCGACGGCTGGCGTGGCGCTGGGTATTGGTGATGACTGTGCCCTGCTGCAGTTAGCCGCTGGCGAACAACTGGCGATCTCCACCGATACCTTGGTGGCTGGCGTGCATTTCCCCGATCCATGCGATGCCTATCTGCTCGGTCAGCGCTGCTTGGCCGTGGCGGCCAGTGACTTGGCGGCCATGGGCGCTACCCCGCTGGGCTTTACCCTCGCCTTAAGTTTGCCTGCCGCCAGCCCTGATTGGCTGCAAGGCTTTGCGGCGGGCTTGAATAAAATGGCGCAAGACTGCGCTCTGGCCCTTATTGGTGGCGACACAACCCGTGGACCACTGAGCGTGACGGTGACCGTGTTTGGTCGGCTGCCGGTCGGTCAAGCGCTGCTGCGCAGCGGTGCGCAGGTGGGTGATTTACTCTGTGTTGGCGGTTCGTTGGGGGATGCCGCCGGTGCCTTGCCGCTGGTGTTGGGCCAGCGCCAAGTGGCGGCTGAACTGGCCGCGCCCTTGCTGGCGCGTTATTGGTCGCCGCAACCGCAACTGGCTTTAGGCCAAGCGTTGCGCGGCAAGGCCACGGCGGCGCTGGATATCTCCGATGGCTTGCTGGCTGATTGCGGGCATATCGCCAAGGCCTCCGCAGTTGCGTTGCAGATCGAACTGGAGCGTTTACCCTTGTCGCCGGCCTTGCTGGCGCTGCTGGATAAACCTGCTGCGCAACACTGCGCGTTGAGCGGTGGCGATGATTATCGGCTGGCCTTTACCTTGCCTGCGCAGCATTTGCCCGCCTTGCAGGCGGCAGGTTGGTCGCTGGTGCGTATTGGTCAGGTGGTCGCCGGCAGAGGCGTGCAGCTGCTCGATGCGCAGGGCGAGACTGTTCAGCCGCGCGCGTGCGGCTATCAACATTTTGGGAACTTAAGTGACTGACTCGATTAAGGCGCCGCCTTCGGTATGGCGCAATCCGTGGCATTTTTTGGCCTTTGGTTTTGGCTCGGGCACCTTGCCCAAGGCGCCGGGCACTTGGGGCACGGTCGTTGGCTTGGCGTTTATGCCATTGTGGCAACTGCTGCCGGACTGGGGCTACTGGTTGATGCTGGCCGTTACCATGCTGTTTGGCGTGTGGCTGTGCGGCAAGGTCGCGCGCGATCTCGGCGTGCATGACCATGGCGGCATCGTCTGGGATGAGATGGTCGGCATCTGGATCACCCTATGGTTGGCACCCACCGGTTGGCAGTGGCTGCTGCTAGGCTTTGGCTTGTTTCGCTTGTTTGATATCGTCAAACCGTGGCCGATTCGCTGGATTGATCGGCACGTGCATGGTGGACTAGGCATCATGCTGGATGATGTGTTGGCCGGAGTCTTTGCATGGCTGGCCCTGCACCTGATTATTCAGGCGTTAAGTTAAACGGAGCACGCATGCGCGCGGGTTGGATAGGGATATTAATGCTTGGTTGGTTGGCTGGCGGGTTGTGGCCAGGCTTGGTTTCGGCCCGCGAAAGCACACCGGCGCTGCAGATCAACGTGGCCAGCGAAGTGTGGGCGGAGCACAGCAACGCCGATGGCAGTGGTTTAGCGTGGGACTTATTACGTGCGGTATTTGAGCCCGCTGGGGTTAGCTTAAAAACCACTAGCGTGCCCTATACCCGTGCGCTCGGTTTGGCCCAGCGCGGTAAAGTTGATGCGGTGCTGGGCCTCTATCTCAATGAAGTTGAGGGCGTTAGTTATGCTCAGCATCCCTATGCCGATGACGCCGTAGTGGCCTTGAGTTTGGCTAGTGCGCCGACTCCGACCCTGGCGACCCTGAACAATTACCGACTGATTTGGGTGCGTGGCTACGGGTATCAGAGTCAGTTCCCCGGCCTCACTAATTATCAAGAAGTGCAGCGTCGCGACGGTATTGCACAGATGCTGATGCAAGGGCGCGCCGATTTTTATATCGATGACGATGATGAAGTCGCCACTCTGCTCGCCGCCAGCGAGCATCCGCAGACGTTCAAGCAAACGCAGTTGCAATACTTACCGTTGTATCTGGGTTTTGCCCAAACAGAACAGGGCAGCAGACTGCAGAAGCTCTATGAGCAACGCATGCAGGAATTGATTAAGGCTGGCGCCTTGCGGCCGATTTTTGCTCGTTACCAGCAGCACTACCCCTATGACTCTGCGAAGGAGATACCGCATGCGCGTCCGTGAATTGCTGGCAACTGCAGCGCTGTTGTTGAGCATGCCGTTACCGGCTGCCGAGCAAGTGCAGGTGGTTGGTTTGTTTCCTGGCGCGGCGGTGCTGAATGTCGACGGTCAGCGCAAGTTGGTTAAGGTCGGTCAGGCGGGGCCGGGCGGCGTGCAGGTAATCAGCGCCGACAGTCGTGGCGCAGTGCTGCGGGTTAATGGGGTGGAGCGTGCCTACAGCTTGAGTCGCGAGGCCGGTAGCGGCGGCGCGAGTGCGCCGGTTAAGGCGCAAACCAGCATTGCCCGTGGTGCCGATGGCCATTACCGGGTGGTCGGCTCGGTGGGCGGTCGTACAATTGCGTTTTTGGTCGATACCGGCGCGACCAGCATTGCTCTGAACGAGACGCAAGCACGCACCTTGGGTATCGATTATCGCGTGGTCGGTCAGCCTATGGTGGTTAATCTTGCCGCCGGCACCGCCAGGGCGTGGCGGATTAAATTGCCGCAGGTCAAGGTTGGCCCGCTGGAGGTGTTGGGCGTTGAAGCCTTTGTGTTGGAGGGCGAGGGCAACAATGATGCGTTGTTGGGTATGAGCTTTCTCAATCGAGTGCGCTGGAAAGAAGATCAAGGTCTGATGGTGCTCGAGTCGAAGCTGTAATCGGTCGCCGGCGCTTATCGGCGATGATTCAGCCGCCGCGCAGGTAAAGCAGGCTGGTACAATGCCGGTCCTGCTGATTCAGCCTCATTTTTTAGGAGCATTCGGTGTCTGTCGTATTTGTCGCCGCCTCCCAACTGCCCACGCCGTTCGCGGTGTTCACCATGCACGGTTTTCTCGATGAGGAGACCGGCAAAGAACACTTGGCTCTAACGCTGGGCGCTATCAATGACGGTGCGCCGGTGCTCGGCCGCCTGCACTCCGAATGCCTGACCGGCGATGCGTTGTTTAGCCAGCGCTGCGATTGCGGCTCGCAACTGGAAGCCGCCTTGCGGGCGATAGCCACTGCCGGTCGCGGCGTGTTGCTGTACTTGCGCCAAGAAGGCCGAGGCATCGGCTTGCTGAATAAAATCCGCGCCTACGAATTGCAAGATGGCGGCGCCGATACGGTCGAGGCCAACGAGCGTCTCGGCTTTGGCGCCGACCAGCGCGACTACTCGATCTGTCAGCCGATGCTGGCGCATCTGGGCGTGAGTGCCATCAATCTGATGACCAATAATCCGCGCAAGGTTAAGGCCTTGCAGGGTTTTGGTTTGCGGGTGGCCTCACGGGTGCCGTTGCAGACCGGGCAGAACATGCACAACCAGAAATACCTTGCGACCAAGGCCAGTAAGCTGGGGCATATGCTCGGTAGCTTGCATCAAGCCGAAATCGAGGACGAGGATGACCAGTGAATCGCGCCACAGCCCGCCGCCGTTTAGCCTGGGCGTGGTGGTGGCAGGTGCTGCTGACCTTGGCACCCTTGCTGGTGCTTTATCAGCTGTTTGCCGATTTGCGCAGCACGCCGTCGGTGCTGGCGATGCCACTGTTTATCGTCGGCTGCAGCTCATTGTTCCTCAGTCTGGTGCCGTTTAAACGCTATCTGCGCGCCTTGCTCACCACCGAAAAAGCCCTCAATAGCGACACCGAGGCGCAGGCTTGGCAAGCACTAGGGCGCACCCGGCAGCGCTCGTTTATCGCCGCCAGCTTGCCCGCCTGGATTGCTGCCTTGGCCGTGTTGGCAGGGCTAGAGACGGTGCCGCTGCTGTTGTTAGCGTTGGCCAGCATGGTCTTGTTGTACCTCTATCGTATTCCACGTCAGCTCGGCTGATGCGCGGCCTGCTCGGCGTGTGCGTGCTGTTGTTGGCGCTGCCGGCCGGCGCGCTGGAGCGAGTAGTGAGTTTGTCCCCGGCATTGGATGAACTGATGTTGGAGTTAGGCGCAGGCGAGCAACTGGTTGGTGTGCTCGGTGCGCGCGAGCGACCTGCCGCCTTGGCCGCTTTGCCCTCGGTGGGTGAATACGGGCAGGTGCAAATCGAAACCCTGCTGAGCCTCAAGCCGCAACTGGTGCTGCTCTGGCCGGACAGTATCGGCAGCGCCCAGCGCCAACAATTGCGTCGGCTCGGTCTGCAACTGTATGAGGTGCAGCCGCATAGTCTCGATGAGTTAGCTGCCCAAGTGGTAGCGCTGGGCCAGCGGATTGGTCGCGCCGAGCGCGGCCAGCAACTGGCCGCGGAGTTTCGCCGGCAACTGGCGCACTTGCGTCAGCGTTATCGACGCGAGCCACCGCTGCGGGTGTTTTATCAGGTCTGGGACAGCCCGCTGTACAGCATCGGCGGGCGGCAAATCATCAGCGATGCCTTGCGCGTATGTGGTGCGGAAAACCTGTTTAGTAATTTAACCTTGGCCGCGCCCCAGATCAATCTAGAAACCTTGCTGGTCCGCGACCCCGAGGTGATTCTGACCAGCGAGCCGCAACTGCTGGCGGCCTGGCAAACCTGGCCGCAGCTCCAAGCGGTCAAGCGTGGGCAGGTGTGGAGTATTCCCGATCGCGGCTTAGAGCGCCCCAGCCTGCAGATGCTGAAGGCCACCGAGCGGCTGTGTGAATTGCTGCAGACGGCCCATTAGCAATCGCTAACTGCGACTGAGTAGGCTCTGGTGCGCGCAGCGATACCCATCAAGGCGCTTGCCCTGTTCAGCAGGCGGCTTATGCTCCTGAGCGATTCGCCCACCGCTGGGCTTTAGTCCTTTGTCACGGCGTCCAGGTTACTGCCAATAGGCCGGTGCGGCCCGGCTCTTGGTAGCCGTAGGGTGTTGTCGGGGCGAGCACGTAGTTGGCATCAAGGCGCTGGTACAGGGAGGTGTAATAGTCCTTGTCCAATACGTTGTTCAGCTGCACATCTACCCGCAGGCTAGCGCTGGCCTGCCAGCTACTGCGCAGGTCAAGCAAACCATAGCCAGGCACGGTCTGCCGTTCGGAGCGGTAGTTCGAGTCAGTGATGCTGTAATCATAGCTTTGGCTGACTGCACGCCAACTAACACCCGCCGAGACAGCGCCAAAAGGTCGATCTAGGTCGATATAAACAGTGCGCTTGGGGGTGAGTTGTAAGGTCTGGCCGTTATCGCGGTTGCGCGGGTCGATCAAGCTAAAGCCCATGCTGGTTTGCCAGCCGAGTAACTCTTGGCTAAGACTGGTTTCGAAGCCGTTGATGCGCGCTTGCCCGACATTTTCGGTGCTGTTGCCCTTGTAGGCGATCAGGTCTTGGATGTCATTGCGGTATAGCGAGGCTTCCAGCTGAGTGGCCCCGAGCTCTGCGCGCCATTGCAGTTCCCAGGTCTTACTGGTTTCTGCTTTTAAGTTCGGGTTGCTGAAGTTGGGGTAATAGAGGTCGCTAAAGGTCGGTGCACGGAATCCTTCGGCATAGCTGAGTTGCCACTGCTGGCCAGACTCAAGCGGCAAGCCAAGAGCACCATTCCAGCTGTTCTGAGTGCCATAGAGCTGGTTGTCATCGCGGCGCATGCCCAGTTCGCTGAACATTTGTTCGCCATTGAAACGGTACTGAAATAGCGCCGCGCTATTGCTGCGACTGTCTTCGGCGTAGTCAGTGCTGCTGTCGAGTTTGTCCTCATACCAGTCGCCGCCCAATGTCAGCTGGTTGTCGGAATTAAGGTCAAGGCGATTGAGCCAGCTGGCGGAGTGACGGGTGGTAGCGTTGAGGCCGTTGTTCCACGGCATGGATGCCCCGACAGCTTTGTTGCGGTCATAGCTCTGGCCTAGCTCTAAACGGCTATTCCAGGTGTCGTTGATCTGGCCTTGCAGGAAGCTGCTCGCGCTGCTGACTCGGAACTGATCGCTTGGCTCGGCAGGTGCTTGCTCGTACGCGTCGTCGTACTCGTTTTTGCCGTGTTGCTCGTTGTAATTGAGGCCGGCTGTCCAGTCGTCATTGAACTGATGATCGAGGTTGAGGTACTGCGCCAGATTGCGCTGACCGTCGGCATCGCTGTCGGCGCCGACGTTATCGCGGGTGCTGTCGTGGCCATTACTCTCATCGAGGCTGCCGCCGAGGCTGAAGCGGGTGCGCGAATCGCCGCCACTGACGCTGGCACTGCGCTGGTAGGTCTGTTTGCTGCCCGCCGCAAGACGGACCGAGGGTTTTAGCCCCGCGTCGCCATGCCGGGTGAAAATTTGAATGACTCCGCCAATGGCATCGGCGCCATACAGCGATGAGCGTGCTCCGCGGGTCACTTCCACGCGTTCGATATTGTCGATGCTCAGGTAGTCCAAGCGTGCCAGGCCGCTGGCGGCTGACGCAATCCGCTGACCGTCGACGAGGACCAGTGTTTGTGCAGATTTGGTGCCTCGCACGGAGTAGGAAACCAAGCCGCCGCTGCTGCGAATGACCACGCCCGGCACGCGGTTAAGTAAGTCGGGCACATTGCGTGCTTGCAGTCGCTCAATGTCCTTGCGGGTGAATACGGAAGCGGCGGCGATGGCGGTTGCCTTCGCTTCGGCAACTCGCCCGGAGGTAATCACCAGCGTTGGCACCTGCAGGGCTTCGGTGGTGTCGAGCGACTCGGCATGCGCCGTCAGTGGTAGCAGGGCCAGCGTCAGGGCTAGGTGTGAGCGTTTCATCAATAATCCTCAAAATGGGCAAAGCCTTGTGAGGAGAGCAGCGGCAAGCGTGGCCGGTCGCGCTCGGGTAAACCGGACAGCCGCCTGCGTTTGCCGGTGATTGCCCTCCGCAATACCAGTTGCATCGATCAAGGCCGGTCTCCGGGCTGCCGATTGAAAGAACGGCAGAAACTACTGCGCTTGGACATGCGGCGTTAAAAACAGGCTCGGACTGCTCATTTACAACTCGTAAACTCCGCGTCCTCGCCTGTTTTTGCCTTGCCTGTCCTTCGCTCGTGACGTTTCTGCACGTCCTTTCTCGCCGCTTACCTTCCCAGGAGAACCCAGTGGCGTATCAAGCAGGCGTTGCAATTCAAACTGCCGGCCAAGTTAGGCCGCTGTTTGAATTGCCTTCGGTTACCGTTGCGGGGGCAGCGCAGGCTTGGTACCTGCTTCCCGTTTAAAACTGACGCTTAGCGCGCAGTTCACCTTGGTCGATAAAAACGACGCGCACCATAGGTTGCGGGGGCGGTAAGGGCAAGTGAAAGCGCCGCAAGCCGACGTGCAGCCGGCTCATGCTGCTGCGCCCTAGGTGTTGCGGATTGTGTTAGGGCGCAACAGTATGCGGCGGCTGGGCGTTACAGCTTGGCCAGGCGTGCACGCACGGCGGCTTCGATGCCGGCCGCATCCAGCCCGCATTCGGCGAGCATTTGCGCCGGCTTGGCGTGCTCGACATAGCTGTCTGGCAGGCCGATATGCAGCACCGATTTGAGTAGGTTTTCGGCCGCCAAGAACTCACTCACCGCTGAGCCTGCGCCGCCCATAATGCTGTTCTCTTCGATGGTCACCAGCAGTTCATGCTCGCTGGCCAATTGCCGCAGCAACTCGGCATCCAGCGGTTTAACGAAGCGCATGTCGACCACTGTGGCGTTGAGGCTTTCGCCGACTTGCAGGGCTTCGCTCAGTTGCACGCCGAACACCAGCAGGGCGACTTTCTCGCCTTGGCGACGCACCACGCCCTTGCCAATTTCCAGCGGCGTTAACGCTTGCTCGATAGTCGCATTCGGGCCGCTGCCGCGCGGGTAACGCACCGCCGCCGGGCCTTGGAACAGGTAGCCGGTGGTGAGCATTTGGCGCAGTTCGTTCTCATCGCTGGGGGTCATGATCAACATGCCGGGGATGCAGCGCAGAAAGGATAAATCGAAGCTGCCAGCGTGGGTTGGGCCGTCTTCGCCGACCAACCCCGCACGGTCGATGGCAAACAGCACGTCGAGGTTTTGCACCGCCACATCGTGAATCAGCTGATCGTAAGCGCGCTGCAGAAAGGTCGAATAAATTGCCACCACCGGCTTAACGCCGTCGCAGGCCATGCCGGCGGCCAAGGTGACGGCGTGCTGCTCGGCAATCGCCACGTCAAAGTAGCGTTCGGGAAAGCGTTGGCTAAAGGCGACTAAATCGGAGCCTTCTTTCATTGCTGGGGTAATGCCGACCAGGCGGCTGTCTTGCTCGGCCATGTCGCACAACCACTGGCCAAATACGGCGCAATACTTCGGTCCGCTGACCGGTTTGGCCGTGACTGGTGCGTTAATCGGCTCCAGCTTGGTAATGGCGTGGTAGCCAATCGGGTCCAGTTCTGCCGGGCCGAAACCTTTGCCTTTCTTGGTGCTGATATGCAGAAACTGCGGGCCATCCAGATCGCGCATATTGCGCAGGGTGGCCAGCAAGGTCGGCAGGTCATGGCCGTCGATGGGGCCGATGTAGTTCCAGCCAAGCTCTTCAAACAGCGTGCCGGGGACCAACATGCCCTTGGCGTGTTCTTCGGTTTTGCGCGCGATTTCCCACGCGCCGGGCAGCCGCGAGAGGATCTTTTTGCTGCCCTCACGCATGCTCGCATAGGTGCGACTAGAGAGAATTTTGGCCAAATAATTAGACAGGCCGCCGACATTGTTGGAAATCGACATGTCGTTGTCGTT
>JAIETJ010000023.1 GCA_019745275.1 Pseudomonadaceae bacterium | reverse complement strand
CGCTCGGCGTTGTCGCGCGAGGCTTCGATGGCCTGGTAGTCGATGTCGGTGCCGACCGCCTGCTTGGCGCCGAGCAGTAGGGCGGCGATGGCCAGAATCCCCGAGCCGCAGCCAAAGTCCAGCAGGTTGCAGTCGGTTAGGTCCTGGCCGTCCAGCCACTCCAAACACAGCGCGGTGGTCGGATGGGTGCCGGTGCCGAAGGCCAGACCCGGATCAAGCAGCAGATTAACCGCGTCGGGTTCGGGGGCGGCGTGCCAGCTCGGTACTATCCACAGGCGCTGACCAAAACGCATCGGGTGGAAGTTGTCCATCCAGCTGCGTTCCCAGTCCTGGTCGGCCAGCACTTCGCTGTGGTGCTGTGGCAGTGGTGCGCCAGTCAATAGCTCAAGCTGGGCGAGCAGTTGTTCGGCGTCAGTGCCGTCTTCAAACAGGGCGAGCAAGTGGGTGTGTGACCAGAGTGGCGTGGTGCCCAGGTCTGGCTCGAAAATCGGCTGATCTTCGGCGTCCATAAAGGTTACCGAGACGGCGCCAACATTCAGCAGCGCGTCTTCGTAGGTCTCGGCCTGCTCTGGGCTGATGGCGAGACGGACTTGTAACCACGGCATGGCAAACCTCTTAAACAATAAAACGCAGCGGCCGGACTGCGGCTGCGGGCGCGCAAGCTTACTTGAGCGGCTGGCCGGCTTCCACTGCGGCGGCTGAACGGTGAGGGTGGAAACGACAAGGGCCGCCCAGTGGGCAGCCCTTGTTGAACATCTAGCTGCGTATTAGCTACGCGGCAGAGCCTAGGCTCAGTGCTTATCCATGCCGAGTTTCTTTTCCAGGTAGTGAATATTCACCCCACCTTCGCAGAAGCCCGGATCGCGCACCAAGTCGCGGTGCAGCGGGATATTGGTTTTGATCCCGTCGACCACGATTTCGTCCAGCGCATTACGCATCCGTGCCAAGGCTTCGTCGCGGGTGGCGCCGTAGGTAATCAGCTTGCCGATCAAAGAATCATAGTTCGACGGCACGCGGTAGCCGCTGTACAGGTGTGAGTCGACCCGCACGCCATTGCCGCCCGGTGCATGAAAGTGCTTAACCAGGCCGGGGCAGGGCATAAAGGTCGCCGGATCTTCGGCGTTGATCCGGCACTCCAGCGAGTGACCACGAATGACCACGTCTTTTTGGCTAAGCGACAACTTATTGCCAGCGGCGATGCTGAGCATCTCCTTGACGATATCGATGCCAGTGACCATTTCCGAAACCGGATGCTCAACCTGCACGCGGGTGTTCATCTCGATGAAGTAGAAATGGCCGTTTTCGTACAGGAACTCGAAGGTGCCGGCGCCACGGTAGCCGATGTCGATACAGGCTTTAACGCAGCGGGCCAAGACTTCTTGGCGGGCCTTTTCGTCGATGCCCGGTGCTGGCGCTTCTTCCAGCACCTTCTGGTGACGGCGTTGTAGGGAGCAATCGCGGTCGCCTAGGTGAATGGCGTTGCCTTGACCGTCCGACAATACCTGGACTTCGACGTGACGCGGATTGGTCAGGAATTTTTCCAGATAGACCATCGAATTGCCGAAGAAGGCGCCGGCTTCGGTGCGCGTCAGTTGCGCCGATTTGATCAGCTCTTCTTCGCTGTACACCACGCGCATGCCGCGACCGCCGCCGCCGCCAGCGGCTTTGATAATCACTGGGTAGCCCACTTCGCGGCCAATCGCCAAGGCGGTTTCTTCGTCTTCCGGCAGCGGGCCGTCGGAACCCGGTACGGTCGGTACGCCGGCCAGCTTCATGGCGTGCTTGGCGGAAACCTTGTCGCCCATTAAACGAATGGTCTCGGCTTTCGGGCCGATAAAGGCAAAGCCGGAGTTTTCCACTTGCTCGGCGAAGTCGGCGTTTTCTGCCAGAAAGCCATAGCCTGGGTGAATGGCGGTAGCGCCGGTCACTTCGGCAGCGGCAATAATGGCCGGAATCTGCAGGTATGACTGGGCTGCCGAGGCCGGGCCAATGCAGACGGTTTCGTCGGCTAGGCCTAGGTGCATTAATTCGCGGTCGGCGGTGGAGTACACCGCCACGGTCTTAATGCCGAGTTCTTTGCAGGCCCGCAGAATGCGCAGGGCGATTTCGCCGCGGTTGGCGATCAGGACTTTTTGCAGCAGCATTGCCGGCTCTCCGCGCATCAAAAGATGGTGAACAGCGGTTGGTCGTATTCCACCGGCTGACCGTTTTCCACCAAGATGGATTCGATCACGCCGCTGGTTTCGGCTTCAATGTGGTTCATCATTTTCATCGCTTCAACGATGCAAAGGATGTCGCCTTTCTTCACGCTCTGACCGATTTCCACGAACGCCGGTGAGGCCGGGCCCGGGGTGCGGTAGAAAGTGCCGACCATCGGTGAGCGGGCCACTTGGCCATTCATTTTTGGTGCGCTGGCCACTTCGCTTGCCGGGGCAACTGCAGTGGCTGCGGCGACGGGTGCGGCAGCCACTGGGGCAGGTGCCGGGGCATACATGGGTTGTGCATAGGCAGGTTGCTTGCTGTGCCGACTGATGCGCACAGACTCTTCGCCTTCACGAATTTCTAACTCGTCAATGCCGGACTCTTCCAGCAGTTCAATGAGTTTTTTAACTTTACGGATATCCATTTTGCAACAACTCCCACTATCAGGTCAGGGACGTTTATTTTGTTCTATTTGCTCTAGCGCCGCGTCTAGGGCCAGGCGGTAGCCGCTGGCGCCAAGGCCGCAAATCACCCCTACGGCAACATCAGAAAAGTACGAGTGATGACGGAAAGCTTCGCGTTTATGCACGTTAGAAAGGTGCACTTCGATGAATGGGATGCTCACCGCCAGCAGCGCGTCACGTAATGCCACGCTGGTGTGGGTAAAGGCGGCGGGATTGATCAGAATAAAATCCACGCCTTCGTTACGCGCCGCATGAATGCGCTCGATCAGTTCGTATTCAGCATTGCTTTGCAGATACAGCAAATGATGACCGGCGGCGCGGGCGCGCTGCTCAAGGTCAAGATTGATCTGTTCTAGCGTGGTGGCGCCATAGACGCCGGGCTCGCGGCTACCCAAGAGATTTAAGTTGGGTCCGTGCAGCACCAGTAAGGTGGCCATAGTGTTGTCCTGTGCTTAGCGTTGCTGACTATGCCGAATGCGTTGCGCGCTGTCCAGTTCTCGGGAGTAACCGGCACGATGTCGTTTTTTTAGTGCAATTGCGCGATGCTGGCGCTTAATTTGCGGCGTTGGCGCGGCGCACGCGGGCGGCAAAGTCGCTGGCGTTGATCTCACCTATGACACGTAAGTCGTGCTGTTCGTCACCGCTGGCGGCAAAAAATAACAAGGCGGGCGGCCCGAACAGTTGGTAACTATCGAGCAAGGCCCGCTGCTCGGGGGTACTGGCGCTCATGTCGAAGCGAATTAGCTGATAGCCGGCCAGTGCGCTAATCACCTCGGCATTGTTCAGCACTTCGCGCTCGATCACTTTGCAGCTGATGCACCAGTCGGCGTACCAATCGAGCAGCAGGGGTTGCTGGGCCGCTTTGGCATTAGCCAGGGCCTGCTTCAGCTCGGCGGCCGTACGGATGGTCTGCCAGCTACTGTGCGCGCTTGCGGTTGGCGCGGTGCTGGTGTTACTGGCGATTGTACCTAGTGGGCGCAGTGGGTCGCTTTGCCCTTGCAGGGCGCCAATCCAGCTGGCCAGTGCGTAGACCAGTAAAATCAAGCCGCCGAGCTGCGCGAACTTTTGCCGATGGGTTTTAACGGTGAACTCCAGCGCGCCTAAATACAGCGCCACGCCGGCCGCAAGCACGCCCCACAAGGCTAGGGTCAACGGCGCTGGCAGGACTCGGTCGAGCAGCCAAATGGCCACCGCCAGCAACAACACGCCAAAGGTGTTGCGTACGCTGACCATCCAATTGCCGCTTTTCGGTAGCAAGGCGCCACCGCCGGTGGCAAACAGCACCATCGGTGCGCCCATGCCAAGGCCCAGCACAAACAGCTTGAGGCCACCGCCCAGGGCATCGCCGCTGCTGCTGATATACAGCAGTGCGCCGGCCAGTGGTGCCGAAACACAGGGCGATAGCAGCAGGCTCGACAGCACGCCCAGTAGCGCCGCGCCCCACAACGAGCCGCCACGAGTGTTGCCGGCTAAGCGGTCGAGGCGGTCGCTTATAAAGCGCGGCAGGCGCAGTTCATAAAGGCCGAACATAGCCAATGCAAACCCGGCAAAGAACAGCGCAAAGGGTACCAGTACCCACGGCGATTGCAGGCGCGCCTGCAAGTTTAGTTCCGCGCCAAATACGCCCATGAGTGCGCCGAGTAAGGCGAAGCAGGCGGCCATCGACAGCACATAAGCCAGCGATAAGCTAAAGCCACGCATCCCCCCAACTTGGCCGCGCAGCACCACCCCGGACAGAATCGGCAGCATCGGCAGTACGCAGGGGGTAAAGGTCAGGCCTAAGCCGGCGAGGAAAAACAACGCTAACTCACGCCAGCTCCAGGTGCGGGTTGTTCCTGTCGTTGTTGCAACTGCTGAGGTCGAGTCGCTGTCGCCTTGTTCGGCGGCTGGAATGGTAAAACTTTGAGTTTCTGGCGGGTAACACAGGCCCTTGTCGGCGCAGCCTTGGTAAGTAACCTGCAGTGTGAAGGGGCGTTGCTCGGCGCTATCGAGCGGCAGTTCAACATCCAGTACGCCGTGATAGACCTCGACTTTGCCGAAGTACTCGTCGGTTTTTTCCAGCCCTGCGGGCATTTGCGCTGCGCCAAGGGTGATGTCGGCGGGGTCACTGTGAAACTGAAAGCGATGGCGATACAGGTAGTAACCATCGGCGGCGATAAATTGCAGTTTGATCGCTGTGGGGCTGCGCTCGATTAGATCGAGACGAAAGGCCTCGCGCACCGGCAGAAAATCACGGCTGTTATTCAGCGCGCCGCCCAGGGTTGGATTGGGGCGGTTATCCAGCAAACCAGCACTGGCCGGCAAGGCGACTAATAACAGCAGCAAACTTAGCAGGCGGCGCATGGAGGTCTCGCTCGGCAAATGAGCGCCCATCATAGCCGAAGGTGCGCCCGCTCCGTAGCGCTGCGGCTGTAAGTAGGTTTGTCCGTGCGGCCTAGACCCGAAATGCCTGCACAGCAGTGTGCAACTGCCCGCCCAGCCTGAGTAAATGCTCGCCTTGCTCGCGACCTTGGCCGATGCGCTGCAGGTTGTCGCCGCCGAGAATATGAATCCGCTCACTGTGCTCGCGTATGTCGCCGACTGCGCCGCTTTGTTGGGCGGTGGTGCTGGCGATGCGTTCGGCCATATGGGCGATGGTGTGAATGGCCGCGACTATTTCGACCAGCGCGCTATCGGCGGCGGAGGCTTGGCTGGCGGTGATTTCAGCGTGACCGACTTGGCTGCGCATGGCTTCTAGCGATTTGCCTGCGGCTTGTTGCAGACGGGCAATCAGCTGCTGAATTTCTTCGGTGGCGCCGCTGGTGCGCAAGGCCAATGAACGTACCTCCTCCGCCACCACGGCAAAGCCACGGCCCATCTCACCGGCGCGCGCGGCCTCGATGGCGGCATTTAGGGCCAGTAAGTTGGTCTGCTCGGCGATGCCGCGAATTACCGTTAAGACTTTGCCGATGGTGGCGGTTTCTTCGGCCAGATGCTCGATGGCCTTGGCGTTGCCGCGCACTTCGCCGACCAAGCCATACAGTCCGGTGAGGCTGTGGCCAATGACCGTTTGCCCCTGTTCGACGGCGCGCCCGGCGTCGCGGCTGGCGTTGGCGGCCTGACTGGCATCGTCGGCGACTTGCAAGATGCTGCCTTCCAACTCGCCGAGGGCGTCGCGAATTTGCGCACTGTCACCGGCTTGGCGTTCGGCGCCGCGGTGTAAGCCGCCGCTTAAGTCAGCCAGGGTGCGGCTGCTGTCGGCTACTTGCTCGGCATGTCCGCGAATGGTGCCGACTAAATCGACTAAATAGGCGCGCAGGCGATTGAGTGACTCTTGGATGTCGTGCAGTTCTTGGGTGCGCGGGTTGAGTTTAATCTCGACGCTAAAGTCGCCCGCCGCCCAGGCAGACAGCGCCGGCACCAAGCGGTTAAGCACGTTGGTCAGGCGCCGTTGAATGCTGTCGATGACTAATGCGATCAGCAGGATCAGGCCAATCATCAGCCCCTGCACGCGTTGTACTTGGCTCTGGATGCGGGCGTGTTCGGCGCGCACCGCAGGTTCCAGCGCAGCGAGTGCCTGCTGCAGGGCGGTGACCTTGGCTTGGGTGCTGACCGCCAATTGTTGGCGTTGCTCGATCAGGTCGCTGGTGCGGGTGAGTTCGGCCGGGTAGCGCTGCAGTAAGCTGTTGAAATCGCGTTTCAGGGCAATGCCTTGGTCTTCGCTGACTGATTGCTCGGTATCGCTAGCCAAACCCATGAGGTCAGCAAAGCTATCGCTGCTGGCGGCTTGGTTGGTGCGCACACCGAGCAGCGCGAGGCTGTCGAGGGCGCTGGCTTGTGCCTTGAGTTGTGCTAGTTCGCGCTCGACTTCGCCGCGCAACTCGCTGCGCCCACTGCTGACTAATTTGCTGCGCGCGTGAGCTAAACGGCTGAGGCGCTCGGCGGCTAGAAACAGTGGCTGTCGATAATCGGCACTGGCGGCGTTGGCTTGCTCGGCGTACTGGTTGAGTTGCTGCAAGCTGTCGGCCATTTCACGTTCGGCTTGCAGCAGCAGGGCTTGTGGGTCGCCAGCCAGTTTGCCGGCGGCGAGCAATTGGCTGGCACTAAATTCACGCAACTCCTTCAGGCTCGGGCGCAGTTGCGCGCTCAGTTCTGCGGGTAAGTCATCGAGTTGTTGCTCGAATTGTTCGATCGCTTGGCTGGCGGCGCTGTGGCGCAGGGCATCGCCGCTGGCGAGGTAGTCGTGGATATTTTGCGCGACCGCTTGTTGGAAATTTTGTGACAGGCTTAGGTAGCGGTCCATCAGTAAATAAGGCCGCTCTAGCGCCCGTTGCGACCACCAGAGCGTAGCGCCTAGACCTAGGCAGACGCCGATCAGCAGCAGGGTATTCAGGTTGGTCAGTTGTTTCAGGCGCATGCAAAAATCGCTCAGCGAAGTGGCGTAATGCCAGCAACTGTATGGCGTTTTTGTTGCAGTCTTGTGACGTGGAGGTTGTCAGGCGTCGGAGTTGATTGCGAGCTAGTCGGTAAAAATGACGCTGCGGTTGCGCCCGGCATGTTTGGCGCTGTACAGCGCTAGGTCGGCGTTATTCGACAGAGTTTTGCCGTCTTCGCGGTCATGCAGTTCGGCGATGCCGCAGCTAAAGGTGCAGGTGAGGTCTTGCGGTTGTGCGGGGTGCAGGATCTCGGCAAAGCGCTGGCGAATGTCTTCCAAGACCTGCTGCGCGGTGGCGGCGTCGGTGTCGGGCAGCACTACAGCAAATTCTTCGCCGCCGTAGCGGCCGATGTAGTCGGATTTGCGCAGTCGTTGCTTGAGAAACATCGCCAGGCTCTTGATTACCCGATCGCCCACCGGGTGGCCGTAGGTGTCGTTAACCTTCTTGAAAAAGTCGATGTCGAGCATGGCAAAACTTAGCGGTTGCTCGGTGCGCAGGGCGCGGGCGCGGGCGTCATCGAGTAACTGCAGAATATGGGTGTGGTTATACAAGCCCGTGAGGCTGTCGCGCACCATCCGTGCGTGCAGGTGGCGCGCCCGTGCGGCGCGCTGGCGCACGGTGGCGATCAGGTGGCGCGGCTTGATTGGTTTGGTTAAAAAGTCGTCACCGCCTTCGCCCATGGCATCCAGCTGTTTGTCCAGATCGTCCTCGGCCGACAGGTAAATAATCGGCACGCTGACGTAGCGGTCGTTATGGCGGATGACCTTGGCCAGCTCCGGGCCGTTGCAGCCGGGCATATACATGTCGAGGATGATTAAGTCGGGCTGAAACTCAGCCAGTTCGCCCATGGCGCGGGCCGGCTCGGTCAGGGTGCGGGTGAGAATGCCGGCGCTGTTGAGGCTGCGTTCGGTGTAGGTGGCTTGTGCGCGTGAGTCGTCAATAATCAATACTTTATAAGGCTCGTACTGGCCGCTGTGGGTCAGTTGCTCGATCCGCTCAAGCAGGGTCGAGGCCTCTAGGGTGCCGGTGAAAAACGCTTGGCCGCCGGCGCGCACGGCTTTTAGGCGGGTGTCGGTATCGGTGTCTTCTTGGCTGAAAAACAGCAGTGGCAGTTTCTCGGCGCGGCTGTTTTGAACCTCTTCGGCCAAGCGCAGGCCGCAGCCCGCGCCGGCAAAGTTGATGTCGATGATGATGGCGGCGGGGCGGCGCTCGGCCATTGCCGCACGAAAACCATTGGCCGTGTCGATGGCTTGGGTCAGTAGGCCAAACGACTGCAATTGCAGGCTCAAACGCTCGGCGTGCTGATGGTCGTGCAGGGCTATATAGATAGGTTTGCGCAGCGCCGGTAGCAGGGTTTGCTCCAGCTGGTCGCCGTGGCGCAGGCCGGTGCGCGACAGGCGGTGCATCAGCAGGTTGAGTTCGCTAATCAGCTCGCTGTTGAGGCGGCCGTGATTCTCGCCCACGGCAATTAGACAGTTATCGATGCCTTCGGCCAATTGCGCGTGTTCGGCTTGCTCGAAACGTTGCGCGTAGCGCAGCAGCAGCAGATTGCTCTCCGCCAGTTCAGCCATTTCTTCGGCGTTCCAAGCGCCACGCTGCAGGCGCTGCCAAACCTCAAGGGTGAGCCTTGCTTGGTGAATCACGCGCCGGGCAAAGTGATGCTTGAGGCGGTCGCTGTTGGGGTCTTCTGGCTCGAGCATGGCCTGCTGAATTGGCTAGGGTGATATTGAGCGGCGTGTGATGGCGCAATGCTAGCACTTGTCAGTGGCTGGCTTGAAGCCGTCGGTCAATTGACGTCAGCCTTTTGTCTGCTTTGTGCTGGCGCTCATACTGGTCCAGTCTGCCGTCCCCGCACTAAGTTTGCCGTGATGCGCTGCGCAACCGCTCACGCATCCCTTATAGTGCTAAGTACGCGAGCGGCGCAGACGTGGCGGCTCACACCCATGCATTTGGTCTCAGAAGGACTTCGCTATGTTGGACTGGAAAAACCGCAAAACCGAGTTGCGCGATCGGGTCGATGATTCGGTAGACGATGTGCGCAGTTATTTTGGCGGCCTTTGGCTCAGCCGCGCCCTCGGCGGTCTGCTCGGTTTATACCTGCTGGCAGCCGGGGTGATCGGTTGGTATTGGAGCCAAGAGCCGGGCGCTTTCCCGGTCCAGCAGCAGGCGCAAGCGGCGGCCGAAAAAGCCCAGCGGCCCTTGGTGAGTGGTTACACCACGGTCGAGACGCTAAAAACCGTGGCCTCTACCTTGCTCGATAAAGACGGCGGCTATTTGTCTAACGACATCGCCCCGCCGGGTCTGTGGCTGGACAACATGCCCAGCTGGGAATACGGGGTAGTGGTGCAGGTGCGCGACATGTCGCGGGCGCTGCGCAAAGACTTCGCCCGTTCGCAGTCACAGTCAACCGAAGACCCAGACTTGGCCAAGGCCGAGCCGCGCTTTAACTTCGACAATAAAAGCTGGGCCTTGCCGGCCACCGAGCAGGAATACCGCGAAGGGATTAAATCGCTCGATCGTTATTTAGTGCGCCTGTCCGACCCGAGCCAGCCAAATGCACAGTTCTATACCCGCGCCGATAACCTGAATAACTGGCTGGGTGATGTGGGTACGCGCTTGGGTTCGTTGTCGCAACGCTTGTCGGCCAGTGTTGGCCGGGTGCGCCTGAATACCGACACCAAGGGTGAGGCGGCGCTTGCTAGCGGTGAAACCCCACTGCTCAGCGAAGAAATGGTCAAAACCCCGTGGCTGCAGATAGATAACGTCTTCTACGAAGCTCGTGGTCAGGCCTGGGCTTTGTCGCATTTGCTACGTGCCATCGAAGTGGATTTCGCCGATGTGCTGGCGAAGAAAAACGCCACCGTCAGCGTGCGCCAGATCATTCGTGAACTGGAAGCGGCGCAAGAGCCGCTGTGGAGCCCGATGATTTTGAATGGCAGCGGCTATGGCGTGTTGGCCAACCATTCGTTGGTGATGGCTAACTATATTTCCCGCGCCAACGCCGCAATTATTGACCTGCGTACTCTGCTGACGCAGGGCTGAGTGATGCTCGTCAGTGCGCAAGAGGCGGCCCATCGCGCCGCCTCGGATGCCGAGCTAATTGCTTGGGTGGATGAGCGCGACCAGCTGCTTGGCGGTCTGCCGCGTGCTGAGTTGCGCGCGCGCGGACTGATTGGTCGCTGCAGTTTTATCCTGCTGTTCAATAGCGCTGGCGAGCTGTGCATTCACCAGCGCACCCTGAGTAAAGCGGTTTATCCCGGTTACTGGGATGTAGCCGCCGGCGGCATGCTGCAGGCCGACGAAAGCTACGCCGAGTCCGCCGCCCGTGAGCTGGAAGAGGAACTGGGCATTGCAGGGGTGGAACTGCGCGAGCATGGCCGCTTCCGTTTTGAGCAGCCCAATAACCGGCTGTGGTGTGCGGTGTTTTCGGCCATCTCGGACGCGCCCTTAATCCTGCAAGCGGAAGAAGTGCAACAGGCCCGGTTTGTCGAGCTTAGTGCGCTAGCGCAGCTGTCGGCGCAACAGCCGTTTTGCCCCGATTCATTGCTCGCCTTGCAGCGCTTTCTGGCGACCCCAGCCGATTAAACTGGCTTGCTGTGCCGGATCTTTTTACGCCACTGTGCACGATGCTGCACGCTGGCCAATAGAGGTCGCCAATCCGGCGTTTAATGGCGCAAAAGGGCTATTAGCAAGGTGCTTTTTTGCCGTTACACTGCGCGCCCTTGAGCCTTTGTTGTTGCCTGGCTTATCGCTTATCTGGCCCTTGAGGTCCTGCCCAATGCAGAAAAAAAGTTCATCCTTTGCCGCCCTCGGTGGCTTGGTGTATTCCACCGACAGTGGCCGGCATTGCCCCGCTTGCAGCCAGCCGCAAGATGCCTGCATCTGCAAAGCCACGCTGATTCCCGACGGTGACGGCATCGCCCGGGTGCGCCGCGAAAGCAAAGGTCGTGGCGGCAAGACGGTGAGTACTATCACTGGCGTACCGCTGGCTTTGGATGACTTAACGGCGCTGGCCACGGCCCTGAAGAAACGCTGCGGCTGTGGCGGTGCGCTGAAAGACGGGGTCATCGAGATTCAAGGCGATCACGTTGAATTGCTGCTCAGCGAGCTGATCGCACGCGGTTTTAAAGCGAAGAAGTCCGGCGGTTAGCACGCCGCTTGAATACACCTACTGACGGGCTGCGCAGTTTATTGTGCGGTAAACGTCATGTTCGTCCGCTAGGCTGTTTGGCAGAGGCGGCAAAGCCCTTTTTACAGGAATACTTCAATGCCAGTACGACGCACACGCAAAGATGACGGCAGCCAATGGACCGCAGCGGACAGCCGCAGCGTGTATGGCATTCGTAACTGGGGCGCGGGTTACTTCGCGATCAGTGATGCGGGGCGCGTTGAAGTGCGTCCGAACGGCCCGCAGAGCGCGCCGATTGATCTGTATGAACAGGTCAGTGAATTGCGTAAAACCGGTCTGTCGCTGCCTTTGCTGGTGCGCTTCCCAGACATCCTGCAAGACCGTGTGCGCCAGCTTACCGGCGCCTTTGACAGCAATATTGCTCGGCTGGAATACCAGAGTTGTTACACCGCGCTGTACCCGATCAAGGTCAACCAGCAAGAGGCGGTGATCGAAAGCATCATTGCCACCCAGAACGTCTCGATCGGCCTGGAAGCTGGCTCCAAGCCTGAGCTGCTGGCCGTGCTGGCGCTGGCCCCCAAGGGCGGCACCATCGTCTGCAACGGCTATAAAGACCGCGAGTTTATTCGCTTGGCGTTGATCGGCCAGAAGCTTGGTCACAACGTGTTTATCGTCATCGAGAAAGAGTCGGAAGTGCAGTTGGTGATCGACGAGGCCGCCGAGCTTAAGGTCGCCCCGCAGATCGGCTTGCGCGTGCGCTTGTCGTCGTTGGCCTCGAGCAAGTGGGCCGACACCGGCGGCGAGAAGTCCAAGTTTGGTTTGTCCGCTGCGCAGTTGTTGTCGGTGGTTGGGCGTTTTCGCGAGGCCGGGCTGGATCAAGGCATCCGTCTGCTGCACTTTCATATGGGCTCGCAGATCGCCAACTTGGCCGATTACCAGCACGGCTTCAAAGAGGCTATTCGTTACTACGGCGAACTGCGCAGCCTCGGCTTGCCGGTCGATCACATCGACGTCGGTGGCGGTTTGGGCGTCGACTACGACGGCACCCATTCGCGTAACGCCAGCTCGATCAACTACGACATGGACGACTACGCCGGCGTGGTGGTCGGCATGCTCAAAGAGTTCTGCGATGCACAAGCCTTGCCGCACCCGCATATTTTCTCCGAGAGCGGCCGCTCGCTGACCGCACACCACGCCATGCTGGTGGTGCAGGTCACCGATGTGGAGAAGCACAACGACGAAATACCGAAAATCGAAGACGTCACCAGTCTGCCCGAGACCGTGCGTTATCTGGTCGAACTGCTCGGCCCGACCGACATCGAGATGGTCACCGAAACTTACTGGCGCGCCACCCACTACATGAGCGATGTGGCCAGCCAATACGCCGATGGCAAGCTTAGCCTGAGCGAAAAAGCCCTGGCCGAGCAGTGCTACTTCGCCGTGTGCCGGCGTTTGCATAACTCGCTGAAAGCTCGCCAGCGCTCCCATCGCCAAGTGCTCGACGAGCTGAACGACAAGCTCGCCGACAAGTACATTTGCAATTTTTCGGTGTTCCAGAGCCTGCCGGACACCTGGGCGATTGGCCAAGTGCTGCCGATTCTGCCGCTGCATCGCCTCGACGAAGAGCCGCTACGGCGCGCCGTGCTGCAGGATTTGACCTGCGACTCGGATGGCAAGATCAAGCAGTACGTCGACGAGCAAAGCATCGAAACCAGCCTGCCGGTACACGAAGTGCGCGAGGGTGAGGACTACTTGCTAGGGATCTTTTTGGTCGGTGCCTACCAAGAAATTCTCGGCGATATGCACAACCTGTTCGGCGACACCGACTCGGTGAATATCTACCAGAATAGCGACGGCAGCGTGTACCACGGCGGCGTCGAAACCCACGACACCATCGAAGACATGCTGCGCTACGTGCACTTGTCGCCAGAAGAACTGATGAACCACTACCGCGACAAAGTCGCCAGCGCCGCCCTCGGTACCGGCGAGCGTGCGCAGTATCTGGATGCGCTGCGGTTGGGGCTGACACGCTCGTCCTATCTGTCCAGCTAAGGTCGGTCCAGTTGGGCCAAGTCCAGCCAAGACTGGTTTAGTTGAGGTCTCTATCGCTGCGTTAGCAAAACCGCCCTAACCGGCGGTTTTTTTTGCAGTTGCATTTCTAATGCGCTTGCGTCGCTCATTGACAATTTTTTTACCTAATGCAGCGCATCCTGATTCGGTTGATACATTCAGATACAGGTTGCGCTGAGCGTGCTTGCAGCTGAGTTTCAAAAAACGACGACTCTCGCATTAGGACACCGCCGCCCATGAATAAACTTCCGCAAATCACCCTAGCTTTTTGGGTGATGAAAATCTGCGCCACCACGCTAGGCGAGACCGCCGGCGATTTATTGTCGATGACCCTCGACATCGGTTATGCGCTCAGCTCGCTGCTGCTGATTAGCGTTTTTCTGGTGACTCTGGCTCTGCAACTGTTCTCGAAAGGCCATAACCCAATCCTTTATTGGATTGTGATTTTGTCCACCAGCACGGCGGGCACCACCATTTCGGACTTTATGGACCGTACCCTAGGCTTGGGTTACGCCGGCGGTTCGATGATCCTGATCGCCATGCTGGTGACGATTTTCACCATCTGGCACTTCAGTGAAAAAAGCCTGTCGGTGGACAATATCCACAGCACCAAGGGCGAGCTGTTTTATTGGACCGCGATTCTGATCTCCAACACCTTGGGCACCGCGCTGGGCGATTACCTAGCCGACGACTCGGGCCTGGGCTTTGCCGGTGGCGCACTGCTGATTGGTTCGGTGATTGGCGTGATCGTACTGCTCAAGTTCTATACGAAAATATCCAGCGTACTGCTGTTCTGGCTGGCCTTCGTCTTGACGCGTCCGCTGGGCGCCAATATTGGCGACTTTATGACCAAAACCCACGAGCAAGGCGGCCTGGACTTTGGCACCGTCGGCTCCTCGCTGGTGTTGGCTGCGGTACTGGTGGTGCTGGTGGGCTTTGCCAGCTATTACCACAAACCGCGCACTATTGAGCCGCGTATGGCTGATGCGGCCTGAGTGAGTCGCGGCGATTGACCTAAATAGTAATAAAACTGCAGGGCCTGTGACTGTCGCAATAGTCATAGGCCCTGTTTTTTATCGGCTGCTGATTGCACGTATCCGCCCTCGTCAACTGCCGCCGAGTGGCATGCGCCAGTGCTGATGCTCAAATCGCTATCGGGTTTCAGTGGCGCGGTTTATCTGCCCGACCATGTCCTCTGCGTCATGCAGGATTAATCGACTAAATCGTTATTTTTTGCCTTTGATACCTGAAACGCAGATAAGGCCCATCGGAATTATCTGTTTTTAAAATCACCGACGTTAACCCAGGCTAAGTGCAGATTAACCAATGCGCTGTGCAGGAGAACGTCATGAACGAAACCAGATTTACCGCGATAGCGTGGGGTGCAAAGCCTTTGACGGCTTTAACCTGCCCGCGTGAAGCGATTCGGCAATTCACCCCCAATTGGTTTGCCGCCACCATGGGCACCGGTATCTTGGCGCTGGCCTTGGCCCAGTTGCCCTTTGCCATTCCCGGGATGTACCGCATCGCGGAGGCGTTGTGGCTGTTCAATATTGGCCTGTTTATGCTGTTCAGCGTCTTGTATGCGGGGCGCTGGATATTGTTTTTCGACGAGGCTAAGCAGATTTTCGGGCACTCCATCGTCTCGATGTTTTTTGGCACCATTCCGATGGGGTTGGCGACCATCATTAACGGTTTTATCGTGTTTGGCCTGCCGCGCTGGGGCGTGGGAGTTATTCCGTTGGCCGAAGCACTGTGGTGGCTCGATGTGGCTATGGCGTTGGGCTGCGGTGTACTTATCCCCTTTATGATGTTTACCCGGCAAAGCCACAGCATCGATCAAATGACCGCCGTGTGGTTGTTGCCCGTGGTGGCCGCCGAAGTGGCTGCCGCCAGCGGTGGCTTGTTGGCGCCGCACCTGACCGATGCCAGCGCGCAATTTACGATGCTGATTACCAGCTATGTGTTGTGGGCCTACTCGGTGCCGGTGGCGCTGAGCGTGTTGGTGATTTTGCTGCTGCGCATGGCGCTGCACAAATTGCCGCACGAGAACATGGCGGCATCCAGCTGGTTGTCCCTCGGGCCGATTAGCACCGGGGCGCTGGGCATGTTGCTGATGGGCGCGGATGCCCCGGCGATCTTTGCCGCGCAGGGCATGGCCAGGATTGGCGAAGTGGCCCAAGGGATTGGCCTGATTAGCGGGATTTTGTTCTGGGGCTTGGGCTTGTGGTGGATGCTGCTGGCGATCGTTATCACCCTGCGTTACATCAAAGAAGGCATCCCATTCAACCTTGGTTGGTGGGGGTTTACCTTCCCGTTGGGGGTGTATGCCTTGGTCACGCTGAAGCTGGGCGAGACCCTGCACATGCAGTTCTTTGCCTGGTTCGGCAGCGGTTTGGTGCTGATGTTGGTAATGCTGTGGTTAATCGTGGCAAGCAAGACCTTGGCTGGCGCCTATCGTGGCAACTTGTTTGTCTCCCCGTGCATTGCCTCGTTAGGGCGCTAACAGCACACTGCGCCACCGGCAAGGTGGCGCAGTGTGCTGCGCAGATAAAACCTCATGCACGTGCGGGGCTATAGCCGAGTGCTGGGCTGGCTCAAGTCACCTCAAGCATCGCCATCATTCCTTGGTCTTCATGCTCAAGAATATGGCAGTGGTACATGCGCAGGCCCTTGAAGGGTTGGGCCATTTTCACTCGCACGGTTTCCCGTGGGCGTAGGTTGACGGTGTCTTTCCAAGCGCGATAGGCCGCCGGGGTTTTCACCCCGTTGAGTTCATGTTCGATGACCTGAAACTGGCAGCCGTGGATATGGAAGGGGTGATCCATGTGTGAGTCGTTGACCAGTTCCCATAGCTCGACTTCGCCGAGCTGGCTGGTGAGGTCGACGCGCTGCATGTCGAAGGCCTTGCCGTTGACCAGAAAATCCATCTGATGCTGGCCGTTGTCCATGCGCATGTTCTCGCTGAAGACCACGCGCTTGTCGGCCGTGCTCGGGCCGAGCGCGGGAATGCTGCGCAGGAGCGCGGGCAGCTTGGCGGGCGTGCCGCTGGCGAGGTTGACGTGCGCTAGGGTGATGACACTTTCGGCGGCGACACTGCCCATTTTATTACGGTCATAGACCTCGGCGGTCAGCGCCACATGGCCGCCTGTGGCGCGCGGCTGGACGATCAGCTCGATGCGCTCGGCCGGGGCCAGAAGGATTTCTTGCAGCTCTTGCGCCTGCTCGATCAGGCCGCCATCGGTGCCAACCAAACTGACTTTATGGCCGCCCAGCGACAGTTTCAGGTAGCGCGCACTGCAGGCGTTCCAGATGCGCCAGCGTTCGGGCCCGTGCAGCGCAATAGTCGGCTGGTGCTGGCCGTTGATCAGCACAAACTGGCCTTCGCGGCCGTTCATCCAGTCGTTGCTGTCGTTGTCAGGGATGCTGCCATCGGCATTCAACTTGAGGTCAGAGATTAGCAAATGCCGCTCGGCAATAGCCGCCAGTGGATCATCGGCGGCGCCCACGATAAAGGCCCCGGCCAAGCCACGGAACACTTGTTCGGCGGTGTGACCGTGCGGATGCGGGTGATACCAGTAAGTGCCGGCGCTGCCCTTGGGTAAGCTGAACGTATAGGTGCGCTCGCCACCGGCTGGCACTGGGTCGTGGGGGTTGCCGTCTTGCTCGGGTGGCACCGGCAGGCCGTGCCAGTGGATGGTGCTGGGTTGACTGAGGCGGTTGATAAAGCGAATTTGCACCCGATCGCCTTCGCGCACTTCGATCAGCGGGCCGGGCAGGGTGCCGTTATAGGCCCAAAAGGTGCTGGGTTGGCCGGCCAGCAGCTCAACCTGGGTTGGCGCAGCAATCAGCTCGCCGCTAAATACTCCGGGCTGGTTGCTGCGGTTGGCCAGTTTGGGCAATTCGCGTAAGGCCATGCCACGGGGTAAAGCATCAGCGGCGGCCAGTTTCGGCGCGGCGTGCAGGCTGTGATCCATGCCCGGCATATCGCCCATCGAGGCCATGTCGTGCATGGCATGTTGGTTTGGCTCGGCGCGTAACCAGCCGGGCAGCAGTGCCAAGCCACCGACGCCGAGGGCACGGGTGAGGAAGGTGCGACGGATCATCGATTTTCTCCAAAGCTGAACTGCAGGCGCATAGGTTCATGCTTGCCACTGTGGCAAGGTCAAGCCTAGTGGCCGAGCATGCCGTAGCCACGGGCCATCAACACCGCCAGCAGCGGCATGCACAACAGCAGCAAGAGCTGTGCACGGATGCAGTTAATCACCTGTTTACCGCGCGTCGGGCTGATGTCTGGCAGTTGTCCGGCCTTTAGGCTTTTGCGCATTTGGATAAAGGTCAGGGTTGGCACTATCGACAGCAAGGCGATCAGTAAGAACAAACCAACCTTGGCGTGGAACAGGCCGTTGTGCAGGTAGTAGTCCGGCCCTTTGGCGTACCACATGGCCCGCGCGGCACCTGTCACCACTACCACGCCGGCGCAAATGCCGTAGGCCATGTCGGTGATCACCAGGCTGCGGGCGCGGCTTAAATCCAGCGGCAATTTAAATTGAATGTGCTCGACGCTGAGCAGGGCAAACAGCACGAAGATCGACAGGTAATGCAGGTACGCGGCAATGGATTGAGCCATGAGAACTCCGTGGGCAAGGGGGACGCATTAGCCAATGCTCAACCACGCCTTGGCGCGCGTCAAGCGCCAGGCAAAGCCGGCCAAGGTCAGGCTGCGCAGCAGCATAAAGGCCAGCAGTGCCAGCCACAGGCCGTGATTGCCCAAGTCTTTGAGCAGCCAGGCCAGCGGCAAACTCAAGCCCACGGCCAAGAGCATGGCGTCGCGCATTTCGCGGGCGCGGGTGGCGCCGATAAACAAACCGTCGAGCAGGTAGCTGGATACCGACAGCAACGGCAATGCCGCCAGATAGGACAGGTAGCTGTAGGCCACGGCGCGCACACTGGCGATGTCGCTCTGCAGATTAATAAATGCTTGGCCGCCGAGCAGCAGTGTCACGGCAAATAACATGCTCAGCAGCAACGACCAGCCGCCGGCCACCACCAGCGTCCGCCGCAGTGCTAAACCATCGCGGGCGCCGATGGCGTGGCCGCAGAGTGCTTCGACGGCATTGGCCAGGCCGTCCAAGGCAAAGGCACTGAGCATCAGCCCGTTGATCAGCAAGGCATTGGCCGCCACGGTGCTGTCGCCTAGCCGGGTGCCTTGCAGGGTGACTAAGAAGAACACCAGATGCAGCGCCAGAGTGCGGATCAAAATGTCTCGATTTAACGCCAGTAACGGCCGCCAACTCAGCCAGTGCCGCAACGCAGGCCAATTAATGCGGCCGGGAAACTGCCGTAAAGCACGGCGGGTTAGCCATAAGCCGAGCAACATGCCGCTGTATTCGGCCACCACCGAGGCCTGCGCGGCGCCGCGGATGCCCATGTCCAAACCGAGCACAAAAACGATCGCCAGCAGGGCATTCAGCAAGTTGGTGGCCAGCATAATGGCCATTGGCGCGCGGGCGTTTTGGCTGCCGAGCAACCAGCCGATTAATGCGTAGTTGGCCAGTGCGGCAGGCAGGCCGAGCAGGCGGATATGAAAGTAGCTGCGGGTTAGCTCATCCAGTTGTGCCGAGGGCTGCATCCAGCTCAGGGCGAGGTCGCTAAACGGCAAACTCAGCAGGCCGATTAACACGGCCCAGCCAAGCGCCAGCAACAGACCTTGCAGCAGGGTTTGGCGCAGCAGCGCACCGTCACCCCGGCCGCAGGCTTGGGCGCTAAAGCCGCTGGTGCCCATGCGCAAAAAACCCATTAGGCCGACCAGCAAGCCATACAAACTGCCGCCAATCGCCACCGCGGCCAGTTGCTCGGCATGCGGTAAATGACCGACCACAGCGCTGTCGACCAGCGTCACCAGCGGCACCGAGAGATTGCATAACATCATAGGTGCCGCCAGCGCCCACACCCGCTGCTGGGTGGGGCGATGCCGCCAAGCGTTGCGAAACAGCGACATGTGCAGGCTCCAGAGTGGGGCTGCAGTATAACCAGTCGCTGACGGTCAGTCGGAGTGTCGCAGTGGCATGGTTAATTACGCCGCACAGTCAGCTAGCTAGGCGCTGGCGCTCGCCTAGCAGTCAGTGCTTGTTAGGTCTATACCTTCAGGAGCCGCTGCCATTGTGCGACTGAATGACGAGAGGGCGACGGCAAGTGCTTATTTGACTTTTTAGTCAGTTTATTTCTTAAAGAATAAGCTGGTGTCTGCCGATAGCGTGCTTACGACATCTTAGCGGTGTGCTTTGCGTCCTAATAATAAATTCAAGAGGCCTCACATGAACTTCTGGCAGCGCAGTATTCAGTGGCAGTTGATTATCAGCAT
Organism: Pseudomonadaceae bacterium; assembly: GCA_019745275.1. GTDB lineage: Bacteria > Pseudomonadota > Gammaproteobacteria > Pseudomonadales > Pseudomonadaceae > Aquipseudomonas. Next base: position 25,089 of record JAIETJ010000023.1, on the reverse strand, counting down.
GGGCGCGGCGATTTTGGTCAGCGTGCTGGTGGTTATTGGCATCTACTCGCGGGTGGCTAATCAGCAGGCCGAGCAGTATCTGCTCGGTCAAGCGCTGCCGGCGCGTGTGGAAGCGGTGCGAAACGATCTGGAGCGGGTGCTGACTGAACCGCTCACGGCCGCCGCTGCGTTGGCCAGCAATAGCTTGCTGGTTGATTGGTTGGCCGGCGGTGAAGAGCCTGCCGAACAGGCAAACTTCGTACGCTATTTAGCCGCCGTGCAAGCGCAAAACCAAGCGCTGACCAGCTTTGTTGTGGCGCTTGATACAGGCAATTACTTAACTGCCAAAGGCCTCGACCGCACGCTCACGCGCGGCGCCGATAGCGCCTGGTTTTACAACTTTATCGACAGTGGCGAGTCGCGCTCACTGAGCATTGATATTGATAAAAGCACTGGCGTGCCGACACTATTTATCAATCAGCGGATCCAGTCGGCTGGCAAAACCTTGGGTGTTGGCGGCATAGGCTTGGGCGTCAGCGCCATGTCAGATTTGATTCGTAATACCCATTTCGGTAAGGCCGGCGTGGTCTATTTGGTCAGTGGCGATGGTCAGGTAAAGATTCACCCACAAGCGCAGCTCAGCAATAACAGCGATCTGACCCAGTTGGTCGGTCGTGACGCCGCGCAGCAATTGCTCAGCAATGATGGCCAAGTGCAACATTTTGAGCGCCAAGGCGAAGCCTATTTGGCCATGGCTATGCCGCTTAAAACCCTCGGCTGGCAATTGGTGGCGGAGGTGCCTGAGGCCGAGATTTACGCCGAGGCGCGCGCGGCATTATTCACCACGGCCTTGATTAGCTTGGCGGTGGCGCTCTGTTGCTTGGGCTTAGTGGTGGTGTTGGCTCGCGGCTTGGTGCGGCCACTGCGGCGGGTGACTGCGGCCTTGGTTGAAATTGGCAGTGGCGGTGGCGATTTAACACGCCGGCTGGATGAGTCGCGCGCCGATGAACTGGGCGATTTGGCTCGCGGTTTTAACCGTTTTCTGGAAAGTCTGCGCGGCATGATCGGTGGCGTGTTGAATACCAGCGAGCAATTGCGTGGGTCGGCCAGTCAGGTGGCGCAGTTGGTGGAAAACACCGCAGGCCGCGCCGGGCAGCAGCAAGAGATGACCGACATGGTCGCCACCGCCGTGCACGAAATGGGCTTGACCGTGCAAGAGATCGCCCGCAACGCCAATGACGCCGCCGGGGCTTCGCAGCGCGCCTTGGATGAGGCGCAGCAGGCGCGCATGGTGGTCAGTCAGTCGATCGACACGGTTGATCGAATGTCCGGCGACATCGGGCATGCGGCTGGCGCAGTGACCGAACTCGCCGAGCAAGTGGCGTCCATCGATCAGGTGTTGGCAGTGATTCGCGGCATTTCCGAGCAAACCAACTTGCTCGCGCTGAACGCGGCCATTGAGGCCGCCCGCGCAGGCGAGTTAGGCCGTGGCTTTGCCGTGGTGGCCGATGAAGTGCGCACGCTGGCCAGCCGCACTCAGTCGTCGACTGGCGAAATTCAGCAAATGATTTTGCGCCTCAAACAAGGCGCCGGCACCGCCGTGACGTCGATGCAGGCCAGTCAATCGGCGACCAGTGCTGGAGTGGAGTCGAGCCAGCGCACCGGCAGTTCGTTGGGGGCAATCACCGATCAGGTCGAGCGCATTAGCGATATGAATCATCAGATTGCCACAGCCACTGAAGAGCAATCCTCGGTGACCGAGGAGATCAACCGCAACGTGCAAGGCATCGCCGATCTTGCCCACGCCACCGCCGATGAAGTGCATCGCGGCCGGCAGGACTGCCAAACCCTGCGCCAACTGGCCGAAGACTTAGCGCGGCAGATGGGCAGTTTTCGGCTGTAATTTAACCGGTGGGCGCCGGGTTTATCTGCACTATCGCTGCGGTTTGGCAGGCGCGCCTTGGGGAAAGGCGCCAGCAACTGCTTGGCGCTTGTTTGATAGGGTTTTAGAGACCGTTAGGCAGGAATTTAGTGGCGCCGCTGACATCATCAATTTTCTTAATGCGAAAGGCTTTTTGGCAGGATTCTTCGCGGCTATTTTGGTCTTCGCAGTAGGTTTTGATGAAGTCAGCAAACTCCATCTCTTTGCCTTCAACGGTAAGTACGCGCTTCATGTAGTCGCCTTCTATGCCTTGTGCTTTGCGCTGTTCAGTCATCGCTTGATCGACTACTAGGCGACCGTGCAAGTCAACTTTTGGGAAGGGTGCTTTTTGTTCTTCGCAGCCAACAAGCATGATGCCGGCGGCCAGTAGTGCTAGATAACGGAACATATTTTTCTCACAAAAAAACCGCTAGGGCCACGTAACTGAACTGAGCTTAATCAGTTTTACACGCGGTCCGCAGCGGTTGAGTTAATTGGTTTCGATGAGTTTGTTTGAGCGATTAACTTCCGCAGTGCCAGCGTCTTCCATTAGCGCTTTAGCGCCGGTGGTTACGTTGCGCGAGGCGTCAGCATCTGACTGGATAACATCGGTTTTTGCCGCTTTTTCACGCAGTTCAGCGTCAATGTAGTCGTTGCTGCGTGCTGCCTTGGCCTTCATTTCTTGCAGTTTTAATTTGCGTTCTTCGCGGGCGAATTCGCGCTCGAATTCGCGGTCCTCGTCTTCCATTCTCTCTTCGCGAGTGGTCACGCGCTTATTTTCGGCGTCGCGAATTTTACTCGCCTCTAGCGCTTGTTGACGGGCGGACTGTGCGGATGCCTGCCGTGCACGTCGAGCCGACTCTTCCCGCGCCTCTTCCCGCACCTGAGCTGCCTCGGCTTTGCGGGAGATCTCGGCTGCCGCCGCCGCTTCTTTCTTGGCTTGTTGCGCTTCAATTTGTTGCAAATACTCAAATTGATCTTGAGCAAAAGCGGGAACGGCCAGGAGTGCCAGTAACGAAGTTAGAACTATCGGTTTCATATTGACAATTATCCTTTGTTGGCTGGTTCCGGGCAGGTTGCATTAGGCTGGATGCGGGTTTCGTTGCTTAGGGTTTTAACCATCAGCGCTACGCCGCCAAGCTTGAACTCACAGGCTTTACCAACTTGAGCCGAAGTGAAAATTTTACCGTTTTCAGAATAGCCGATCAAAACACCGGGAACTAAGGTGGTGTCATTCACCAGTGAACCGCCCAACGCACCAGCGGCGCCGCCGCCTACTGCGCCGATGATGGCGGTATCGCTGTTATGGGTATTGCCCAGCACGCCGCCTGCCACTGCACCTAAGAGTCCACCTACGACAGTCGCGGCTTTCTTATTGGCCTCGTTGCTAACTTTGATTTTGGTTGGCGAAATCGAAAGAATATTTACGGTTTTGGCTTCTTGCTGGGTATTTACTTGGCTGGCATCGAATACGTTAGCTTCGTATTCTTCGCCAGTGGATTGACAGCCAGCAACGAGTGCGGCGAGTGAAAGTACGGCTAAATTACGCTTAAAAGTCATCTGAATATCCCTAGTCCGTGATGGTTACAGCAAAAGTAGTGCGTCCCTGTGTCCTTCTGTTTCACATGCCCGGGCCGATGAAAGCAAAAGGACATCATTTAGCTACCGAGCGGCAGTTTAACTAACTGATATAGGTCGCGTAAGTCCCTTGTGGTGGTAGTTTTCACCGATAGCGACAGAAAATATAAATGTATAAATGCGTTGTCAATTCTTGCTGTCAGCCTCTGTTGCTACTGTTAAGGACGATCGGTTGGCGCAGATGTACCGTCACTTGTGGGCTGTCCGTAGGGATTTAAATTATGACTGACTGGTCAGTCTAGACAGGCTCGTCTTGCACCGTTGTCAAGGCGCTCAAAGGAAATGACCGTGGTGCTGATTCAGCAGGCCATGCATGACTCACTCGGGTTTGGCAGGCGTGCCTTGGCGAAAGACGCGTGGTGTGCAGCCTAGCCAGCGGCGGAAGGTGCGGCTGAAGTTGGAGCTGTCTTGGTAGCCCAGTTGCTCGGCAATCGCCTCGATACTCAGCGGGGTTTGCAGCAGTAACCAGCAGGCCAGTTCGCTGCGCACTTGGTCGAGCAATTGCTGATAGTTGCCGCCCTCTTCGCGCAGGTGGCGAATCAGGGTGCGGGGCGACATGTGTTCGCTGGCGGCCATTTGTTCGAGGCTCGGATAGCTCCCTTGGCAGGCCAGCAAGCGTTGCTGCAAGCGCAGGCTCAAGCTGCCGAGTTGTTGCTGCTTAAGCTGTTGTTCGCAGTCGCGCAGGGCTAAGCGATAGGCTTCGGGGTCTGGGGCGAGCGTGACACTGGAGAGGAGTGACTGGGGTAACTCGATGCACAGCTGCGCGCTGGCAAACCTCGATTGTGGGCAAAAATCGCGGTACACCTGCGCCCATGCTGGCTCGGCAAACGGCCAGCTGATTTTTGCTTGGGCGCGCAGGTCTTGGCCGCTGATGGTCTCGAGCACGCGCAACAAACCGCCGACTAAGTGGCCGAGTAGGTATTCGCGCACCTCGTTGTCGATCAGCTCCTCGCGCAGCACTAAGACTAACGGTTGCTGGCTGGCCACTTCGATAAAGGCCACGCGTTCGCGCAATGTGGCAAAGCGCTGCATCAACAGCAGTGCCTGACCGACTGTGCCGGAGGCCATTACCGCCATGCCTAGCGCACCATGTACCGCCAAGTGGGTGCTGTTACCGACGACCAGGCCCAGCCACGGGCACTGGCTTAACGTTTGCGCCCGCAGCACCAAACGGCGGAACTGAGCAAAGCTGAGGAAGCGCTTGTCGTTGTGCAGCGCTTCGCGCTCGAGGTGTGTGCCACTGAGTGTGTGCTCCTCGCTAAAGCCGCGGCGGCTCAGTTCGGCGCAGACCAAGCGGGCATACACCGGATGCAGTGAGGGCGTTAGCCAAGCCTGAGGGGTGGACATAGCGATGCTTTCCGTGACGGTTCAGGTGGCACAATATGACGATTTATTGCCCGCGTAAACGCTATTGTCGGACAATCTGCAGGCGCATGCTTTGCTCTCAACCTAAGCCTGTTTCTGAGGATTGTTCGATGAGCGCTGTGATCACCCCTATTGAGTCGACCGCCCCGGTCTATCGCGACCGTAAACGTTACGCTTGGCTGTTGTCGGTAATAGCTCCTGCGGCGGTGACTGTTGGTCCCGTGGCGCATCTGCTGGGCGCCACCAGTCAGGTGTGGTTTTTTCTGACGTTGGGGCTTTTCTATGTGGGTGTGCCGTTGCTCGACAAACTGCTCGGCGAGGACTTAAGCAATCCGCCCGAGGAGGCCGTTGCTGGTTTGGAGGGCGACCGTTATTACCGCTATATCAACTATGCGGTGGTGCCCATGTTGTGGTTTGGCATGCTGTTTAACTGCGTTTATATGGCGACCCATGAAATGCCCTGGTACAGCTGGCTGGCCACGGCGATTACCACCGGTTCGATGCTCGGTTTTGGCCTGAACTTGAGCCACGAACTGGGCCACAAAAAAGACTGGCTGGGACGTAAGGTGGGCTTGTTTAACACCGCCTTGGGCGGTTATGGGCATTTTTCGATTGAGCACAACCGTGGCCATCATCGCCACGTGGCCACTCCGGATGATCCAGCCTCGTCGCAAATGGGCGAAAGCATCTATCGCTTTATGTTTCGCGAGCTGCCGGGTTGCTTCTTTCGTGGCTGGGACTTGGAAGCTGAGCGCATGCAGCGCCAAGGTAAATCGGTGTGGAGTCTGGACAATGAAATCGTCCAGTCGGGGCTGGTTACCGTCGTTTTGTATGGCAGTTTAATCGCCCTGTTCGGCCCGCCGATGGTCCCGGTGTTACTGCTGGTGGCGTTTTGGGGCGCGTTTCAGCTGACCTCAGCCAACTACATTGAACACTACGGTTTGGTGCGTAAACAACTGGCCAGTGGCCGTTTTGAAAACTGCCAGCCGCAGCATTCCTGGAACAGCAATCACATCGCCTCGAACATGGTGTTGTTTCACCTGCAGCGGCATTCCGATCACCATGCGCATCCCACTCGCAGCTACCAGTCGTTACGTGACTTTGTTGAGTTGCCGCGCTTGCCCTCGGGTTACTTCGGCATGTTTATCGCCGCCTATATTCCGCCGCTGTGGTTTCTGATCATGAATCCGCGCCTGCTCAAGGCGGTCGGCGGCGATGTTAGCCGGATCAATTTCTTGCCGGCCAAACGTCAGCAATTGATCCGTCAATATGACCTGCAAGAGTTGCCCGTAACAGAGCGAGCCGCCGCATGAGCACTCAACATCAATGCCCGGAATGCGGGTTTATTTACGACGATAAAATCGGTGACAGTTTCAGCGGTTACCCCGCTGGAAAGGCCTTTGCTGAGTTGCCCGAGGACTACAACTGCCCGCACTGCTGCGTGCGTGACAAACCGGACTTTATTGCTTTGAACAATGCACCTGCAGCGCTCAGTGACTGACACCTCAGCTTGCTGTGCAGGCGCACTAACGGGCGGGATTGAGCCGGAAGCGCCCGGTCATGCTGAGTAACTGCACAACAATTTGCGCCAGCGAGTGGCTGCTTTGATCGATGTGGTTGACCGCCTCCTGAGTAGTCACCGCCACGTCATGGATGGCCACTAGGTTGCGGTTAATCTCGTGAGCGACAGCCGTTTGTTGTTCGGTGGCGCTGGCTATTTGGGTGTTCATGGCCATGATGGTGTCCACCGCGTGGCGGATGTTGTGCAAGGCTTGATCGGCTTGATTGGCTTCATCGACGGTTTGCCGGGCTTTGCTTTGGCCGTTTTGCATGGCCTGCACGGCATCATGGGAGCCGCGTTGCAGGCGCAGAATCATGCTGTCGATTTCGGCGGTGGACTCTTGGGTGCGCTTGGCCAAGTTACGCACCTCATCCGCCACCACGGCAAAACCACGACCTTGATCACCGGCCCGAGCGGCCTCGATGGCCGCATTCAGGGCGAGTAAGTTGGTTTGCTCGGCAATGCTACGGATCACTTCAAGTACCGTGCCGATCGAGTTACTGGCGCTCTCAACCTCATTGATCAGTACGGCGGTGTGCTCCAGCTCGCCGGATAACGCCGATACGGCTTGCAGAGTATGGGTGACGATTTGTTCGCCGCTGGCGGCCTCATGGTCGGCGCTTTGCGCGGCTTGTGCGGCACTCGAGGCATTGCGCGCGACCTCTTGAATGGTTTCCGCCATCTCGGTGGTGGCGGTGGCCACTTGATCGGTTTCGTGCTGTTGACGCTCGACATCGCGGCTGGTCTGCAGAGTCACCGCGCTCATCTCTTCGCTCTGACTGGCGATTTGTGCGGTCAAGCCTTGCAGCACCTCTATCACTTCGGCAAAGCGTTGCAGCATGCTGTTATAGGCCGTGGCCACACCGCTGATTTCATTGCGTCCGGGCAACACCACTTGGGCGCTGAGGTCGGCTTCTTGATCGGCGCGGCGCAGTGCTTTGAGCAAAATATCCATGGGGCGGCTGATACTGCCCGCCACCCACCAGCCGCCAAATAGGCTGATGGCGGCAAATAACAACACCACGGCAAACATCAGGTTGCGCACGTTGTGATAAACCGTCGTGGCTTGCTCGCGAACCAGTTTGCCTTCATCCAGTTGCAGTTGAATTAGCTCGCCGATGGTGCCGGTGATTGGGTCGATGCTTTTGTACAGTGGGCCGTTGAACGCACTCATTTGCCCCTTAAGGTCGCTGCCGGCGCTTTGCAAAAAGCTGGTTAGGCGTTGCAGATCTTGGTTAGCTGGGACGAAGTTGGCCCGTGCTTGCTCTGCCAACTGGCTTTCGCGTGGGGTTAAATGGGTGGCCATATAGGCTTGCCAGTATTTGTCGATCTCGGCTTGCGCGGTCTTGATGCTTTGCAGTGCCTGATCGCGATTGAACACGCCGTTATCTGCCTTATTGACGGCATCAATGATGTTCACCGCGTAGTAGTCGCTGATCATTTTCAGTTGCTGCAAGGGCACTACCCGGTCGTCATATAAGCTGCCGACGCCGGCATCGATGCGACTGAAGCCACCGATGGCCAGTAGCAGCACAACCAGCAGGGCGAACAGGGGTACGATGACCAGCAGAAATAGCCGATGAATCACTTTTAGGTTGTGCATGATCGTACTCCCAGCAACAGCGCCGTTTATGCCATATCAACAGTGTGGCTGGCGTGGCGGCTGGGCTAAGACTGTTTAGCGATGAGCGATGTTTGCTCGGGGTCTATTGGCGGGAGCTGCTTAAGACTGCCGGTGCCGCGCTCGGTGAGCGTTGCACCGGCGTGGGCTTAGCGACCGTACAGCGGCGTTAGGCTGGTGCTGGCGATGCGGTTGCTGTTGATCAGGTAACCGAGCAGGGCGGCACTGGCACCCGGCGGCGCCTCGAGGTGGGCGACTTTCAACGCGTGCAGGGTGAACACATAGCGATGCGGCGCATTACCGGCGGGCGGGCAAGCGCCGCCGAAGCTCTGGCTGCCGTAATCGTTGCGACCTTGCTGGCTGCCGGCTGGCAGGGTTTTCTCGCTGGCGCCGCGGGGCAACTGGCTGATGCTGGCCGGGATGTCGTACAGGGTCCAGTGCCACCAGCCGCTGCCGGTGGGTGCATCTGGGTCATACACGGTGAGGGCAAAGCTCTGCGTGCCGGCCGGGGCATTCTGCCAGCTAAGTTGTGGCGACAAATTGCCACCGCTGCAGCCAAAGCCTGAGTACACCTGCGCGGTGCTTAAGGTGGCGCCGTCGCGGATATCGCTACTGCTGAGTTCAAAGGCATTGGCGCTGTTGGCCAGCGCGCAGGCCAGTAGGCTGGCGCCGACGACCTGCGGTAGACGCGTGAGGAACATAGTGACTCTCCATGCTTAGGGTGGCGGCTAGTCTAAATCCTGCGGCCGGGCCGGTGCGCTCAAACTGCTGCGCTAATCGCTCAGGCAGCAAAAATTTATCCGCCGGCTGGACGCGCGGTTAATGCCGTGCGACCGCGCTCGGTTCGAGCCCGAAGCGCTGCGCGAAGGCGCGGCTGAAACTTGCCAGTGAACTATAGCCGCATGCGGCTGCGGTACTTTTCAACGGCTGGCGGTGCGTCTGCAACAACTGCAAACCATGGTGTAAACGTGCCTCCTGCAAGAGTGCGCGAAAGTTACTTTGCTCCTCCTGCAAGCGCCGGCGCAGGGTCGCACTGCTGATCGCAAAGCGCGCCTCAAGGTCGGCCGACTTCCAGTCGCGCGCCGGGTCGGCGGCAATCAGCAGTCGTGCCCGTGCCGCGAGGGAAGGGTCGCTGGCGCTGATAAAACCGTTATGGCCGGCGCGGGCCAGTGCCAGTAAGAGGCCGAGGCTGGCGTGGTCGATGGCTAAGGCATCGTCTGCAGGGCAGGCCAAATAGGCCGCGAGTGCTGGTTCCAAGGGCGTTAGCGCCCCTTGGGAAATACTTACGGCAGGGCTGCTGGCCGCCGCTGGGTGCATGGCTAATAAACTGCGCGCCACCTCCAGCAGGCGCCAACTAAAGCTAATGGTCAGGGCGCGGTAAGGGCCGTCGCTGGCTGGTAGATTTTCGATATCGACCTGTTGCGGGTGGTGCAGCATGAGGAACTCACCGGGATCGCAGTCGAGCCACTGCTCACCACAGCGCAGGCGTTTATGCCCCTGCAGCGGAATGATCAGCAACGGCAGGTCGCAGCTGACCGCGTGCAGGCGATAGTGTTGCTGCGCCACCACAGTGGCGTGTTCGGGGAGTGCGGCAAACTGGGTAACTGAGGCAAGCAGATGCATGATCGAAGGTTCTTAGGGCGCGGGTGCGCCCTAAGTTACGCCATGCGCCCGGCTGATTAGAAGGGGCGCCGAGGTTACAGGTCGGCATCCAGTGCGCTGACCCGTTTGCGTTCGAACTCATCGAAGCTGCTGGCTTGTAGATTGTTGATGGCGGTTTGTTGGTCGGTGGTGCTCAGGCCGGAGTGACGCAGGCTGTCGCGCGCTTTGCCGTAGGCGTCTAGGCGCGCTTGCCAGTCGCGGCGTTGCGCGTCGAGTTGCTGCAGGGCGCTGGCGGCCTGTGGATCGAGGGTTTGCGCGCGCAATTGGTAGATGTCTTCTTCGCTGGCCCCAGCTTGGCGCATGGCTTCGGTGGCGGCGTAGAGCTCACCATCACGGCTGACTTGCTGGCGCACGGCGCGCTGCTCAGGTGGCAGTTGCGCCTCTAACAACGCCAACTGTTTAAGGTGCTCCTCGGGGCTTAAACCGCGTTCATTGAGGCTCAGTTGCGCCAGCATAAATTGATCTTGGCTCTGGTCGCTGCTGAAAAACGCTTGGTTTTCGGCGATGTTGAAATAGCGCTCGCGCAGTTGGGTTAACCGTTGTAAATGCTGGCTAAACGCGGCGGTGGTCGGCTCTTGGCGCTCCTTGGGCAGATCCATCATGGCCAGTCGGTAGTCGAGGTAGCGCTTGAGTAGGTCGCGCGCTTGGGCCAGCGTCGGGCCTTGCAGTTGGCTGGCGAGGTCGTTGTGAATGCGCAGCAAGATTTTCGCCACCGGCTCTTCGTCGATGGCATTGAAATAGAAATCGAACAGTTGCAGTAACTGCGGGTCTAGCACTAGTTGGCCGTGACCATCGACGAGCAGACGAATGCCGTGGCTAGCGCCTTGCAATGAGGGCGGAAGCTCACCAGGGGTGGTCAGCTGAGCGGCGGGTTGTTGACTGAGTTGGCGATTCAGCACGCGTACCTGTTCGGCCTTCTCGGCGTTGGCGTTGACGCTGGCGGGCGGGGTAATACCGCTGGGTAAAAAATAACCGACACCGACGGCGAGCAGGGCGACGCTACAGGTAGCGGCGGCCAGTCGTGGAAAACTCATGGACATCGAGGTACTCCAACAAAAAACCGCCGTCTGCTGTGCGCGGTGAGTCTCGTAGCAGACGGCGATGGGTCTTACAGGCTCAGGCTTTTTAGACGGCTGGCATGGCTTTGAAACAGGGTTATCGGGTTGGTCTCAAACAACGAAACGGCACCGAAAATCTGGTTGGTCGCGTCCAGGTGGTTCATGAAATAGTCGTCTTTAAGCACCTTGCCGAAATGGCTGGAGCATTTTCCGGTGATGCCGTCATTTTCTTCGGGTACAGCAAGACGCGAGATGTTGAACAGCGGGTCGGAAATATCCAGTGCGTTGGTAAGTTTGCCAGTGCCGCTCCATGAGTACATGCGGATGCTGTTGCCGCCAATGCTGGCTGTTTCTGCGCCGCCGCCGCAGGCGGTGGTCGGTATCCCGATTGGGTAGGTCTTGTTGTTGGCGGCAGATCCTGGTGCGGTGAACTCGGTGAGCATGGCGCGGATGTCGGCAGGGCTTTTTGTGTTGTTTGAAAGCAGGTTGACGATGTCACCGATGGTGTTGGCAAAGGTATTAAAAGCCACCCCTACCAGCGTTTGGGGCGGCAAAAGGCCGGTAACGTAGTCGGCAATTTTGGTGCCCTTGTGCGGTGTGTGCATGGTGGTGACAGAAGCCACTAGATCTGGCCGAGTATTCATCACGTAGCGTACGGTAATGCCGCCTTGGCTGTGGCCCATCAGGTTGAACTTGGTGATTTTTCCGCCAGAGGTGGCGCGGATATTATCCAGCTGGGCGATCAGCGCTTCGCCGCGTTTAACCGAGCTGTCGAAGGCGTTGATTTTCGGCACATACACCGTTGCGCCTTGGCTTTGCAGGGCCGCTGGGATTTTGTACCAATAATCAATAGTGGCGATACTGTCGAAGGCGAAGATGCCCGGTACCAGCACGATCGGATTTTTGGTTTGCGACTGGGTAGTGGCGGCTTGGCTGGTTTGGCTGAAGCTCAGGCCCATGCTCAAGGTCAACAGCGAAACAGCGAGAAGCTTTTTCATTGTGGCATTCCTGTGATTTTATATTTATTAGAGGACCTCGAACTGCCGACGCGAGGCTGGACTATAGAATCATGAAGCCCCCGGGCTGACTTGTATGAACCGATGATTTTCATACTGTGCATTGGGTTATGAGTGGCGCTGCGCAACGTGCTTTACTGGGCGCGCTAGAACACCTCAAGAGAGGTTTAATACAACAACAATAAGGCCTGCCCCCAGTGGTGATAGGCCATGCCGGACGATATTTGATGAACTCAATTAACGACGCCGCGCTGCTTTATCTGTGGGATAAGCGCACGCTCTTTCTCGGCGGTTTAAGCGAATATATGGACCTTTCTCAGGCCGCAGCGACCCTGGTCATTGGCCTCGATCAGACCTTCGTGCTGGAGTCCGCTGGCGAGCAGGTCGTGTGCCGCAGCGCGTTGCTCCCGGTGGGCAGTCGGGTCGGCTTGCAGGCGGCTAGCAATCGTTTGGTGGTCTGGTATCTCGACGCCTTCGGTGCCGATTTTGCCCAGCTACGCGGGCAAATGGCCCGGCAGCAGGCCGGACTGTTTGTCCAACTCGAGCACGAGTCGCTGTGGATCGAGGGTCATTTGGCCTTGCTAGCGCCAGACTCAACCCCTGCGCAAGCCTATGACTTGATTGAGCAGCTACTCGGGCCTGCCGATGGCGTCGCCGTGGTTTTTAAGTCCGATGCGCGGATCATGACGGTGGTGGAGCTGATCAAACGTGATGTGGCAGATAATCTTAGCGCGCAGCATTTGGCCGCCCAAGTCGGTTTGTCGGAGCCGCGTTTGTCACAGTTATTTAAAGAAACTCTCGGCGTGCCGATTCGTCGCTACCGGCAATGGCATCGTCTATTTGTTACGGCGGTGGGCGTCACTCGCGGGCTGTCACTGACTGCTGCGGCGCTGGAGGCAGGATTTACTGACTCGGCGCATTTCAGTCATACCTTTCGCAGCATTTTGGGCACCACGCCTTCCGCGATGTTCTCGCCACGCGGCAATATTCGTCTGCATGCGGGCTGACGCAGTTTAGTCATCCCGTGCGGCGTGCAGTACCGGCACCGACCATTGCTCGCCCGGCTGCGGCGCCCGAAATTGCCCGGCTGGCACCTGCCGTTCAAGCAGCGCTTGGGTCAGCTCTTGGACTGGGGCGAACTGCTCTTCGTCGCTTAAATTAAAGGTGCCAAAGTGAATCGCCATGCTGCACTGCGAGGCCAGTTGTTGGTGGGCTTGCACAGCGTCATCGGGGTTCATGTGGTTGTCGCGCATAAACCAGCGTGGGGCATAGGCGCCAATCGGCAGGGCGGCAAAACGCATGGGGCCAAAACGCTGGTGAATTTGCCCAAACTCCGGGCCCAAGCCGCTGTCGCCGGGAAACAGCAGCGGGCCTTCAGCCGACTCCAGCACAAAGCCCAGCCACAGGCTGCGGTTGGTGTCGCGGCGGGCGCGCGCTGACCAATGCTGGGCGGGCACCGCGTGCAGGGTTAACGCCTGGTTTAGCGGCAGGCTCTGCCACCAATCCAGTTCGTCAATATGGCTCAGGCCGCAGTCTTTAATCAGCCCGGCATTGCCCAGGCCGGTGATCACTCGGGCCTGCGGAAAACGCTCGGCCAACTGCCGCAGGCTGTGCAGGTCGAGGTGGTCGTAGTGGTTGTGGCTGACCAAAATCACGTCGATGGGTGGCAACTGGTCGAGACTTAAACCCGGTGCATGGTGGCGCTTGGGGCCGATAAATTCGAAGGGGCTGGCGCGCTGCGACCACAGCGGGTCGGTGAGAATATTCAAACCGTGTTGCTGGATCAGCAGGGTGGCGTGATTGATATAGGTGACGCGCAGTTCAGCGCCGTGCACCCGAGGCACTATGGCTGGGCTCAGTGGGGTTAACGGCAGTGTTTGCCACGGTTGTTGTGGCGCTCGATTTAGCTGCCACTTGAGCACGCTGCGCAGGCTTTTATGCGCTTTAGGGTGAATGTTGTGAAAGCGCTGGCCGTCGAAATTGGCGCTTACCGGGCCGCGATACGGGCGGCCATGGCGGCCGAGTAAATTGAGCAGGGCGATCAACCAGATAGGGCGTAACACGCGTGACATTGCATGGCACTCTTGCAGTGTGGATAGCGCTCAACCTAGCATGCCGCTCCTGCTGCTTACCTTGTCAAAGTCGTTGCCACTTATGTCGCGTCCACCTCGCTGCACTCCACCGAATTCAATGTCCAGCCGTTCCGGTGCCCGTGCGCCGAACGCGAGCAAGCCTGCTGCACGCGCCAATCAGCCGCGACTGGCCAAGCCGCCGCCGGCCGAGCCACGGCTGATCGTGCTGAACAAGCCCTATGATGTGTTAACCCAGTTCAGCGATGAGGGCGGCCGCGCCACCCTTAAAGACTATCTGCAGATGCCCGGTGTGTACCCGGCCGGGCGGCTGGATCGCGACAGTGAGGGCTTGTTGCTGCTGACCAACGATGGCGGTCTGCAGGCGCGGATTGCCGATCCCAAGCACAAATTGGCCAAGACCTACTGGGTGCAGGTCGATGGCTTGGCGAGCGAGCAACAGTTGCTGCTATTGCGTGCCGGGGTGCAGCTCAATGATGGCCTGACCTTGCCCGCGCAGGCCCGCGTGCTGGATGAACCGGAGCTGTGGCCGCGTACCCCGCCGGTGCGCTTTCGCAAAAACCTGCCGACCAGTTGGTTGGAATTGGTGATTCGCGAGGGCCGCAATCGGCAGGTGCGGCGCATGACCGCCGCGGTGGGTTTGCCGACCTTGCGCTTGGTGCGGGTGCGTATCGGCCCTTGGGCGCTGGATGGGCTGGCGCCGGGTGAGTGGCGCGAAGTGCCGGCGCAGCTCTAGTGCGCGGCGCGGCGGTTGCGCTACAGACCACCGCGGCTGGCGATGACCACGGTCTTAATCACAAAACCGAGTACGCCCAAACCCAGCGCGAAAAACAACACCAGCGTGCCGTAGCGTCCGGCTTTGGATTTCTTGGCTAGATCCCAGACGATAAACGCCATAAACAAGACCAGACCGCTGACCAGGATGTACATCATCCAGTCTTCGAATACTTGCGGGTCCATCGTTTGCTCCAGATGCTGACCGCTGCCGGAGCTGGCAGCGGGGTGGCGATTATACGTGGGCCGGGCAGGCTTGCCAGCCCGCTCAGCAGGTCGTTGAGACGCGTAGCGAGCGAAGGCTAGGCAAGGCGAAATCAGCCGAGGAAGCGCAGTTTACTTGGGGTAAATGAGCATTACTCGTTCCACTCGCCCTTCGGGCCGCGCTAAAGCGCGTTAGCCGCAATCGGCTTCCGAGGCTGATTTCAACGCCGCATAGCCGAGCGCAGTAGCTTTTCAGCGACCTGCTAGCTGCGCAGGTGGTTGAGCGGCAGCTCGGTGCTGCTCAGTACCTGATTGAGCACGAAGCTGGAGCGCACGCTGGTGACCCCTTCGATACGGGTTAACTGGCCGAGCAAAAACTTCTGGTAGTGGTCCATGTCGGCGACCACTACTTTGAGTTGATAGTCGGCGTCCATGCCCGTCACTAGACTGCACTCGAGCACTTCCGGGCATTCGCGGATGGCCGTCTCGAAGCGTTCGAAACGCTCGGGCGTGTGCCGGTCCATGCCGACCATCACATAGGCGGTCAGGCTTAAGCCGAGCTTCTTACGATCGAGCAAGGCTACCTGGCGGAGAATAAATCCGTCGTCTTCCAACTGTTTGACCCGCCGCGAGCAGGGCGAGGGCGACAGGCCGATGCGCTCGGCGAGGTCTTGGTTGGAAATGCGCGCGTCGCGTTGCAGTTCGCTGAGGATATTTAGGTCGTAACGATCGAGTCTGTTCATCTTGGCGCTGATATTGTGATTAGATTGCGTTATATGATGCATTGTTGATTGCATGTTGCGCAACTAGCGCTTTAATGCGCAATTTTCGCAATCTTTGGTCGCTCGCATAGGGTTAAGCTTTGTCCCAGTTGCAAACCCGTCTACAGATGTCCACGCGCAAGGCCCAATCAGGCGTTGCGCCGCCAGAGGTCTTACCCGACTCACTGGCCAGCGGGTCGTCAGCCCAATCAGGCTGGCGCTAACAGCGGCGACACAATCGCCAGTAATGGACGAATGCCAAAAGGGCGATCAATTGATCGCCCTTTTGGCATTTTGCAGTTGGGAAATTTAGCCTGGCGACTTTAGTGCGGGTGCACCACGCCCTGTGGGTCGGGATGCACCAGCACTTCGGCCTGCGGGAATTCGCCGTGAATCGCCTCCTCAACCTGCTCGCAAATCTGGTGGACCTGCGACAGCGGCATCTCATCGGGCAGCTCCACGTGCAGCTGCACAAACCAGCGGGTGCCGGAGATGCGCGTGCGCAGGTCATGCGCCCCCAGTACACCGGGGACGGCACAGGCGAGCAGGTGCATGCGCTCGGTAATTTCCACTGACAGTTCGGTGTCCATCAGCACGGCCACCGCTTCGCGGGCGATGCTCCAAGCGCTCCAGAGAATGTAAAAAGCAATGCCGATGCCGAACAGCGGGTCCAGTTGATGCCAGCCAAAACTGGACAGCAGCAGCGCCAGCAAGATGCTGCTATTAAGTAACAGGTCGGAGCGGTAGTGCAGCGAGTCGGCGCGAATCGCGGTGGAACCGGTAACCTTGACCACATGATTCTGAAACACCAGCAAGCCGGCCGTCAGCACCAGCGACATCAGCATCACCAGAATGCCTAAGCCTTGTGCGCCCAGTGGCTCGGGGTGTAACAGCCGATCGACGCCCTGTATCCCAACCAGCACCGCACTGACGCCGATAAACAACGACTGGCCAAGCCCGGCCAGCGCCTCGGCTTTTCCGTGCCCGTAGCGGTGATCATCATCGGCTGGGCGCAAAGCGTAGTGCACGGCTAGCAAGTTCAGCAGTGACGCGGCGCTGTCCAGCAGCGAGTCGGTAAGGCCCGCCAACAGACTCACCGAACCACTCATCCACCAAGCAATTGCCTTGGCCAAGGCCAGGCCTAGGGCAATACTCAGGGCGGCGGCGCTGGCTAAGCGCATCAGGCGGGCGTGCTGCAAACTGACGTTCATACGGGCATTCCGATTGACACAAAAAAAGCTGAGGCTTAGGCCGCAGGCAATAAGCCTAAACCAGCCAATTGCTGCAGATCACCGTGTTGCTGGCGCAGGTTGGGGTTGTCGAGTGGCAGGCTGTGGCCGGTTTCGCGCTGGATAATGGTCTTGAGTTTAGCCTTGTCGACGCTGCCATCAGCGCCTATGGCGTCTTGCAGGTGCTCGGGGGCCAGTGCGTATTTGCCATCCGGCAGATAGATGGCGCCGGTGGTGAAGTCGATGGCAAAAGCGATCAGGCCCGGTAGCACATAAAACAGGATGCCGATGGCGTTCATGGCCGCAACGGCGGGGTCGATTTTACCCTCGATCTGGCCGCGCCGATCCGGGTAAAACAAGGTGCCGCAGGCAGCCAGTTGGCTCAGTAAAGTAGCGGCCAAAACGCTGGCGATAACGCGTAACGGTAAGCGCATAAATAGCTCCAAAAAGTGCCCGTCACTATACCAAGGGCATGCGCACAATGCCGCACACATCGCGCCTGCTGCACGGGTTGGTTGCCCAGTCTGGCACGCTCAGCGCGCTATAATCGCCGCCTTGCCGAGAACCCCGTGACGTATTGATGACGCCGTTACCGATAGATGCCGTATTGCCCGCCCTGCGCGCCGCTCTGCTTGCGCGCCATGAGGCGGTGCTGGAAGCGCCCCCCGGCGCCGGTAAAACCACCCGCGTGCCGCTGGCCTTGCTGGATGAACCGTGGCTGGCCGGGCGGCGCATTCTGATGCTCGAACCGCGCCGTTTGGCCGCGCGGGCGGCGGCCGAGCGGCTGGCCAGTGAGCTGGGTGAGACGGTGGGCGAAACAGTCGGTTATCGGATTCGGCTGGAGTCTAAGGTCGGCCCGCGCACCCGCATCGAGGTGGTCACCGAGGGCATTCTCGCCCGCCGCTTGCAGGACGATCCGGCGCTGGAAGGCGTCGGCTTAGTGATTTTCGATGAGTTTCATGAGCGCAGCTTGCAAGCCGATTTGGCCCTGGCACTGTGCCTGAATGGCCGTGAGTTGTTTGCCAGTGCTGATGTACCAGCGCTCAAGGTGCTGTTGATGTCAGCGACCTTGGAGGGCGAGCGCTTGTCGGCGTTGCTCGGCAATGCGCCGGTGATCAGCAGCGCCGGTCGGATGTTCGAGGTGCAAATACACTGGGGCCGGCCGTTGCTGCCCGGCGACTATATCGAGCCGCGTGCCGTGACCACGGTGTTGCAGGCGCTCAGCGACGAGTCCGGCAGCGTGCTTGTGTTCCTGCCCGGCCAAGCGGAAATTCGTCGGGTGCACGAGCAATTGCAGCAGGCGCTGAGTGATCGCCCGGACATTCTGCTCTGCCCGTTGCACGGTGAACTGGACCTAACCGCCCAGCGTGCCGCCATCGAGCCGGCGCCCGCCGGCAAACGCAAGGTGGTGCTGGCGACCAATATCGCCGAAACCAGCCTGACCATCGACGGCGTGCGGGTGGTGGTGGATGCCGGGCTTGAGCGGGTGCCGCGTTTCGATCCGGCCAGCGCCATGACCCGCCTCGACACCCAGCGCATCTCTCGGGCCTCGGCCACCCAGCGTGCCGGCCGGGCCGGGCGACTCGAGCCGGGGGTATGTTACCGGCTGTGGTCTGAGGCCCAGCATCAACAGGCCGCCGCCTATGCCTCGGCGGAAATCTTGCAGGCCGACTTGGCCGGTTTAGCCTTGCAGTTGGCCCGCTGGGGTGTGCAGCCAGGCGAACTGGCGTGGCTCGATCCACCACCGGCGGCGGCGTTCGCCCAAGCCCGCGACCTGCTCGGGCGGCTCGGTGCGCTGAACGCCGCGGGTGGCTTGACGCCCCACGGCCAAGCCATGAGTGAACTGCCGGCCCATCCACGGATCGCCCATTTGCTGCTGCGCGGTCAGGCTTTGGGCTTGGCGGCGCTGGCTTGCGATCTGGCCGCGTTACTCGGTGAACGGGATATTTTGCGCGGTGGCGGTGCCGACTTGCACAGCCGGATCGGCCTGCTCAGTGGCGAGCAGGTCGCGGCTCGCGGTAATAAAGGCTCGGTGCAGCGTGCTAAACAATTGGCTCGACAGTTTCGCGGCTATTTAACCGGCCGGGCTGCCGGCAACGAGGCGGTGGCTGATCCGCAGCACGAGCGCTGGCTCGGCTGTTTGCTGGCCTTTGCCTACCCGGATCGAATCGCCCGGCAGCGCCGCGCAGGTTCAGCGGAATATCGCTTGGCCAATGGTCGGGCGGCGCTGTTTAGCGAAACCGATGGCTTGATGAAACACGAGTGGCTGGTGATTGCCGATCTCGGCAGCCGGCAGGGCCAGCGCGAGGAACGGATTTATCTGGCCGCCGAACTGGCGCCTGAACTGTTTGCCGGGCCACTGGCCGAGCAGGTCAGCCGCGTCGAGGTGCTCGATTGGGATGAGCGCGAAGGTGTGCTGCGCGCCGAGCAGCAGCGCAAAATCGGCGAGCTACTGCTCGACAGCCAGCCGCTGGCTAACCTCGATGAGCACACGCGCAGCCGCGCCTTGCTGACCTTGGTGCGCCGCAAGGGCTTAGAGTTGTTGGCCTGGACTCCAGAACTGCGCCAATGGCAGGCGCGTGTGGCCTTGCTGCGCCGGCTGGAGCTGGAGTCCGCCGCCGTCAGCCAATGGCCGGACGTTAGCGATGCGGCCTTGCTGGCCAGCTTAGAGGATTGGCTGTTGCCGTATTTGGGCAAGGTCAGTCGCCTGAGTCATTTCAGCGCGCTGGATTTACCCAGCATGCTCGCCAGCTTATTGCCCTGGCCGCTGCCGCAACGCCTCGATGAACTGGCGCCGCGAAGCCTTGAAGTACCGTCCGGTTCGCGCATCGGCATCGACTATCACGAGCAGCCACCGGTGCTGGCGGTGCGCCTGCAAGAGCTGTTTGGCCTAGCCGCCACCCCACGCATCGCCGGCGGCCGCCAGTTGCTTAAACTGCACTTGCTGTCGCCGGGCCGCCGTCCCGTGCAAGTGACCCAAGACCTCGCGAGCTTTTGGGCTAATACCTACACCGAGGTGAAGAAGGACTTAAAGGGCAGGTACCCCAAGCATTATTGGCCCGATGATCCATTGATCGCCGAACCCACTGCTCGGGCTAAACCACGCCGTTAAGTGACAGCTACAGTGACAGGGGCTGAACGCCTAAGCGCGCAGCCAGATCAGCCAATAGGAGTCATCATGAACTCAATTCGATGTGCAGCAGGGTTTGTCATATTAGCCTTGTCCGTGCCAGCTTTTGCCGATGTACCGCAGTTCACCGCTACCTGTCCCGGCGGAACTCAAGTGAGCGCCGACCAACATGGCAAGGTCAGCATCGGCGGCGATACAGCCAAGGTCAAATCCATGGGCGCCAGCGCTTGGCAGGCTCATGCCAATGGCATCACGGTCGATATCGGGCGTGACGGGGCACAGGTCTTCGTCGGTATAAGCCCCGATGGTGATCTGTGCGAGGTGACCAGCAGCCATGCCGCAGGCAATGCTGATGGCTCGATAGGAGGCGTGCCGCTGACCGACCAGAAGGCCTGTCTCAAGGCTGTGTCGCACAAGACCAACAATAAGGTTGTCAGCGTGCTTAACGCCATCAGCTCGCAAGCCAACAACAACGTGACCGTTGGCGTCGGCGCAGAGAAAGCTAAGTGGCAATGCTTGGTGAAGGACGCGAAGGTAGCTGAAGTGATGTCGATGACGGACGAAGGAACGCTCTGACGGGCCGCTTAAAAAGCACTTTGTGCATGCCGGTAAAACTCAAACGCCTCGACCCCGATCGGGGCGTTTGTGATCTTAAGCTAACCTGCGAATGACGCAGTTAATGTGTCTCACTGGGGTGAATCAACCGCCTGCACACTTTCCAAGATGGAACAGCCATGAACACACGATTCGATGTAAAAACCCGCCTGCTCGTGAATATTCTGCGGTTCCCGCTGGTTGCCATTTTGGTGCTCTATTACAGTCTTGAATACGTGAATAGTGCCGGCATCATCTTCATGGTAACGACTGCCACAGGCGCGCTGATGCCGCTGGTGGTGGGTGTATTAACCACGGCGAACATGCTGCTTATTTATTTCTGCTTCGCCTATTTCATTGAGCGTCGCCCGGTGAGTGAACTGGCGCTGCCCCACATGGGGCGGGAACTTGGCATAGGTCTGTTGCTCGGCTTCGGTCTGATGACGGTGTGCATCTTGATTGCAATGGCTCTGGGCATCTATCGCATCGAGGGTCTGGATAGCTGGCATAACCTGATGCCGACCGGGGTGGCACTGTCGTTACCCTTCTTCGAGGAATTGGTGTTCCGGGGTGTGGTGTTTCGCATTCTTGAGGAAAAACTTGGCAGTTGGATGGCGCTGGTCCTCTCTTCACTGGTGTTTGGCGGCGTGCACATGGCGAACGGTGGTGAAACCCTCGCAGGCGTTGCATCCATCGCCTTGGTATACGGTCCGATGCTGACTGCGCCCTTCATGATCTCCCGACGTCTGTGGATGAGCATCGGGCTGCACGGCGCTTGGAACTACACGATGGGCAAGATTTTCGCTGTTTCGGTATCCGGGTTAGCGATGCAAGGGCTGTTCAAAACCACCTTTGAAGGACCGGAACTGCTCACCGGTGGCAGCGCCGGGCTGGAGGGGTCGCTGATCGCCATCGTTGTGGGTAGCACCGCAACCCTACTGATGCTGATCATCGCAGTTCGACGCGGGAATATCGTGCGACCTTCATGGCTGCACACCAGTTAAGTCAATCAGGCTGGCTTCGAAAAGCCCTATGCAGATGCCTGCGCAGAGTTCACACAGTCTGATTGGCCACGCTGGATTAATTTCGGGGACTTACTGGCGGCTTATAGGGCCGCCGAATTTTGAGTCGGAACTGTACCAACTGCTTTCATTCTGAATTTTTGGGTCGCCCTGGATTGTGTAGGTGATAAATTCGACCTTGAATACCAGCGCCCCATCACTGAGTTTGCTGGCGACGTGCTTGCCGTTTACCGTGACCTTATTGTGTTTATCAACAACAATGTCGGCCACTGTCTGCTTACTTTCCGGGTTTTTCGCAATCCATTTTCCGGTGTAGGTAGAGCCAGCCGCAGGCGCTGCTGCCGGTGCGGAAGCAAAACCGGCCTTGGCGTTTTCGGCCTTGGTTTTACTGATATCGCAGCCTTCCATTTCGGATACTTGCGTGCAGCCAGAACGCTCCAGCTGCTGTTGGTATTTTGCGTTAGTCGCCTGAGCGGTAGCGCTTAACAAACAAGCGGTGGCAAAAAGTGCCAATTGGATTTTCATCGCTTTACTCCGAGAAAGATTGGAAAACTTACGATAGCACTGGCTTGTTTTTTTTGAGCTGATAAACGAATACTTTTCCAGCCCGATTACCTTTCTATCTATCCCCTCACTCATTTAGCGCTATCTGGTTTGTTGCGTTGATCAACCCGGAGTTTCGAAATGGCCTTTCGCCGTGTCCCGCTCTATGTGCATATTTCGTATTTTTTTGTCTGCCTTATCGTCATTTTTGCGACAGTCAATCTCGCGCATCAGTATTTGCAGAGCCGGGAGTTGGTGCTCAAGGACGCGCAGTTGCGTTTTTCAGTTATTGGTCAGTTGACCGAGCAAGAGTTCGAAGGGCTATTTAGACCTGCTGCGCTGAGCACCGAGTTGTTGGCTGAACAACGCTTGATGTTCGCCAAAAACCTAGAGGAACGGCTTGCCAGTGTGCCGTTTCTTGCCCGGCTGCTGAATGCGCAACCCTCAGCCAGCGGTGCATTTGCTGGGTACACCAACGGTGATTTCTTCTGGCTGCGACCTGCGCATATTGATGCCGGTAAGCTGGAAACAATAAAGCCCCCTAGCGGCACGGTTTGGGTTGTGGAAAGTATCCAGCAAGAGTTGTCCCCCGGGGTGGAGCATCTTTTTCTGAATGAAAATTTGGCCATTATCGGGCGAAGCACCAGCCCGGATATTCACTTTGATCCCCGTCAGCTGCCCTGGTACCAGCAGGCTATGCACGCTGGGCAGCTGGTGCAAATCGAACCGTACATTTCCAAAATCACCAAAAAACTCAACTTGGGTTTTGCCAAGCCTATGCAGAACGCGGCTGGGGTGGTCGGGGTGGCACTGAGCCTTGACTCCATTGAGCAATTGCTGCGCTCGGCACTGTTTACCCCCGATATGCGGATTGCCATTGTCAATCAGGACGGTGAAGTGATCAGTAGCCATGCCGGTAACAAATTTGTGGTGAGGGAGGACGGCAGCTTGCAACTGGCTAAGCTCGAAGAAATGGCACTGCCCATGCTTCAGCAGTTGGCGCTTGAGGGGACGACACGCAAGACGGATACCCTGACCTTTGTCCGCGACGGTGAAGACTGGCAGGGCATGCGGGTTGACCTTCCGGCGATGGATGGCGGTAAACAATCACTCTGGATGGCCGCCCCGCACAGCGAATTGCTGGCCGATGCCATTGCGTTACGCAACCGTGGTGCGCTGATTTCACTGGTATTTTTGCTGCTGGGCATTGCCGGCGCGATGCTGCTGGCACGTATGGCGGCCAAGCCTCTGGATGCTCTGAGCAGGGAAGCGCATAAAATCGAACAGTTCGATTTTTCCGAGCCGATCCAGGTCAAATCCTACATCGCCGAAATCATTGATCTGGCCCACGCCATGGGCAATATGAAGTCGACTATTCAACGCTTTTTGCAATTGTCGACGGCGCTGTCCAGCGAAACTAATTTCCAGCGCCTGCTTGCGCGGATTCTGACTGAAATGCAGCAGGTAACCGGTGCTGCTGGAGCGCTGGTGTATCTGGCTGACAGTGATGCGACGAATCTTCAGCTCACGCGTGTTTTGTGGGGCAGTGACCTGCGCGATGTTGAGGATGCAGCCGCCGTTTCCCTTACCGCCAATCAGTCCCACCCACTGGTTCGTGCGCTGCGCAATGCACCTGAACAGCCCAAGGTACTGGCTGCCGGCGAGCTGCAGCAGCTGTTTGCGGTTGAGAGTGCGCAGCCCCTTACCCTGTGGTCTATTGCGCTGAACAATCGCGATGGCAGGTTGCTTGGCTGTCTGGCGTTGTTGATTGACGAGCGGCGCCAGGCAATCAGTCCTGAGTTGATCGCTTTTGTAAATGCGCTCTCCTCAACAGCCGCCGTGGCGCTCAATACGCAGCGCTTGATTGATGAGCAGAAAAATCTGCTGGAGTCCTTTATCCAGTTGATTGCCGGGGCCATCGATGCGAAAAGTCCCTATACCGGCGGTCATTGCCAGCGCGTCCCGGAGCTGACCAAAATGCTCGCGCGGGCGGCCTGTGAGGCGAACGAAGGCCCGTTCCGTGATTTCAGCTTGAGCGAGGACGAATGGGAGGCGGTGCATATCGGCGCATGGCTGCACGATTGCGGCAAGGTCACCACCCCCGAGTTCGTGGTCGACAAGGCCACTAAGCTGGAAACCCTCTACGACCGTATCCATGAAATTCGCATGCGCTTCGAGGTGCTCAAGCGCGATGCCGAGTTGGCGTATTGGCAGGGCATAGCCGCAGGTGGGGAGCATCTGGCCTTGCAAGAGCAGCTCGAACAACAACTGCGTCAGCTGGATGATGATTTCGCCTTTGTGGCGCAATGCAATGAAGGCGGGGAGTTCATGGCCCCCGAACGCGTTGAGCGCATGCAGGCGCTGGCGCAACGCAGCTGGCGCCGCACGCTATCCGACCGCATTGGTATCTCCCAGGATGAAGGCGCCCGCAAACGGCTGATGGAAGAACCGGCATTGCCGGTGATGGAGCCACTGCTGGCCGATCGGCCTGACCACGTATTTGTGCGCAGCGAGCGCGACAAGCTGGCTGATGACAATCCCTGGGGTTTCAAGGTCAAGGTGCCTGAGCATCTCTACAACCGTGGCGAGCTTTACAACCTGTGCATTGGGCGCGGCACGCTGGCCGAGGAGGAGCGCTACAAGATCAACGAACACATGATCCAGACCATCATCATGCTGGACAAGCTGCCGTTCCCGCAGCATCTGCAAGCGGTTCCGGAAATTGCCGGCGGTCACCATGAAAAGATGGACGGTACCGGCTATCCCAAGCGCCTTAAGCGCGAGGAAATGAGCATTCCAGCAAGGATGATGGCCATTGCCGACATCTTTGAGGCGCTGACTGCCGGAGACCGGCCTTACAAAAAAGCCAAGTCGCTGTCTGAAGCGCTGAAAATCATGAGTTTCATGCGCAAGGACCAACA
>JAIETJ010000138.1 GCA_019745275.1 Pseudomonadaceae bacterium | reverse complement strand
GCACTGGCTGGCTGGATCTGTGAGATCTTGGCCGACCTGAGCAACGACAGCGTGATCGATCGCGTGCGTGAGCAAGTTAAAGCCGTTTGCGCTAAGTTCCCGGTTTACGGCAACTAAGGCACACTCGGCAGCAACGAAAACCCGGCCTTGGCCGGGTTTTTTGTGGCTATGAACCAGTGATATGTTGCACACAGCTTTTGTAGGGTCGGTTAGTGACGCAGGACAAAGTTTGAAAATCCACAGTTCAATGTGTGCGCCACGTAACCCACCATAGCGCTCGACCGGCAAACCGCGTTCCAAGCATAACCCGACCCTCACACTTCAACACGTAACTGGTACAGAGCCTTTTTATTAGGCGCATGTATCTGGAGCCGTCATGTCCGCCTGCGCTCGCCTACTCGGTCTTTTGCTGCTGCTTAGCTTGAGCGCCTGCGAGCCAGCCGCACCGCTCAAGGTGTTCGACCAGCAGCTGTATATCTGGCAGCGCCAATGGCAGCCGGCCCATGCCGAGGCGTTGGCGCAAAGTCGGGCGCAGTTTTCCAGTTTGCGCGTCTTGGCCCTGCAAGCGCAGCCGCAAGAGGGCTGGACCCGTGCGCGCATTGACCCAGCCATGCTCAAGGCCGATGGCCGACCGGTGATTGCCGTGGTGCGTTTGGATGGCCAACTGGCGCAACTGGATGGCGACACCATCGGTAAACATATCCAGCAAATGCTGACTGACTGGCAGGCCGCCGGGATAACCGTGACGGGGCTGGAGTTGGATCACGACTGCGCCACGGCCCGCTTGCCCGCCTATGCCGAGCTGCTGACAACACTGCGCCAAGCATTACCGGCCCAACTCAAGCTCAGCATCACCGCCCTGCCCGCTTGGCTCGCCAGCCCGCAACTAGAAAAGCTCCTGGCCAACGTCGACAGTTCGGTGCTGCAAGTGCATGCGGTGAGCAATCCCGGCCACGGGCTGTTCAACCCGCAAGCCGCCGAGCAATGGGCGCGGGCCTATGCCAAGCGCAGCCCGAAACCCTTCTATCTGGCCTTGCCGGCCTATGGCGTGGCGCTGCTCGACCGCCCGAGTGGTGCGCCATTGATTGAGAGCGAGGCGCCGTTAAACAGCCGAGCGCCACGCCGCGAGCTGCAAGCCGAACCACAGCAAGTCGCCGAGCTGATCCATACCCTGCAACAGGCACCGCCTGAGCAACTGGCCGGGCTGATTTGGTTCCGTTTGCCGCTGGCCGGTGATCGCCGCGCCTGGCCGCTGCGCACTTTGCTGGCAGTGGCCAGCGCTCAGCCGCTACGCGCAGACTTGCAACTGCAGATTGCCCAATCCGGCGCGCTCAGCGAACTGAGCTTGCACAATAACGGCAATCTAAGTGCCGATTTGCCCGAGCAGATCGAAGTAACCGCCGAGCACTGTGACAGCGCCGACGCGGTTGGCGGCTATCGCTTGCAACGCAGCCACAACGGCTTAATCTGGCAGCGTCAAACCCCCGGCCAACTGGCTGCCGGGCAACAACTGGCGCTCGGCTGGGCGCGCTGCGCAAAGATTAATCAAGGAGCTTTAAGTGCCAACCTCTAACTGGCGTCGTCCGCTGCTCGGCCTGAGCCTAGGCCTGTGTTTGCCGCTAGCACCGGTGCACGCCTGCGGCCCAGACTTTCCATTGCGCTTATTAAACGACCGGGCACTGAGCTTAAATGAGCTGCCCGAGAGCAACTTTGCCTTTGAACTCAGTCGCCTCGCACCCGCCAACCTCGCCCCGAGCAACCCGGCGACAGCCACCAACCCTGCGGTCATACAAGTTGACGTCGAGTATTGGGCCGATCGCTTTCACGACAATTTAGAGATGCGCGAGCACGTCGAACAAAGCCAACTACCGGCCGAGCAGGCCGCGTTAATCGCCCAACTGCGGCAACTCACCGATGCCCGCCAAGCCGAACGCCAAGGTGCCGCTTTACCGGCAGAACTGCGCCTGTATACCGCCGGCGCAGTGGCCTTTGCCCAAGGTGAAGACGCCCTAGCCAGCGAGTATTTTCAGCGTCTGCTGGCCTTGCCGGCGGCCGAACGGCCATTGCGCAGCACCTGGGCGGCTTACTCGCTGGCACGCCTAGCCACCTATACCAGCTTCCCACCGGCCACTGACGACGACGGCCAACCAGCCGCAGCCCTTGCGCTAGCACCTGAGGCCGCCGCCAGCGCACGCAGCAACTTAGTATTGGTACGCAGCCTCGCCGACGCAGGCTTTGCCGACCCGCTGGACTTGCGCCTGGCCAGCCTCGGCGAACAAGCCCGCATCGCCAAAAGCCAAGGCGACTGGAGCGGAGCGATCGAGCTGTATGCCAGTCAGTTACAGCAAGGCTCGATGGGCGGTTACAGCTCGCTAAAAATGCTCGCCGGCGAGTTAGCGCGCATGCCCGAGCCGCAACTGCTCAGCCTGCTGCCCGAGCTACAGGTGCAGCAATTGCTCACCGCCTATTTAATCAGCCATGCCGGTTGGTCCTATGAAGGTCCATCGCCGACCGAACAACGGCTGGTGCAATTACTGCTGCGCAGCGACATTGCTAACCTAGCGAATGTAGACCGCCTCGCCGCGCTCAGTTATCAAGTCGGCCAATACGACAACGCCGCAGGCTTACTCACCCATGCTGGCGACAGCGGTTTGGCCTGGTGGCTGCGGGCCAAGTTGGCCCTGCGCGCTGGCGATCCGGCCGCGGCCAGCGCCGCCTATGCCAAGGCCGCCAAAGCCTTCCCGCAGGATGAAGACTGGGGCTGGCGCAGCAACGAGGTTGGCGACCACGAGCAACTCAAACCGCATTGCCGGGTCGAGGCCGAGAGCGCATTACTGGCGCTGAACAGTGGCGACTATCTGGCGGCCTTTACCCAACTGTATAGCAGCGGCGAAATCTATTGGCTGGACAGCGCCGTGGTGGCCGAGCGTGTGCTCAGCCTCGATGAACTAAAAGTCTATGTCGACGCCGAAGTAGCCGCACCGCCAGCGCTCAGCCAGGCAGAAATCGACAACTACCAGCCACGCCCTGTAGCCGCACGCCTGCGCGAGTTACTCGGCCGACGCCTGCTACGCGCCGAGCGTTACGACGAAGCACCCGCCTATTTCGACAGCCCACAACTGCAACAAGCCGCTCGCGACTATGGTTCCGCACGCCGCGCCGCCACTCAGGGCTGGGACCGGATTAGTCGGGCGCAAGCCTTGTATGCTGCCGCCGAGCTGGCCCGGCATCAGGGCATGGAGTTGCTCGGTTACGAAATGTCACCCGACTTCGCCTTCGTCGACGGCAGCTATAGCCTCGACGGCAACAGTGACTATGCCCCCTTCGGCCCGCCGCCCGCTGCCAACTTCCCCAGCGCCGGCGAAGCGCAGCGCCAAGACGCCAGCCAGGCGCAGCCCAACCAGCGTTTTCACTACCGAGCAGTGGCGGCCGAACTGGCCAACCAAGCTGCCGACCTGCTGCCGGCGCGCAGCCAAGCCTTCGCCGCCAGCTTGTGTCAGGCCAGCAGTTGGTTAATCGACACCGACTCTGCCGGTGCCCGCCGTTATTACCTGCGCTACACGGCGCAAGGCGCGCTCGTGCCGTGGGCGGCCAACTTTGCCCGTAATTGCCCCGAGCCCGACTTCGCTGGCGCCCGCGAACACCTCTGGCAGTACCGCGCCACCGCCCTGCGCGAAGCCTTTACGGATTACCGCTGGGCATTCTTGGCAGCCTTGAGTGTGCTGGCGGGCGGCATCTTTCGCCGCCGGCAAATCAAGCGCAACCGCGCACAAGAAAAACCCGCCAGTGCAGGTTAACGTTCGCAATGCCCAAGCCTTAGCTATAGTGGTGAGGACTACAGAGGAGAGCTGTTATGAGTGATACCGCCAACAACCGTCGGCGCTTTCAGCGCTTTGCCTTCGACGCCGCCACTGAACTGGTGCAAGGCGCCCAGCATTGGGACGTCGAACTGCATGACCTGTCGCTCAAAGGCTTGCTGGTCAAGCGCCCGGAAGGCTGGCATGGCGACGCCGAACGGCCGTTTTTGGCCACCATTAGCTTGGCTGCGGACACGCTAGTGCAGATGGAAATCCTGCTCATGCGCGACGACCACGACCTGCTCGGCTTTGTTTGCCAGTACATTGACCTGGACTCAATCAGCCACCTGCGCCGCTTGGTCGAACTGAACCTGGGCGACGGCAGCTTGCTTGAGCGTGAGTTGGCAGCGCTTGGCGAAGAGTGACATGAGCGGCTACACACAAGCGCTGCCGGGTTACGCGGCCTACGGTCCTACGCAGCATGTTCCACCGCAGCATCCGAAGCCGTGCAATCGTTTTACTCGAACAAGGCGTCCAAGGCTTGTTCGAGGCGCGTCACGGCAATCACCGTCAGCCCCGGTGGCGACTCTTTCGGGGCGTTGCCTTTAGGCACTATGGCGCGCTTAAAACCGTGCTTGGCCGCCTCTTTAAGGCGCTCCTGACCACTGGGCACCGGACGAATCTCCCCGGACAGCCCCACCTCACCAAACACCAGCAAATCATGCGCCAGCGGCTTGTTGCGCAGGCTCGACATTACCGCCGCGAGCAAAGCCAAATCAGAGGCGGTCTCCAGCACCTTGACCCCGCCGACCACGTTGAGAAATACATCCTGATCGTAGGTCGGGATAGTGCCATGCCGATGCAACACCGCCAGCAGCATGGCCAGGCGGTTTTGATCCAAGCCCACCGTGACCCGCCGTGGGTTGGCCATATGACTGGTATCGACCAGTGCCTGCACCTCCACCAGCATCGGCCGGGTGCCTTCCCAAGTAGCCATCACCACGCTGCCGGGCACCTCTTCTTGAGCACGAGTGAGAAAGATTGCCGAGGGGTTGGAGACCTCTTTCAAGCCCTTGTCGGTCATGCCGAACACGCCCAACTCGTTGATCGCGCCGAAACGGTTTTTCACCGCCCGCAGCAAGCGCAAGCGGCCATCGGACTCGCCCTCGAAATACAGCACGGTATCGACCATATGCTCGAGCACCCGCGGCCCGGCCAGCGCACCCTCTTTGGTGACATGGCCAACCAAGAAAATCGCCGTACCACTTTGTTTGGCGTAGCGCACCAGCAGCGCAGCACTCTCGCGCACCTGGGAAACGCCGCCGGGGGCCGACTGCAATTGCTCAGTGAAGATGGTCTGGATCGAGTCGATCACCATCACCTTGGGCTTTTCGCGCTTGGCGGTTTCGATAATCAGCTCAATACAGGTTTCGGTCATCACCTTCAGCTGGTCTTGCGGCAAATCCAAGCGCCGTGCACGCATCGCCACCTGCTGCTGCGACTCCTCGCCGGTGACATACAGCGCCGGCATGCGCGCGGCGATATTGCACAGGGTTTGCAGCAAGATAGTCGACTTGCCAATGCCCGGATCGCCGCCAATCAACACCACCGAGCCGTCGACTAGGCCGCCGCCGAGCACCCGATCCAGCTCAGCCGAGCCGGTTGAGAAACGCGGCACCTCGGAGATACTCACCTCGGCCAAGGTTTTAATATTGGCCTGCTCACCCGCCCAACTGGCGCGCGTGCTGGGCGCAGCCGTATGGGCTTCGATCATGGTTTCCGTCAGGGTGTTCCAAGTGCCGCACTCACCGCACTGGCCGGCCCACTTGGGGAAGGTCGCGCCGCACTCGGTGCAGCCATACATGCGTTTGGCCTTGGCCATGAGAACTCCGGGAATAAAAACAGGCGCCGATGATAGCCTTTGGCTTGACGCGGATCAGCCTCTTTACTCGGCGAATCGACCAAGCTGCGGCAAATCGAGGAGACATATATGCGTATTTTGCTGTTCTTACACCTAATCGGCGCCAGCATCTGGCTTGGCGGACATTTAATTTTGGCCCTGAAAATTCTCCCCCCGGCGTGGCGCGCCCGCGATCCAGCGCCGATCCGCGCCTTTGAAGAACGCTACGAAGCCCTCGGCCTGCCGGCCTTGCTGCTGCAAGTAATCACCGGCATCTGGCTGGCAACATTGTGGCTGCCTGCCAGCGCATGGTTGAGCGACAATCCTGTGGCCAGCCTGATCCGCCTCAAGTTGGGCTTATTGGGCTTGAGCCTAGCGCTCGGCGCCCACGCCCGCTTGCGGCTAATCCCGCGCCTGAGCAGCGCCACCTTGGGCGCTTTGGGCGTGCACATTTACGCCATCACCCTGACTGCACTGGCGCTGGCGTGGGTTGGCGTGAGCTTTCGTTTTGGCGGGCCGCTGTAGGGCGGGCGTATTGGACGTAGGGCAGACTCAGGAGCGCAGCGAACAGTCCGCCATTCGCAGCAAACAATCCACCGTCCCTTCAGTACATTTTGCGCAAAAAAAAGGCGCGGCATACGCCGCGCCTCAGATCATCCCAGCGCTTTTAGCAGCTGCACTTACCGCAGCAACCTTCAGGCTCCGCTGCCTTGCGCAGTTGTCGGGCCAACTCATCTTTAAGTGCCACGCGCTCGACTTTAAGGGTCGAAAGGGCGTTTTCATCGAGCATTTCAATGCCCTCTTCAACCCGGCAAACACGCTTATCCAGCGCTTCATACTCATCGGCCAAGCGCGCAAAGTGGTGATCTTCCTGACGCAAGCTGTGTAGTTGTTCGCGCAGTTCAGGGAAGTCGGTGATCAATGGATGGTGTTCTACATGCATGGGACAGCTCCTGTGATGACTGGTCTCAGGCTAGCCCTTGGCACGCTAAAAACTGTTGATCAAGATCAACACCACGGCCCTTAGCCGAAAACCGAGGTCGGCCAGCGACGCTGCTGGCGAGAGCGCCAACGGCGTTTTACACTGCCGACACATTTAATTCTTAAGGACAGCACCCCATGAGCGTACTCAGCGAATTCAAAGCCTTTGCCGTCAAGGGCAACGTGGTCGACATGGCCGTCGGCATTATTATTGGCGCCGCCTTCGGCAAAATCGTCTCCTCGTTCGTCGGCGACATGATCATGCCACCCATCGGTTTACTGATCGGCGGCGTCGACTTCAGCCAGTTGGCCATCATCCTCAAGGACGCTGAGGGCAGCGCCCCCGCGGTAACCCTCGGCTACGGCAAGTTCCTGCAAACCGTTTTGGATTTTCTGATCGTCGCCTTCGCCATCTTTGTAGGCGTGAAAGCCATCAACAAACTGAAAACCGTAGAGGCCGCCGTGGTCGTACCGCCGAGCAAAGAACAGGAACTGCTCAGCGAAATTCGTGACCTACTCAAGGCGCAAAAAACCCAGCGGTAACAGGCGCTGTAACGCCCCCGCAAAACGGCTGCAGGCCCTTATATACGGGCCTGCAATGGCCATGCGCAACAGCCCGCAACGCACCGTTTAACTTTTCCCATCGCCCTGTCGCTTTTGCAATTTGTGCCTAGACTGATAAACAGAGTTGTGGCTGCTGTAACGCTACCGCGCAGCGCTTACGCCCGCAAAGGCCCACTGACAGCTAGGCCATGGCCCTAACTGTTGATGCAGACAAGGGTTACCCATGAGCACGGAAAACCAAGACGAACTATTCTCCTTTGACGACGAAACGCACCCGCACGATGACGCGGGCGAGGCCAATACTTGGCGCATTCTGATCGTCGATGATGATGTCGACGTGCATCAGTCCACCGGCTTTGCCTTAGCCAACACCGAAGTCTTTGGTCGCCAACTGGAGTTCTTGCACGCCTACTCCGCCGCCGAAGCAGTAGCGGTGTTGCGCGAGCAAAAGCATATCGCGGTGATATTGCTCGACGTGGTGATGGAGGCTGACGATTCCGGCCTGCAACTGGTGCGCATCATCCGTAAAGAGTTGGGCAACACCGAGGCACGCATCATCCTGCGCACCGGCCAGCCGGGTTATGCGCCCGAGATGGAGGCGATCCGCGACTACGACATTAATGACTACAAGACCAAATCCGAGTTGTCGCGCAATCGTCTGTACACCGCCCTCACCGCCGCCGTGCGTTCCTACGATCAAATCAGCGCCTTAAATGCCAGCCGGCGCGGCTTAAGCATGGTGATTCGCGCCAGCAGTCAATTGATGGCACGACAAGGCGTGAGTGAGTTTGCCGCCGGCATTATCACCCAAATTTGCGGCCTGTTTGGCCTGCCGCCCGAAGGTGTGGTCTGCGCGTACGACCAAAGTAACCGACCCGACCAAGCCTTGGTGATTGCCGCTGCCGGCAGCCTAACCAACTGCATCAACCAATACCTCGATGCGCTGCCAGACCACGCCATCGCCCACGCACTGAGCCAGTGCTTGCGCGAGCGGGTAAATAACTATGGTGCGCACTTCACCACGCTGTTTTTCCCCGGCCAAGCGCACAACGACATGGCCGCCTACCTGCAAACCGAGAAACCGCTAAACGAGCTCGACAAACAACTGCTTGAGGTGTTTTGCACCAATATCACCATCACCCTCGACAACGTGCAGTTACTCACTCAACTCAAAGACCACGCCTATAACGACCAACTGCTGCACATTCCCAACCGCTTGGCCTTTGTCCACGCCCTCGACCGCTCGCTGCGGGAAGACAACCGCAGCGCCACCACCCTAGCGCTGATCGACATCGACGGTTTCTCTGAGCTTAACGATGCGCTCGGCCATCAACATGGCGATGCGTTACTGCGCGCAGTGGTCGAGCGACTGCAGCAACGGCTACCCGCCGACACCTTGTTAGCCCGGGTGGCCGGCGATGTATTTGGCATTCTGGCCACCACCCAGATGCTCGACCAAGCCAACTTAATCGAGCTGTTTCGCCAGCCCTTAGCGCTGGAACAAATCAATCAAAACCTCTCCGCCACCATCGGTTTAACCTGCCTCGATCAAATTGACGGCAACGGTAACGACGCCCTTAAGGCCGCCAATATCGCCCTTAAGCATGGTAAGCAAC
This sequence comes from Pseudomonadaceae bacterium, assembly GCA_019745275.1. GTDB lineage: Bacteria > Pseudomonadota > Gammaproteobacteria > Pseudomonadales > Pseudomonadaceae > Aquipseudomonas. The sequence goes on along the minus strand of JAIETJ010000138.1, from coordinate 36,029 downwards.
ACCAGCGCGGGGAGATCTGTCACTTCACCCGCGACATGGAGTTTGAAACTCGAGCGCGCGTGCGCTTGCTGCAAAATTTGCGCAGCGCCTTCGACCGCGAGCGGCTGTTTGTGGTCTATCAACCGCAAATATCGCTGGCCACCCGCCAGTTAATCGGCGTCGAGGCGTTACTGCGCTGGCGCAATGATGACGGCAGCTTTGTCCCCCCCTGCGACTTTATTCCACTGGCCGAAAGCTCCGGGCTGATTATCAGCCTTGGCGAATGGGTGCTGCGCAGCGCCTGCCACGACTTGAAAAAGCTCATGAAGAGTAGCGGCCAACCGCTGCGCATGGCGGTGAACGTTTCGGTCATGCAGTTTCGCCAGCCCAACTATTTAGAAACCCTCGACCGCGCACTGGCCGAGAGTGGCATAGACCCGCGACTGCTCGAGCTGGAAATCACCGAATCGGTGGCCATGCTTGAGCCCGGTTTTATGATCAGCCTGCTCAATGAGATTAAAGCGCGCGGCATCTGCATTGCGATAGATGACTTTGGCACCGGCTTTTCCTCTCTTAGCTACCTCGAACAGTTAAACGTCGACCGGCTAAAAATCGACATAAGCTTTGTCCGCCAGATGGAGCAAAGCGACGGTAGCCGGCGGATTGTCGAAACCATTATTCAGCTGGGCAAAAGTTTGCAACTGGAGCTGATCGCCGAAGGCATCGAGCAGACCAGCCAAGCCGAGTTACTAACCCGCCTCGGCTGCCATGAAGGCCAAGGTTATTTATTCTCCAAACCGCTGGAGCTGCCGGCGCTGCTAGCGTTTATGCAAACTCCTTAAAGCCCAACATTACGCCCGCTAAACGAGCAAACCGGCGTATGGCAAACGCCTAGCAGTAGCGAGTTTAGCCACGCAGAAGGTTACCATCGGTAGATAAAGGTGAACCTATGACGTCTAACTTGGGATTACTAAAAGTCGCTGCCGTCGCGCTAGCGCTGCTGGCTTTATGGCTCAGCGGCTGCGAGGCCGAGCCCGACCCAAGCACGCAGCCACTGCGCTTAGGCGTCATCGTAGAGGCCACCGGCCCCAATGCCAGCTTAGGGGTGGCCGGACGCAACGGCATGCAACTGGCGGTCGAGCAGGCCAACGCCAATGGCGGGATTAACGGCCGGCAGGTAGAACTGCTGTACCGCAACGATGTCTCCACCCCCGAGGCCATGCAGCAAGGTATGCGCGACCTCATTGCGGCCAACGTCGAGGCTATCCTCGGGCCGATGACCAGCAGAACCGCCATGCATCTGATTCCCGCCGCCAACGATGCAGGGATTATCCTGATGGGCGGCACCACACTCAGCCGCCTGCTGGCCGGCCATGATGATCAGTTTTTTCGCACCATCCGCCACGACAACCCGGACGCCAAGGGCATTGCCCAATATTTTCGCAAGCGCCTCGGTCTAGCGCGCATCAGCGTGATAGTCGAAGACAGCAACCCGCCTTACAGCGAACCTTGGCTGCTCGACTTTAAGCGTTACCTAGCCAGTGAGGCTGGTGAGATGGCGCCAGAACTGCACTTTAGCCGCAACGAACAGACCGACTACGCTGCCCTCGCCAAGCAGTTAATGGCCCAGCAACCGCAAGGCGTAGTGCTGGTAACCGGCGCGTTGGATGCCGCCATGCTGGCCACCCAACTGCACAATATAGAACCCAAGCTACCCTTGGCCGGCGCTGTATGGGCCGCCGAAGACGCCTTATTACAACTGGGCGGGCAAGCCGTTGAAGGTTTAATTTCGATTCAAGCCTATGAATTGCGCGACCCCTCGCCACTGTTTAGCAGTTTTCGCAGCGCCTATGAACGGCGCTTTAAAGCGCCAGTCGACAGCCCGGCGATCGTCGGTTACGACGCCACCAATGTGCTGCTACAGGCCTTGCGCGAGCGCAAACCAAACGAGACGCTAAAGAAAGCGCTGCTGCGGGTGCGTAAATTCCAAGGTGTTCAGCAGTCAATCAGCCTCGACGGATTTGGCGACATCGACTCCGACAGCCAGGTATTTCTTAAGGTGGTTCGCAATGGTCAGTTCATTGACGTGCCTTAGCCGCCTGTCAGGCGCTCCCCGCGCCAGGCTCTGGGCGCCACTGTACGCGGGGCTAATTACGCTTAGCGTCAGCTTGCTTTTGGGCTGCGGTAAGCCGCCCACGCCAGTACAGATTGGCCTACTCGTCGACGCCACCGGACTCAACAGCACACAAGGAATTGCGGCGCGCAATGGCGCACAGTTTGCCATTGAGCAAGCCAATGCCAACGGCGGCGTTAACGGCCAACCCATCGAACTGCTGTTTAAAGATGACGCCTCCACTCTAGCGGCGGCGCAGCAGGCATTCGGCGAATTAATCAACAGCAAGGTCGAGGCGATTATCGGCCCAAGCAGCAGCATGCTGGCCCTGCAACTGGCGCCGTACGCTACCCGAGCAGGAGTGCTGCTAATCAGTTCAACGGTCATGACGCCACTCCTGGCGGGCCAAGATGATCAGTTTTTTCGCACCCTGAGTCACAAAAATCCAGACGCCCAGCAGGTCGCCCAGCACCTGCAGCAAGACTTAGGTCTCGTGCGGGTGTATGCCATTGTCGAGGAGAGCAACGCAGCCTATACCGAGCCGTGGCTGAGCGACTTTAACCGTTACCTGCAAGCGGCCGGCGGCACCCCAGTAGCGACTCTACGTTTTACCCACGACGGCAATACTGACTACGCCGGCCTAGCGCAACAGTTGTTGGCCGAACAACCGCAAGCCGTGGTGTTAGTCAGCAACGGCAGCGACGCCGCACTGCTGGCCACCCAATTGCGCCAACGTCAGCCCGATTTAACCTTGGCCGCCGCCGCATGGGCGACGGCCTCGTTGCCCGAGCTCGGCGGCCAAGCGGTTGAGGGCTTAATCACCCCACAGGTGTTTGACCTACAAGACACCTCGCCAGCGTTTATGGCCCTACAGAACGCTTATGTGCAGCGCTTCAAGGCCCTGCTTAACACCATTGCCATCCTTAACTACAACGCCGCCGATGTGCTGGTGCAAGCCCTGCGGCAACGCCAAGCAGAGGAATCAGTGAAACAAAGCTTGCTGCGCATCCGCCACTTCCAGGGCGTGCAACAACAGATTGATTTTGATGATTTTGGCGATGTAGACAGCCCTAGCACGCTGAAGATTATCCATGCCGGACAGTTTATCGATGCGCAGTAACCCCCCCCAGCAGGCGAGCGGCCAAGGGCGTGCATGGCCACTCTTGGCCATCCTTGCCAGCCGCTTCCTGTTAGTGGCCGCCATTCCGGTATTGGCGGTCGCCCTATTGTTCCGCCTGTACTACGAACCTTTGATTCGCAGCGACGTTGAGGCCAAACAGTTGGTTTCGGCGCAGGCCACCGCACTGCAAATCGACCATCACTTTAGTGTTGCCAAGCGTGAGTTGGATGCCTTATCGCAGCTATTTCTTAGCGCCCCCCTGCTCACCCACAGCGAGATTGAAACCCTGCTGGACGCATACGCCGACTCATCAAGCTTCTATGAAGCCTTGTACCTCTCCGACGAATTCGGCCGTATCAGCACCATAGGTTTACCGGCCAGCAAACGCCACTTGCGGCAGAACCTGCTGGGCTTAGATATTTCCTCGCGCGATTTTGTCTTGCAAGCCCATCGCCTCGATCAGGGTTATTGGTCCAACAGCTACCTCTCCAGCGTCAGCGCGCGCTTAACCGTGGCCTTGGCGCAACCGGTGGCCAAGCGCACCTTGGTTGGTGAAGTAGCGATCAATCAATTACCCGAACTGGCACGCCAACTCAGCCAAGGCGGCAACTTGCAGATTCGCCTGCTCGACCGACAAAACCAATTGGTGGCCAACTCTGCCAACAGCAACCCCGGCGGACAACAACCGAACTTGGGCAATCTGGCTGTAGTGCAACAAAATCAAGGCACCTCCACTCACTTTGAACTCGACGGTGAGGCGCTAGTAGGCATTGCCTTGAAAATTCCCGGCCCAGACTGGCAGGTACTGGTGGCACAGCCTGAGGCGCAGGCTTACGCCGAGATTGGCCGAATCTGGCAACGGATTAGCTCGACCCTAGGCTTAGCGTTGGCCTTAGCGCTGTTGATCGCCGGCTTCACCAGCTGGGCGCTGGCCAGCAAAATTTCCCAGTTCACCGCCCATGTCGGTGCCATTGCCCAAGGCAGCTATGACCTGCCACCCATAGCCAGCGGGATACGTGAACTGAGCATGCTGCAAAGCAGCCTGCAGCTGATGATTATGGCTATTTGCGAACGCGAACAGGCCATGCTTAGCAGCGAACAACAATTGCGCGACAGCGAAGACCGCCTCCTCGCGACGCTAGAGAACACTCCTAACGTGGCCGTGCAATGGTTCGATGCGCAAGGCCATGTGCTGCTGTGGAACCGCGCCAGCGAAACGCTGTACGACATCGAACGGCAAAACGCGTTAGGCAAAAGCATCGAACAGTTGCTGTTTAGTCGCGTGCAAACTCAGCTGTTCTTAGCCACCCTGCGGGAGGCCGCACTAGGCGTGCCGCTAGGGCCATACCTGAGCCAACTAACCACGCCAAGTGGCCGACAACTGTGTTTACTCAGCACCACCTTTAGCATTCCCGCACCCGGCGGCGGCCAACAGTTTGTGTGCATGAGCATTGATGTAAGTGAGCAGAAAAAAGCCGAACGGGCTTACCTGGAGCTCAATAACAACCTTGAACAGCGCATTAGCCAGCGCACCGAAGCGCTCAGCCAAAGCAATCGGGAACTCAGCAGCGCGATGCAGAACTTGCAGCAAGCGCAAAATGGCCTGGTGCAAAGTGAAAAACTCGCAGCCTTGGGTTCGCTGGTGGCCGGCATCGCCCATGAACTCAACACCCCAATTGGCAACAGCGTAATGGCTGCTTCTACCTTGCATGATCACACCCAGGCGATGCAGATTGCCGTCGAGGCTGGTTCATTGCGCCGCTCAATGCTCGACCAGTTTGTCGCCGACAGCCATACCGCCTGCGACATTCTCACCCGTAACCTACGCCGCGCCAGTGAATTAATCAGCAGTTTCAAACAGGTGGCTGTCGATCAAACCGGCGCCCAGCGGCGTAACTTCCAGCTCAGTGAAGTGGTTAACGAAATTATCATCACCCTAGGCCCAAGCCTCAAGAAATCTCCCTATGTACTGGAAAGCAACATCGACGACAGCCTGTGGCTGGACAGCTACCCCGGCGCACTCGGGCAGATCTTGGTTAATTTGATTAACAATGCCGTGCTGCACGCCTTCGACGGTCGCAGCCAAGGCCTAATCAGCCTGCGCGCCTTTCACTCCCAACCCGACTGGATAGAGCTAACGATTACCGATAATGGGGTCGGGATCAGCGAGGCGCATCTGCCAAAAATATTCGATCCCTTCTTCACCACCAAGCTCGGTCAAGGCGGCAGCGGCTTGGGCCTGAATATCGTGCACAATCTTGCCACTGGAATCCTTGGTGGCCGACTGGGAGTGGTGAGTCAGGTGAATTGGGGCACCTGCTTTACCCTGTCGTTACCGCTCAAAGCACCACTGTCCAGCAGCAACAGCAATGAACTTACACTGCATGCGCTTACCAATAATTCTCCACTGCCACCTGCGCCGGCCGCCGACTTAGGCTGAGGTGCATATCGTGCTGTTTAAGCCGCGTGCGGCAGTCGTCGATCATCTGTGGATTACCGCAAATCATCACCCGTGCGTTTAGCGCCTCAAGGCTAAAACCTGCCGCTTGCTCCAATTCGCCAGTGTCCAGCAAAGTGGTAATGCGTCCATGCAAGCAGCCGGCCTGCTGCTCGCGGGTGAGTAACGGCAAGTAGGTTAATTGCTGAGCATGTTGTTGCAGATAGTCACGTTGCATCAGTTGCTTAATCAGCGGCTGATAGGCCAGCTCACTGGCGCTGCGGGCGCAGTACACCAAGACAATCCGGCGAAAGCGCTGCCACACCTCTTGGCCCTGCAAAATCGACAAGAACGGCGCCAAACCGGTGCCGCTGGCCAGCAGCCAAAGATCGTTTCCATCGGCAAAGCGATCGAGGGTTAAAAAACCAAAGGGCTGGCGCTCCACTAGTAATTCATCGCCGACCGCCAGCCGGCTCAGCTCACTGGTAAATTCACCGCCCGGCACCACGATGGAGAAGAATTCCAAAAATTCATCATGGGTCGCCGAGGCCATCGAATAGGCGCGCCACACCGTTGTGCCATCAGCCTTGCGCACCCCTAGGCGGGCGAACTGGCCAGCGCTAAAACGAAAGCCCGGATCCCGACTACAGCGCAAACTAAACAGCGTGTCAGACCACGGTTGCACGCTAAGCAAGCGCTGGCGGGTGAACTTCTCGTCGCTGACGGTCATACTGCGGCCCTTGTTGTTGAATACTTTCTCTTCATCTGTGCAGTGTCGCGCAAAGCGCACCGGACAAACACCGGCGGTTCATATGCCTATATTCACTACGCCTTTTGCCGCCCTCGAACTGACTCGTCAACCCGAGCAACCGGGCGAGTCGTTGCAAGCCTTCGACGCCGCCGATGAGTACCTGTTGCAGTATGTACACCGTTTAGGGTTGCCCAGCAGCACCCGTGTGCTGATCCTCAACGACAGCTTCGGCGCGCTAGCGGCCAGTTTGGCCGGGCACTTTCAGCTAACCAGCAGCGGCGACTCGTACTTGGGCTGGCAAGCCTTGCAGCAAAATCTGACCCGTAACGGTTTGCCGGTCGACAGCGTGGGTTTTGTTCCCGCCAGCCAATTGACCAGCGGCCCGTTCGACTGCGTGCTGCTGCGCGTACCCAAAACGCTAGCCTTACTAGAAGAACAGTTAATTCGCCTGCAAGGGCAAATTGCCCCCGGCACGCGGGTCCTTGCCGCGGCCATGCTTAAACATCTGCCACGCGCAGCCGGTGAGTTGCTCGAACAGTACATAGGCCCGATGCAAGCCTTGCTGGCGGTGAAAAAAGCCCGTCTGCTGTGCGCCACCGTGGTGACTAAAGCCCCAGTCTTTTCACCCTACCCGAGTCGCTATCAGCTAGAGCAGCCGGCCATCACCCTGAGCAACCACGCCAACCTGTTTTGCCGTGAAGGCCTAGACATTGGCACCCGCGCCTTTCTCCCGCACTTGCCGCGCAGCCTCAGCCCGCTGCGGGTGGCCGACTTGGGTTGCGGCAATGGCGTGCTCGGCATCAGCTATGCACTGGCCAACCCGGATGCCGAGCTGACGCTGGTCGATGAGTCGTTTATGGCGGTGCAGTCGGCCGCAGAAAACTGGCAGGCGGCGCTCGGGGCGCGGCCGGTGACGATTCGTGCCGGCGACGGCTTAGCCGAACAAGCCGAAGATTCGCTGGACTTAGTCCTGTGCAATCCGCCGTTTCACCAGCAGCAAGTGGTTGGCGACTTTCTCGCTTGGCGCATGTTCGTCCAGGCCAAGGCGGCGCTGGTGCGCGGTGGCGAGCTGTGGATAGTCGGTAACCGCCATCTGGGTTATCACGCCAAGCTGAAAAAACTCTTTCGTGGCCTCGAGCAAGTGGCCACCACGCCTAAGTTTGTGATTCTCAAAGCGACCAAGTAAGTAGGGAGCCTCTGAAAAAGGTAGCGAGCGATGGTTAGGCAAGGCGCAACAAAGTAACAGCTCCGCTGGTCAATCAGCCGCAACGCAGCGAAGCGGAGTAACCGCCAAAGGCTGGCCCGCAGGGCGAGCGTAGCGAGTCAAAAGCGCAGTTTACGTGCTGTAAATGAGCATTTTGAGGCTGATTTAAACGCGGCATAACCGAGCGCAGTAGTTTTTCAGCGGCTCCTTAGCGCTGCAGTGCCGCCGGGGTATCCACATCGCAGAGCACGCTTGGGTCGTCCACTGCCAAGCCAATGCACGCTTGGGAATACTGAGCCAGCAACGCTTTGGCGCCGGCATCGCCCTTAAGCTGCTGCAACTGCGGCCAAAACTGCCGGCCAAATAACACCGGATGGCCGCGCTGGCTCTGATAGCAGGGAAACACTATCCGTTGCGCTGCGGCTTGCTCGATTAACCGTTCTAGCGTGCAGGCGCTGAGCCACGGCATGTCGCCTAGCAGTACGGCAATGGCAATGGCGGGCTGCTCATGCAAGGCGCGAACGCCAGCCGCTAGGCTGTGGCCCATCCCTAAGTCGGCATCGGCACAGCGCAACACCTCGACGCCCGGTGGTACGCCAAGTGCCTGTGGGTCATCACCAACACGCAACAGCACAAACACCTGGGCGAAGTGCCGTTGTGCCTGCCGCAGCGTCGCGGTTAACAGCGGCGTGCCATCGGCCAGCAAGGCGCGCCGTTTGTCAGTGCCAAAACGGCGACCTTGTCCTGCAGCCAGCACCAAGGCCAGCACGGTTGTCACTGGGATGCTGATCACGGCGGCGACCTACAGCTGCTCACGGGCAATGTTGTTACGCACTCGCACGATATCGGCGAGCACCGAGAGGGCGATTTCCGCAGGGGTCTTGCTGCCGATATTTAGGCCGATGGGCGCCTGAATCCGGGCAAGCTCGGCCTCGCTTAAACCACCAACCCGGCGTAGACGTTCGAGGCGTTTTTCGGTGGTTATCCGCGAACCCATCACGCCGATATAAAACGCCGGGCTACGTACCGCTTCGAGCATCGCCAGATCATCAAGGCGTGGATCGTGGGTCGAGGCCACCACCGCCGTGTCACGGTGACAACCGCCCTCGGCGATAAACCGCGACGGCAGCAGACGAATCAGCTCAATGTCCGGCAACTGCACGCCGGCCAGCACCTCTTCGCGCGGCTCGCAGAGCAGCACCTCAAAGCCCAGCGCCTTACCGAACTCAGCGCAAAAATGACTGACACTGGAATAACCGGCCAACAGCAAACGCTGCGCCGCGCCGATGCGCAAACGTAGCGTGCCGTCTGCGCGTTCGACCCGTGGCCCCTGACTGTGATCATCAAGCAACAGCCGCGTACCGCGCAGCACATCGATCGCGCGGATCAACCGCCGCTGGCCTTGCAGCGCCCCCTGCAGTTGGCGCAAGTGCTCCTGCACGCTGCAGTCGGCCGCCAGGTTCTCCACCAGCACTTCCAGTACGCCACCGCAGGGCAGGCGGATATTAGCCCGTGGCTCGTCACCGGATCCGTAACGAACCAGACTGATCGGCTCGGCAAAGGCACCCGCCTGCAACTGGGCGAGAAAGTCATCTTCGACGCAACCGCCGGACAACGAGCCCAGCCACTGCCCGCTGGCATTGGCCACCAGCAGCGCCCCCGGCCCGCGAGGGGCCGAACCATAGGTGGCGAGCACCGTGCACAGCCAGACCCGCTCACCGGCCACGGACCAGCGCAGGGCCTGCTCGATGACCTGCAAATCCAGTTGCTGCATTTAGTGGCCAGCCTGGCTGCGCAACTCGCTGACCTGCTCTGCGCTCATATCCTCAGGCAAGCCGCCCCAGGTTTGCCGCAGGTAGTTGAGCAGGTCACGCATTTGCCCGTCATCCAGTTGCGCGGCCAACGCCGGCATCGGCTGCATGCGCTCAAAGCCGGTGAACTGCTGTTCGGCGATGCCGTCGTCAATCACCCGCTGCAAGTTGCGTGAGTCGACCTGGCGCAGGGTGGTGTTGCCGGCCATGGCCACGGCAACGTGCGGCACGCCCTGCCCTTCGCTGCCATGACATCCGGCACAGACGTTTAGGTAGTCCTGACGTCCGCGCTGAGCGCTGTCGCTGAGTTTATCCAGCGGCTGAGTACTGATCTGCGCGGTCGGCCCTGGCTGCTCGCCGAGCAAGTAAGTGGCCATGGCCTGATGATCGCTGCTCGGCAGGTATTGGGTGCTGTTGTGCAGCACTGGGTACATCTCGTTGAACATACTGCCCTGGGCGCTGATACCGTGCTGCAGGAAGGTCGCCAGATCGCCGCTGTTCCAACCGCGCGCCAATAGATCCTCGGCGGTCAGGCTGGGCGCCAGATAGCCGAGCAACACGCCACCTTGCAAGGCCTTGTCCTGTTGCAAGGCGCCGGTGACCGCGCGTGGAGTGTGGCACTCGCCACAGTGCCCGAGCACTTCGACCAGATACTGACCCTGCTGCCACGGCGCACTCTTGCCGGTACTCGGCGCCAGTTGCAACTCGTCGGCGTACCACCAATTCCACAGGCTCAACCCAAAACGCAGGTTGAACGGAAAGCTCAGGCTGGTTTCCGGCGCGGGCCGATTGATCGGTTCCTGAGTCATCAGGAAGGCATAGATGGCGTCAGAATCTTCGCGTTTGAGCAGGTGGTAAGAGGTATACGGCATGGCCGGATAGAGGTTGGCGCCATCGGCACGCTTGCCCTTGGCCACCGCGTTGTAGAAGTCCTCGCGGCTGTAGTTGCCAATCCCGTACTGCTTGTCCGGGGTGATATTGGTGCCGTAGATGGTGCCAAACGGTGATGCCAGCTGCAGGCCGCCGGCGTAGGGCGCGCTGTTCGCCGTGCTATGGCAGGCCACGCAATCGGCGGCGCGGGCCAGATAGGCACCGCGCGCCACTTCGCTCGGCTCAGCGGCCTGCAGCAACGGGGCGCACAGCAGCGCAGTACTCAATAAAAGACTGCGCATGCTCAACCCTCCCGAACCAGACCAAGGTCTTCGACCACCCGCTTGGCAGCCTGGTAGTAACGTACATAACCGGTGCAGCGGCAGATATGCTGGCCGAGGGCCGCTTCGATCTCGCCCTCCAGCTCGCTGCGCTTAACGGGCTGACGCTGCAGCTTCTCGACCATGATGGTCGCCGCGTTCACATAGCCCGGTGTGCAGTAGCTGCACTGGAAGCTGAAGTGCTCGACGAACTTCTGCTGCACCGGATTCAGCTCACTGACCTCACCCGCAGCATCGCGCTTGGCCAGGCCTTCGATGGTGCGGATGCGTTTGCCATTAAAGAAATGCGCGCCGGTAATGCAGGTCCGCACCTCTTCGCTGGTGCCGTCGGGCTTGTCGAGAATCAGCACACAGGCGTGGCAGATGCCCTGCCCGCAACCCAGCCGCGAGCCGGTCAGATTGAGGTATTCGTGCAGGAACTCGATCATCATCAAATCATCCGGCACATCCAGGGGGCCGACGACTTGTCCGTTGATTTGCAGGGTTAACGGACGCTTAGCCATTCAGGGCCTCCTTGATACGGGCTGGGGACAGAGGAAGTTCACGCAGGCGCTTGCCGGTCGCATGGGCCACGGCGTTGACCACGACAGGTCGCTTAACCATTCAGGGCCGCCTTGATGCGTGCAGGTGACAGAGGCAGTTCACGCAGGCGCTTGCCGGTAGCATGGGCCACGGCGTTGACGATGGCGCCAACCACCGGAATCATCACCACCTCGGCGATGCCTTTGGCCGGATCGCTAGGTGACAACGGCGGCAGAATCTCCGCGCTTTGCTGCCAAACCGCGACATCCTTGGCCCGTGGTAATTGGTAGCGGTTGAAGTTCCAGGTGCCATCACCGGGACCACCTTCGTGCAACGGTAACTCCTCCAGCAGGGCATGGCCGATACCCATGGCAATGCCGCCTTCGAGCTGACCGAGGACCAGTTCGGGGACGATCACCCGCCCGCATTCTAGCCAAGAGTGATGGCTGAGCACCGTAACCGCGCCAGAACCCTTGTTGACCTTGACCTCCAGCAAAGTGGCCACCGGGCTGTAATAGGTGACCATGGCATTGTTCAGCTGGGTGTCCGGGTACTTGATGCTCTTGCGCTCCAGACGGTGATAGCCGTGCTCGCCATGCAACGCCTGGGTAGCTTGCGGTGCACCCTGGCCATATTTCACGGCGAGGGCATCCAGCGGCACACGGTCGCGCACCCCGGCAATCTCAAACTCAGCCTCGGCCCAGCTCCAGCGGTTGAAACCGTGCACACTAGCGCCGGTCACTAGCCCCAACTCATGGGCTTTTTGGGCCAACTGGGCGAACGACAGCGGCTGCATGCCATCGGCACTCAAGTAGCCCTTGCTCCAGTGGGCATTCTCGCGGCGGATTACATAGGGGTTGGCCGCGCCGCCATAAATGCCCTGGCTCCAGATCGCCAGTGCCGCCGGCCACAGGCCGTGGTTGAACAAAATCCGCGCGGCTTCACGGGTGGCATGCCCGGAGTAATACGAGGAGTTGGTCGCCGACGAGGCCGAAGCCAGCTTGCCGACCCAACGCGGATTGCGCAGATTGGCGTCCTGCTCGGCCTGGCTGATGATGTACGGGTTGCCGCTGGTTTGCAGGGCCAGTTCGGCCCACTCGGTTTCCCCGGTTTTGATTTCATCGGCCGGCTGACCGAGATAATCGGCCACCAGCAGGGCCTGCGAGGTGGCCATGCCGGTACCCATGTCGATGGCAATCTGCCGTAGCTTGATCTTGCCGTCGGCGCTGAACTCGACACTGGCCATCGGCGCCTCAGCACCGGTGCCGAAATCCTTCTGCACGATGGCAAAGCCTACGCCATACAGGTGATCCGGATCGTCGCGATCCATGCGTTGTTTGCGCGCCAACCGCTCGCGCCACAGCTCATGGGCAGCGGCTTTGTCGAGCAATTCATCGAGGCGCAGCGCGCCGGCTGGAATCGCCCCTTGGGTGTTCTTCATGCCGCTTTTCAGCATGTTCTTGCGGCGTAACTCAATGGCATCCACACCGAGGCGCTCGGCCACTTCGTCGACCATCATCTCGGTGGCGGCCATGCTCTGCAGGGTGCCGTAACCGCGCATTGAGCCAGCCTCAACGCCGCAAGAGTGATACGCCGTGGCGGCCATATCGCTGCGTGGCAGGTAGTAGATCGACTGCGCCGCGGTGGCCCCCACGGCAGCCACCGAGGGGCTGTAGTTGACCCGACCGCCGCCATCCAGCTCCATGTTGGTGCGGAAAATTTGGAAACTGTGGTCAGCCTTGTTCACCGCCAGTTGGTAGTGCATGTCGAAGGCATGCCGCTTGATGCCGCTCTGGAACTGCTCGTAGCGGTCATTGGCCAGGCGGATCGGCGTGCCCTCACCGTACATGGCGGCAAGAGCGGCGTAGAACACGAATATGTTGTTGTCTTTCGAGCCGTAACCCACGGTATAGCCGGGGTGCATACTCAGTTTGGCGACGGCAAAACGCGACGGCGCGAGCATGTGTGCGGTCTGTTCGGCCACTTCAAACGGACACTGGGTGGCGACCACAAAGTGCAGGGTCTTGCTCGCGGGGTCATACCAGCCATTGCCGTTGTCGGCCTCCAAGGCTGCCGGTTCGATGGACTGGGTCTTGTACTGTTCATCGAACACCAGCCAGCCTTGCGGCGGGCTCTGCAACTGCGCCTGCATCTGCGCGGCGTGGTACAGACCTTGCTCGGTCAGGTCGCCATTGATCTTGGCCTGCTGACTCCATACCGGCTTGCGCTCACGGATCATCGGAAACAGCATGCTGTCTTTCAGACTGGAGAAACTGTCCGGGGCGAACGCATCGGCGCCGCCGACCCGCACAAAACGGAAGCTGCCATAGGGATCGGTCTGATAGCGCGGCGCCTGGGCACCGTAACGCAAGGCTTGCTGATTGTGTTTGAGCAGGCCCTTGGCCTCGCGAAAGCGCGGGTAATCTTTCCAGATCAGCAGCGCCACCGGATGGCCGAGGAACATCGCCACCTGGCCTTCCGGCAGCAGCGGGTCGGGGCCGTGCGACTCGGGCCAAGCAATGCCGTCCTTGGCCAGGTCGGCGGCGGTGACAACACGGTCCGGCTGCAGCTCAGGGCTCAGCATCGACAGGTCAAGGCCCTGGTATAGCTGGTCAATATTGGTCGCCTTGAGCAGCATGGCGTGACCTTGCTGAGTCGGCCAGCCGGGCATGTCCTGAGCGCGAATGTCGCGAGCAAACACCTTGCCGCCACACACCTTGGACACCCCGTCGATACGCGCCCGCGCCTTGCCATCCGGGGTGTACCAAGGTTGCGGCGCGGCCGTCACCTGCGCTTCGAATAAGGCGGCAAAGGCTTTGCTACCCAGTGGCGCCAAGCTGATGCTGATACCAGCAATGACACTGCCTTGCAAAAACGCGCGGCGGGATAATTCAGCCTTGGACATGCCTGCTCCTCAGAGCCGAAGCGGCCCTATGACGCGATAAAAGTCACCTAACAGAAACGTCAGGACCTGTTTAAGAGTACACAGGGAGCAAGCATAGCTGACTACAACCTGACCCATGGGACAAGATAATACCTGCAGCCATCACCGAAAACCAAGCAACAGAGAGCAATAGAGAGCAATAGAGAGCAATAACGTCTAACCGACCCAACCCGGCCGAGGCCAAAAAGCAAACCGGCGCATTAAGCGCCGGTTTGCTGAGTCGTCGTTTCAGAACTTAAACTGCCGAACGATTTGCAATAAGCGCTCGGCATCTTCACCGCTGGCACGACCGCGGTTCAAGGTGCTTTCGGCCAGTGCCACAGTGCTATGCGCCACTACCGAGACGGTGCTGATACGCCGGTTAATTTCATCGGTAACCGCCGCTTGTTCGTTAGCCGCCTCGGCAATGTGCAGGCTCATGCCCGACACCGAAGACACCAAGTTACTAATGCTTTTTAACGCTTCGCCGGCGCTCAAGGCTTGCACCACCCCACGCTCGGCAAAGTCGCGACTGTCGTCCATGACTTTAACCGCTTGCTGCGAGGCGTTCTGCAGGCGCTCGATCATGCCGTTAATTTCCTGAGTGGATTTTTGCGTGCGGCTGGCTAAGGTACGTACTTCGTCGGCCACCACAGCAAAACCACGGCCTTGCTCACCGGCACGGGCGGCTTCAATCGCGGCATTCAGGGCCAGCAAGTTAGTTTGCTCGGCAATCGTGCGAATTACCTCCAGCACCCCGCCGATCTCGCGCGAATGGCCTTCGAGGTCGGCGATTACTTGCGCGGCGCGACCTACTTCTTCGGCGAGGGCGCGGATGTCGACGATGGTTTTATCCACCACGCCAATGGCCGCTTGCGCTTGGCTGTCGGCGTCACGGGTGCGCTCTGAACTGGCCTGGGCATTACTGGCCACATCTTGCACGGTGCTGGCCATTTGATTGACCGCCGCGGCCACCTGTTCAACCTCCACTTGCAGATCGCAGGCGCTTCGCTCGGAGGCGCCTGCATCACTAACCAGTTGCTCAGCGGAGCGCTCAAGGGCGCTAGAAACCTCGCCAACAGTGGCCATTTGACTGCGTAGATTACTAACAAACAAATTGAACTGAACCACCACCTCGCCCACTTCATCATCATGGTTTTGCTGCACGCTGCGACGCAGATCGCCCGTACCGTCATTCAGGGCACGCAGCGCTTGGGTCAAGTGCCGCACAGGCGGCAACACCCGCGCGGCAATCAACCAGAGCGACCCGAGCATAAACACCAGAACTAAACCCCAGGCCAGCAAATTGCTGTTTTTCATCGATTCGCGCAAAGCTTCGGTGTCGCTCAACTGCTGTTGATACGCTTGATTGAGCGGCTCGCTGAGCGCGCTAAAGGCGCTAATCACCGAGCTAGAGCGACGGTCAAAGTCAGCCATGGCCCGATCACCGGCTTCTTTACCGCCAGCATAGGCACGCACCATCTGCTCCCCGGCACTGTTGAGCGCTGCCAGCGGGCTGCGCAACCCCTCCAGCCGAGCGCTCAAGGTTGGCAGCAACGGACTGAGCTTACTCAGCAAACTGATGGCCGCCGCATAGTGTTGCTGCGCCTCAAGTTGTGGTTCGCGCTCTTGGGTGAGGCTGGCATCAGTATAAAATTGCTGAATTTGCGCGCTGTTGTAACGCAGTTCTTGAGCAGCGGCGAGGGCATCACTGAGCTGTTCTAGATGATGACCTTGCTCATCGAGCCGGTCGATCTGCAGCTGCATCCAGGTGGTCAAGGCAATGGCGGCCAACAATAAACCGGACGCGCACAAGGCGATCAAACGGCTAATGGATAACTGCATAGATATCTCCAAGCCCGGCGGGCTGACGGCTAAATACGACAGAACGAGAAAAGTGGTGCAACTCAGGCGAGACTGTATCGTCCGCAGCCACTCCAAACTTGAGCGCTAGTAGCGCATACCGTTCACACGGCGGCTACTGCAGCAACATCCCCGCCGCCACCGAACTGCGCACCGCCTTGCCCGCCAATTGTTCGACTAGCGTTAAGGCAAACGCAATCGCCGTGCCGGGGCCTTGGCTGGTGATGCAATTGCCATCGACCACCACCGGCTGATCAACAAAGGTGCAGCCCGAGAGTTGCTCGCTAAACGCCGGATAGCAGGTCATCCGGCGCTGCTTGAGCACCCCGTAAGTTTGCAACGCCAAGGCCGGCGAGGCGCAAATGGCGGCAAACAACTTACCCGCCGCAGCTTGTTCACGCACCCGCTCGGCCAACGGCTGATGGTCGGCCAAATGCTGCGCGCCGGGCATGCCGCCGGGCAGCACGATCAGATCGAAGTCTTGCGCCAACACATCGACCAACATGGCATCGGCGGTTAAGCGCGTGCCATGGGCGCAGTTGACCATCCGCCGGGTTTCAATGCTGGCCACCAGCACCTCAATATCGGCGCGTCGCAGCACGTCAATCAGGCTCACCACCTCTAGGTCTTCAACACCATCGGCGACGGCGATCAGGGCTCGTTTAGACATGCAGGCTTCCTCTTTATCGGGGCAATTTACAGTGCCCTAAGATTAGCCGAGCGCAGCGCCGCTGACAGGCCAATTCGCAGCCAATAGTTGAACTGTTATCATGTCGGTATTCCTCGCCCTGCCTTATCACGTCGAGCTTTACCTCGCTTGCGCTGGACTCACAGCCCCGCCGCCCAAAAGAGCTGCCCCATGACCGCCACCCAATTCGATCCCGCTGCCTACACCGCCCAACTGGCAGAAAAACAAGCGCGCCTGTGCAGCCTGCTGGCCCCCTTCGACGCGCCAGCACCGAGCGTCTTCGACTCGCCGGCCGAGCATTACCGGCTGCGCGCGGAGTTTCGCCTGTGGCGCGAGAACGAGGAGCGCTTCTATGCGATGTTTGCCGCTGGCGACAAGCACACGCCGATTTTGCTCGACCAGTTACCGATTGCCAGCGCCGCCATCAACGCCTTGATGCCCCGTTTGAAAGCTGCTTGGCAAGCCAGCTCGGCGCTGTCGTTTAAGCTGTTTCAAGTGGAATTCCTCACCACCTTGGCCGGCGATGCGCTGATTACCCTGTGCTACCACCGACCGTTAGACGAGCACTGGCAAGCCGCCGCCGAGCAACTGGCGGCCGACTTAGGCGTGAGCATCATCGGCCGCTCACGGGGCCAGCGATTGGTGATTGGCCAAAGCCATGTAGTCGAGCGTTTAAGCGTGGCCGGCCGCGAGTTTAGTTATCGCCAACCCGAGGGCGCGTTCACCCAACCGAATGGCACGGTCAACCAGAAGATGCTCAGCTGGGCCTACGAGGCCATCGGCGCACGTGACGATGATTTGCTCGAGCTGTATTGCGGCAATGGTAACTTCACCCTGCCGCTGGCCACTCGGGTGCGCAAGGTGCTGGCCACCGAGATCAGCAAATCCTCAGTCAACGCCGCGCTGGCTAACTTGGCCGACAACGGCGTGGATAACGTCACCCTAGTGCGGCTATCGGCCGAAGAGCTGACCCAGGCGCTGAATGAGGTGCGCCCGTTCCGCCGCCTGCAGGGCATCGACCTAGCCAGCTACAACTTCGGCACCGTGTTCGTCGACCCGCCGCGCGCCGGCATGGACCCAGACACCTGCGAGCTGACCCGGCGTTTCGAGCGAATTTTATACATCTCCTGCAACCCCGAGACTCTGGCAGAAAATATCGCCCAGCTGCACGACACCCATAAAATCGTGCGGTGCGCGCTGTTCGACCAGTTCCCGTTTACCCACCACATGGAGAGTGGTGTGTTGCTGGAGCGGCGTTAAACACAACACTGAGGCCGACAAGATCGCGCAGCGCGCCCCAACCAATGATTGGCGACAACCGCGGCGGCGGCGTTTAGGCTCGGGACACAATAAAAATTGGAGTTCCCATGCCTTACTCACGCCTGCTCTTGCCTGCCCTTTTCGCCCTGCTCAGCGCCTGCGCCAGCGCCCCGAGCAATCAAGATGTCGAAGTCACAGATGCGGCCCGCGAGGGCAGCTTCAGCACTTTCGTGATTAAACCGGTGAATGCCCCTGGCCATCGCGTCGACCTCGAACAGCGCTTTAATACCGCCCTGCGCGCCGCCCTGACGGCCAAGGGCTATACCGAGCAGGCGCAAAATGCCGACCTGCGGGTGATTTACCTACTGGGACTGGAGAGCGGCACCGAGGTCGATATCAAACCGGTGTCCGTGGGTGGGGCGACCTACAGCGACGTCAATTTCAACCCCGAACAACGCGCACGCTTAGCGCTGCGCATTCTTGACAACCACAATCACGACAACCTGCTGTTTCAAGCGGTGATCAATAAAACCATTCGCGACCCGAATGCCAGCCAAGAGACGGTCAATCAGGCGGTGGCCAAGCTGCTGGCCGATTTCCCCAGCAAACCTTAATTGGCGCCATGCCTGCGCCAACAGCTGAAAAACTGGCCGCGAAGCGCTGCACGCAATATTTGGGATTTATGCAGCGTCTGCGACCCAATCAGAAACAAGGCCGCCCCTTTGAAAAACTTAATTCTGCCCACAACGACTAACTGGGTAAGCGGCGCAGCAACCACATGGCCAGCGCCGCCGACACCAGCTCAATCAGCAGGGCAATTAGGTTGAAGGTTTGCTCAAAGCCACCGTCTAGCCACAGACCACCGATCCGCGCCAAAGCCAAAGCGCTGTAAATCAGCACCAGCAAAATCAACGCCGCCCGGATCAGATCGGTTTGCCGGCAAGCCAGTAACAGAAAAGCCCCCAAGCCCATCTGTAAGCCGCCGTAGTAGGCGCGCACGTCAGTGATAGCTGCTTGAGCCATCAGCAACATGCCACTGAGATTGGTCATCTCATGAGGGCGAATAAAATAGGCCACTCCGAGACCGATCAACGCCAAAGCCTGAAACCCTAAAAACAACTGCGTCGTGCGCATATATGCCCCCCCAAAGTAGGCGTCGAGCATAGGGCAAAAAAGCCGTCTGCAAACACCTCAATATCAATGGCTGCATTGACCGCCAGCGCGCAGTAAACTCAGGGCTCATCGGCAATACCGCAGGAGTGCGCACAATGCAGTACTGGCAAATGGATGTTTTCGCCCAACGCCCACTCAACGGCAATGGCCTCAGCGCCTTTGCCGATGCTCGCGGCCTATCGAGCGCCGCGATGCAGGCGCTGACCATCGAACTGCGCCAGTTCGAGTCGATTTTTCTAATCCCCGGCGCTGCCGCCGACCAGTTCAGTGCGCGGATTTTCACCCTAGAAGAAGAGCTGCCCTTCGCCGGCCACCCAATTATTGGCGCGGCGGCCTTACTGCATCACCTGCACAGCCCAGCCGAACACGCCCAGTGGACGCTGCAACTGTCGAGCAAAACCGTGCAGGTCCGCAGCCAGCGCATGGCCCAAGGCTTTTACGCCGAGATGGATCAGGGCATCGCCGAGTTTGGCCAAGAATTATCCGCAGAGGCGGCCCGCGAGTTCGCCAGCGCCTTTAGCCTGAGCGATGCCGAGCTGGACTCGCGCTACCCAGCCACGGTGGTCAGCACCGGCTTGCCCTATGTATTGCTGCCTGTCACCGCAACGGGGCTGGCCAAGGCCAAGCAGACTCGCTTGCTGGATCTGGAGTTGCTCGAGTGCGGCGCCGCCTTCGTGTTTTTACTCGATATCGACGGCCTTGAGGGTCGCACCTGGGACCCGGCCGGGCAGGTAGAAGACATCGCCACCGGCAGCGCCGCTGGGCCGGTAGCCGCGTATTTAGTGCGTCACGGCCTGCACCCTGCTGGGCAAGCTTTTAGCCTTAATCAAGGACGCTTCCTGCAGCGCCCGAGCCGCTTGGATGTGTGCGTCAGCGCCGACGGACAGGTGCGCGTGGGCGGTCATGTGCAATTAGTGGCCCGCGCCGAACTGCTGATCGAACCGGCGCTGCTGGGCTAGCCGCCCGAGTCAGATCTATAGGAGCTTTATATGCAGTGGAAACGCGCACGGCGCAGCGACAACGTAGTGGATGGCGGCAGTGGCGGCGGTGGTTTTCGCCCCGGAGGCAAAGGCCTGAGTCTCGGTGCCGTGGTGCTGATCGTGGGCTTCGGCTTATTCACCGGCCAAGACCCGCTGCAAATCCTTGGGCAACTGGCCGGGCAAGCCGGTATTGGCGACGCAAGCGTGCAACAGCCCAGCGGCAAGAGCCCGGCCAATAACCCGCAAACCGAGTTTGTCCGCGCCGTACTGGGCGACACCGAGGACACTTGGCGAGAGTTATTTCAGCAAGCCGGCCGGCAGTATCAAGACCCAACGTTGGTACTGTTTAACGGCAGCGTGCGCTCGGCCTGCGGCATGGCCAGCGCTGCCAGCGGACCGTTTTATTGCCCAGCCGATCGGCAGGTGTATCTGGACCTGAGCTTTTTCCGCGAACTTGAGCAACGCTTCGGCGCGGCCGGTGATTTCGCCCAAGCCTATGTGATTGCCCACGAGGTCGGCCACCACGTGCAGACCTTGCTCGGCGTGTCGGCCAAGGTGCAGGCGTCACGCCAGCGGGGTGAGCGCATGGAGGGCGACAACGGCTTGCTGGTGCGCCAAGAGTTGCAAGCCGACTGCCTGGCCGGGGTTTGGGCGCATCACGCGCAACAACGCCTGCAATGGCTAGAGGCCGGCGACTTAGAAGAGGCGTTAAACGCCGCCAGTGCGATCGGCGACGACCGCTTGCAACAGCAGGCCCGCGGCCAAGTGATGCCCGACGCCTTCACCCACGGCACCTCGGCGCAGCGGGTACGCTGGTTCAAGCTCGGCTTCGCGCAGGGCAAGATCGGCCAGTGCGATACGTTTAAGGCGGCGCGACTCTAATCCGACACGCCCCCAGCCTGCAGCTGATAGGCCTTGGGCGATAGACCGAACCATCCTTTAAAGGCTTTATAGAAGGCGCTGGGTTCGCTGAAGCCCAGCTCACGGCTCAGAGCCTCCACCCTGCATCCAGGTTGGGCCAGGCGCTGAAGTGCCCGCTGGCGACGCACGTGGGCCAGTAATTCGCTGAAGCAACAGTTGTCCTCACGTAAATGACGATGCAAGGTCTGACGACTGAGCCGCAGGCGCTGCGCCACCGCCGCGACGGAGAACTCACCACTGACCAGCCCTTGCTCAATCATGTGCAGCACCCGCATACGCAAGCTGCCTTGGGTCGGCAACTGCGCCTGCATGCTGCTGACGCGCTGCTCCAGCAACCCCTTTAGGTAAGCGTTGTAACCCAGCATGGGCCGCTGCATATCGACCTCTGCCATGTCGATATAGTCCTGCGTCTCACCGAAACGCACTGCACAACCGAACACCTGACGATAACTAGTCGACTCTACCAGGGCCTTATGGCGCAGGCCCACCGCCACAGGCAGCAGGCGTACTCCGCTCATCTGTCGCGCCCAGAACAGAGCCGAACTCAGGCTGTACTCAGAGGCAGACGGCAGCCCCGCCAATGGTGCGCTGAACAGAAACACAATACGCACAAGCCCTGCATGTCGTTCCACGCGCAAGCTCTCACATTCACTCATCACCGAGCTATGCCGACAGAACAGCTCTAGCGCCTCGTCCAGAGTGGCACTCAGCGACACCAGATTAGCCACTGGGCCGCGGGTCTGCAGACCACGACGCTGGCCGAGCAGAAGACCTAGATCAGCCGGCGCGCCTCGTCGCTGAGCCACTTGCCAGAGCCGCAGAAGCCAGGCCACCGGAATACGTGTTTCTAGCTCCAGCGCCGGCTCGGGCGCCAACCCCAGCGCCAGCAGGTCATCCGGCCCAGCCAATTGCAGGCTACGCAACGCCTGATAGAGGTCGAGCAGCAATGACGCCGAAGCGCTGGGAGTCGTGGTCGTCTGCAACATAGGAAGTCCTTTCACCAGCAGAAAGAGGATCGATTGTGCATTGCCCATGAGACAAATTGCCAGTGTCTGCGACCGCAAACCATCAACAGGCCAGACACCACTGGATAGAGTAGTGAGACAACAATATCGCGCTGCCTAGCGTCTCCGGAGTCCACCATGCGTCATGTCGATCTGATTACCCTGCCACGTCTACTGCAACGCCTGCCCCAACTGCTGCTCGACCTGCCAGGCATCGCCAAGGGCTTGCATATCGCCAGCCGCAGTCGCGGCCAACGCCCGGGCGGCCTGAGCTGGTGTATCGAACAGGCGGCGCGCGCCAACGCTAACGGCGTGGCGCTGATCCAGGGCGACGAACAACTCAGCTATGCCGAGTTCAACCAGTGGGCCAATCGCCTCGCCCACTACCTGCAAGCCCGCGGCTTGAGCAAGGGCGACAGCGTGGTCCTGATCATGGAAAACCGCCTAGAGCTACTGGCCTGCGTCACCGCCTGCGCCAAGCTCGGCGTGGTTAGCGCACTGATCAACAGCAGCCAGCGTGGCCAGGTGCTCGCGCACAGCATCAACCTTGTCCAACCCAAGCTGGCACTGGTCGGCGAGGAATTACTGGCGGCCTTCAATGAGGTCGAAGCGCAGTTGCAACTAGCAAAAGACGCCCGCCTGTATTTCGCAGACCAGGCGACCTGGCGCGAGTCCGGCACGGTGCCCAACGGCTGGCAGCACCCCGCCGCCGAACTGCACGCCTACCCGACGAGCAATCCGCAACTTGCTGCGCCGGTCTGCGCTGCCGATCCCTGCTTCTACATCTACACCTCGGGCACCACTGGCCTGCCGAAAGCCGTGGTGTTCAACCACGGGCGCTTCATGAAGGGCTACGGCGTGTTCGGTTTCGCCGCCGTACGCTTGGTGCGCCACGATCGCCTGTACTGCAGCCTGCCGTTTTACCATGCCACCGCCATGGTGGTGTGCTGGGGCTCGGTGCTGGCCGGTCAGGCGGCACTGATCGTCGTACGCAAGTTCAGCGCCAGCCGCTTCTGGGATGATGTGCAGCGCCATCAAGCGACCGCCTTCGGCTATGTCGGCGAGCTGTGCCGTTACCTGCTGGACCAACCGGCGCGGGCCGACGACACGGCCAACCCGATCAGGGTTATGGTCGGCAATGGCTTGCGCCCGAGTAGTTGGCAGGCCTTCAAACAGCGCTTCGCGATCGAGCGGGTGATGGAGCTGTACGCTTCCAGCGAGGGCAATATCGGCTTCAGCAACCTGCTCAACTTCGACAATACCGTGGGCTTCTCGCCCTACCCCTACGCCATCGTCCAGTACGACCAGGAACGCGAAACGCCGCACCGCGATGCCGACGGTCGGCTGCGGCGGGTAGCCAAAGGCGAGACCGGACTGCTGCTCGGACAGATCACCGCGAAAACCCCGTTCGACGGCTACACCGATGCGCGCAAAACCGAGCAGTGCATCCTGCGCGACGTGTTCGAGTCCGGCGATGCCTGGTTCAACACCGGCGACCTGATGCGCGACATCGGCTTCAAGCACGCCCAGTTCGTCGACCGTCTGGGCGACACCTTCCGTTGGAAGGGCGAGAACGTCTCCACCTCACAGGTCGAGGCGATCCTCGACGGCATCGAGCAGATCAGCGAAACCGCCGTGTATGGAGTGGAAATCCCCGGCACCAATGGCCGCGCCGGCATGGCCTGCATACGCCTGGATTGCCAACCGGCAGCGTTCGACTTCCATGCCCTACTTGTCGAATTGCGCCGCGAACTGCCGACCTATGCCGTGCCACTGTTCCTGCGCCTGTGCAGACAGCTGGAAACTACCGGCACCTTCAAGCACAAGAAGGCGCCGCTTAAAGAGCAGGCCTATGACCTTGAGCGTTGCTGCGATCCGCTATATGCCTGGCTACCCGGTAGCGACCGTTATGTGCCGCTGACCCGCGAACTACAGACGGCCATCGCCGCCGGGGCCTATCGCTATTAACCCGTGGAATGCCCAGCGCCTGTTCATCTGGCCAACAGGTCCTACGAAAATTTGGCCGTAGCCTGAAGTTGACCAAGCAGAACAGAACAATCCTCGGCATAACCATCACACAACTGCGGCCAAGGATTTTCCGGCAAGTTGACGAGCAGCGCCTGCGCTCCGGCGGCGCGGGCGCATTCGAGATCGAAGCGGTAATCGCCGACCATCACCATGGCGTTCGGGGCCACCTGCCATTGCTGGGCCAAATGCAGCAAACCAGCCGGATCAGGCTTGGGCGGTGCTTCGTCGCGACCGATCACGTCAGCGCTGGCAAAGCAGTCGGCCAGGCCAATCGCTTGCAGGGTTAGCAAGGCCAGGGCATGGGCGTTGCGGGTCAGAATGCCCAGCCGATAACCGCGACTGTGTAACTCGCGCACCAGCTCACGCGCACCCGACGCCGCTTGCGCCGCCGTGGCCAGCTCGCGTTCATGAGCCAGTAGCCACGCATGCTTACTGGCCGCCTCGGCCGCCGGCAGTGCGGCGAGGTGATGCAGAATGTCGTGCTGCAGCGGAATATCCAGCGCCCGCTTGATCGCCTCGAAATCATGCACGGCAACGGTCAGGGTGCCGTCCATGTCGAACACCCAGTGGCGGCTGTGTTGCCACATTACTTCCAGTCCTCCCGCAAACGGGTCAGGCCTTCTTGCGCCACCGAGGCCACTAACTGGCCGCGGCGATTGAAGATGCTGCCGCGCGAAAAGCCACGAGAGTTGCCCGACCAAGGGCTGTCCATGGCGTACAGCAGCCAGTCGTCCATGCGCAGGTCGGCGTGAAACCACAACGAATGGTCGAGGCTGGCGACCTGCATAAACTTTTGAAACACCGACACCCCGTGTGGCTGCATCGAAGTGGTCAGCAGGTTGAAATCCGAGGCGTAGGCCAGCAAGTATTTGTGCAACTGTGGATCGTCCGGCAAGTCGCCGTCGGCGCGAAACCACACGTACTTAATCGGCTCACAAGGTTTGGGCGCAAAGGGATTGATTAGGGTTACCGGACGAATCTCAATCGGCTTGGCGCTGGTCGCCCGTTCGCGCATGCGCTCGGGGATCATTGGCGCGATCAGCCGGGCTAATTCGGTTTCCGATTTAAAGTTTTCCGGCCCCGGCACATCGGGCATCGGCAACTGATGGCTGGCACTCTGTTCATCCGATTGAAACGAGGCGGCGCAGGTGAAAATTGGCTGGCCTTTCTGGATCGCCGTCACTCGCCGGGTGCTAAAGCTGCCGCCATCGCGAACTCGATCAACCTGATACACCAGCGGCAAACTGACATCGCCGGGGCGCAAGAAATAGCCGTGCATGGAGTGCACATGACGGCTCTCCTCCACGGTGCGACTGGCCGCCGACACGCACTGACCGAGCACCTGACCACCGAACAATTGGCGAAAACCGAGGTCTTGGCTGTTGCCGCGATAGATATCTTGTTCAATCGCTTCGAGGCTCAGCAGCGCGACCAAATCATCCAACACTTGGCTCATAGGGTTTCCTCAATAAGATCTGCCGTGGTCGAGAGCACGGCGTAAAAGGCTCGCGAGTACCAGCACTCAGCAGCAAGCCTGCAATAGCTAAATGGTAAAGACTTTCGCCGCCGCTGTCGGCCTGTACCTGTTAATCATCGGCTGCTGCACGCGATTAAGCACTGGCCAAAACATTGGCTAGCTCGGCGTAAGGGGCTGAAAGCACCTTGGCTCGCAGGGTGTCGGTGAGCCTGCGAACCGCACCATCTTTGCGACATGCCACTTGCGCCGTATTCATTGGTGCGTTACACCGCTACGCGGCTAACACACCCTACCAATTACCGCGCCCTAGCAACCTAACCGGCCCGCAGACTTCAACACATAACGGGGTCACGGCCTATTCGATACAGCCGATGCGCGCTTAACGGGTGGCCGGCGGGCAGCAGGGGATGGGCAAAATCCTCAGCCGGGTCGCGCTGCATACCCAAGCGCTGCATCAAGGCTTGCGAGGGCAGATTGGCCGGCACGGTGAAGGCTAACACCTGTTCCAACTGTAACTGCGCAAAGGCAAAAGCCAGCACCACCGTAGCGGCCTCCAAGGCGTAACCTTGGCGCCAGTGTTGGCACTGGATGCGCCAGCCGATCTCCACCGCCGGGGTGAAGGCAGCAGCAAACGCCACCTGCTGCAAGCCCAGCACGCCGAGCAGACCCGGCTGATCGCGACGTTCTAGCACCCAATAGCCAAAGCCATGGGTGACGAAATGCGCTTGCATGCGCCGCGCCATAGCATCGCTCTGGGCCCGACTCATCACGCTGGGAAAATGCCGCATCACCTGCGGGTCAGCATTTAGCTCGGCAAAGCCGCGCAAGTCGGCGGGCTGCCAAGTGCGCAATAACAAGCGTTCAGTATGTAGTTCAAGCAGGCGCATAACGGCGGCTCGCGGTGACAGACGCGTCAGTCTGACAACAAAGCGCCGGTGCAGAAACCATTAAGGCCCAGCGCGATGTTAAATCGGGCTGGGCCTTAGGGTGTTACCGGGCTATTCGCCCGGATGTTTCCGCACAGGGTTATTCGCTAGCTGCTTCTTCAGCCGGCTCTGCGCTGTAGTCTGGGGCACTGTCATTCATGCCACCGGCTGGCGGCATACCGCCACCCATACCGCCGGCCATGCCCATACCCATGGCCATAAACTCCTCCAGCGGCATTTTCCGACCGTTCAATTCAACTTGGCCTTCGGCGTATTTGAAGCGGGCGACTATGTTGTCGCCATCCACGGCCGCCATCTGCGTGCCCACGGCCATCATCCCGGCCATCTCGGACATTTGCTCAGCCTGTTGCTTGGCCATCGCCGGATCGACACTTGGATCGAGCGCCGCTTGGCTCATGACCACATCTTTAATCATCGACTTGGACACCAGCAGCTGGGCATCCAAGCTGGCGATGGTTTGCATGGCCAAAACATCAGGCGGCAAGTCAAACGCACTCGGCTTATTCAGGCCTAGGCTTAAGTTAAAGCTAGTTTCGCCATTGGCGGTTTTCAGGGCTAGTTTGTCTAGGGCAAACACCGGCTTGCCAGCCAACAAGTTGCCAATAATCGCCTCCAGCTGAGTTTTTTGCTCAGCACTGAGGTTCAAATCGGGGTTGCTGGCATCGTAGTCAGCCGCGTCTAAGTGGCTGACCAACGCTTTGTACAGGTCTGACAGCTGTTTAAGCGCCTGCGTATCGAGGTCTTTCACGCTGCCGGCCAGTTCCAGCGAACCAAGGTCTTTGCCCGCCACGTTAAGCATGCCGATAGCGGAGGTAAAACTACCAAACACACCGGTTTTGCCTTCAGCCAGCTGGCCGGTTTGGCGCAGGTTATTGATCAGCAGGGGTGGCTGCGAAGGCAGGCGAACTTGCACTTGCTTCAGCTGGCTTTCACTGCTGCCCAAATACAGGCCGGAAGCCCCCATGGTCGAGTCGTTAAGCAGGCTCAGGCCATGCAGTTCAATCTGGCTTTGGTCATTGCCAACCAGCACCAGGCTATCCATCGCACCATCAACTTTGAAGCTCTGCTGACCCGCGCCAACCTTTGCATTGATATCTAACCCGGAGAACTTCAGGCTCGCGCCGTCTTTGTTGAAGTCGACCGCTTGCAGCTTCAGCGTGCTGCTAACGCTACCGGTGTAGCCAATGCTGGCTTGGGCAGTGATCGGCGACAGGCCTTTAGTGACCGCAAACCAGGGTGCCACCAGCGGGCTGTTTTCCAGCTCGATGGTGTTTTTGGTCATCACCGGCATCAGTTGCAAGCGCATCAGCCGCGACAACGGGAAAGGCCCGTGCTCGATGCGGTCGACAAATAGCAGCTCGTCATCGATGGCCTTGGTTTCATCACCGGCAGTGGTCAAATCGCCCTTGGCCTTGATCCGGTAGTGCGCGGTACTGCTGAACAAGCCGGTTTCCAACGACAGCAACTCAAGCTGAACATCCACGCCCAAGCCCGGAGTCACAGTTTTAAGCTCGCTGTTGGCGTTGCTAATGGCGCTGGCCAAGCTCGCGGGTAATTGCTGGCCGGTGTACCAAGCGCCTGCGGTACTGGCAACGCCGGCAACCACGGCCAAACCAACAGCAATCCGTACTGATTTTTTCATAGTTAAACTCGAATATTAATAAAGGGCATGAGCGGCCGCGACAATCAATCTGTGCATGCGAGCTGCGCGAGGGGCAGGATAACAGTTCGCCAGCCAGAGGAACGCGACGGCCGCCACGCGCCAGCGCTGAGGTTGCCGAATAAACGCAAACAAATGTTTCCGCCAGCGTCCACCCACCTCACCTGTGCGCTGGCATTTGCGGGAGCAATAAGAAAGCGCGGAAAAATTCAGTTATTCCAGCTATTGTGCCGACAGGCCACGCTAAGCCCGAATGGCAGTAGGCTAAGCTCTAAGTGTTAAGCCCATAAAAATCATAAGAAGCGCTCATAACTATGTTGATTTCGCGAATGCTCAGGCGTCTGCGCACCGATTTCCAGCTATCGATTTTGACCCTGATGGGCGCTATTGGCGTGATTGGGATTAGTCCCTATGCGGTTTACCGGCTGATGGAGGGCAACTATCTGGTCGGTGCGGCCGACGTAGTGATCGTCAGCTCGACCATCGGCGCGGTGCTATATGCGTGGCGCACCGGCGACACGGTTAAACCGGGTATCGCGGTGTCGGTTATTTTCTCGGCAGCATCGACCTTAATCACCATCAAGTTGGGAATTAACGGGCTGTTCTGGATTTACCCGCTGATCATTTTCAACTTCTTTATGGTTTCGCCGGGCAAGGCGCTACTAGCCATGCTGCTGGTGGTCGGCACCCTCTGCACTTATGCGTTAAGCGTGCCGGGCACGGTGTTCGAGAGTCACTACCAAATGGTCTCGTTCTTGGTCACCAGCCTGATGGCCAGCATCATGAGTTTTATCTTCGCTTACCGCTCCTACAACCAACGCGACCAGTTGCAACTGCTGGCGGTGCTCGACCCGCTAACCGGCGCACGCAATCGCCGGGCGATGAACGAAGAGTTAAAGATTGCCGCCTCAGTGCAACGCCGGCATGGCGACAGCTACGCGGTACTGGTGATGGACCTCGACCATTTTAAGCAGATCAACGACCAGCACGGCCACCTCGCTGGTGACCAAGTGCTGATGGATTTTGTGCAGTTGATTAAACACAGCTCGCGCAAAGAAGACCGGCTGTTTCGCTTTGGCGGCGAAGAATTTTTGCTGCTATTACCCAACACCGATTTAACCAGCTTACGGATTGCCGCCGAGCATCTGCAACGGCAAGTGGCCGAACACTTACAAGGCCCCGGCGGGCCGGTAAGCATGTCCAGCGGCGGAGCCGTTTTGCAGCGTGGCGAACACTGGGAAGCCATGCTGCAACGCGCTGACAGTTGCCTGTATCAAGCCAAGGATAGCGGGCGTAACCGCGCGGTGATTGATCCCCGCGAGCAAAGCTAACCACTAGCCGCCAAGCGATGTGGGTAAAAACCCAGCGGCAGCCTGCGCTCGGCTAGAATAGCCGACCCCGAACTCAGCAGCCGCCGCCATGACCCAACCTGTTCACCCCAGCGCATCGCACGTGGCCATTATCGGCGGTGGCCCAGCCGGATTAATGGCCGCCGAAGTGTTGGCGCTGGCCGGGGTTAAGGTCGATCTATTCGATGCCATGCCCTCGCTCGGGCGTAAATTTTTGCTGGCCGGGGTCGGTGGCATGAACATCACCCATGCCGAGCCAACCGAAGCCTTTCTCGGCCGTTACGGCGCCCGCCGCGACGAACTGCAAGCGTTGCTGCAGGACTTTGGCGCCGAACAATTACGCACCTGGATTCACGGCCTAGGCATCGACACCTTTGTCGGCAGCTCCGGGCGCGTATTCCCCACCGACATGAAAGCCGCACCCTTGCTACGCGCCTGGCTTAAACGCTTGCGTGAGCATGGCGTCAGCCTGCACACCCGCCGCCGCTGGTTAGGCTGGCACAGCGACGGCAGCCTGCGCATGAGAGGCGTCGAAGGCGAGCACTCAGTAACGGCTGACGCGGTATTGCTGGCGCTCGGTGGTGGTAGCTGGGCGCGGCTTGGTTCGGACGGCGCTTGGCTGCCCTTGCTGGCCGCGCGCGGCGTGCAATGTGCGCCCTTACAGCCGAGCAATTGCGGTTTTAGCGTGGCTGGCTGGAGCCCGTGGTTTGCCGACAAGTTTGTCGGCGCGCCGGTCAAGTCCACGGCGATTGCACTGGCGCAGCAAAACGCCCGGCTCGGCGAGTTTGTGATTACCGCCAGCGGCGTCGAGGGCAGTTTGATTTATGCGCTGTCCGCACCGATCCGCGAGCAGATCAACCAACACGGCGCGGCCACTGTCTATCTCGACCTGTTACCGCAGAAAACCCCGGCGCAAGTGCAGGCGCTGCTGAACAAGCCGCGCGGCAGTAAATCGCTGAGCAATCACCTGCGCAGCCAGTTGGGCCTTGAGGGCGTGCGCGCCGGTTTACTCCGCGAGCTAACCGACGCCGCCACTTTTGCCGACTTAGGCCGGTTGGCCGGCGCAATCAAGGCGCTGCCACTTACCTTGGTGCAAGCCCGGCCATTGGACGAAGCCATCAGCACCGCTGGCGGCGTGCCCTTCGAGGCGCTGACTAGCGAACTGATGCTCACGCAATTACCGGGGGTGTTTTGCGCCGGTGAGATGCTCGACTGGGAAGCGCCCACCGGCGGTTACTTGCTCACGGCCTGCTTTGCCAGCGGCCGCGCAGCGGGTCTCGGCATGCTCGCGTGGCTGCACCGCAAGCCGGCTAGTTAAGCGGCGCTAAGCGCAACCCTAAGCCTACCCAGAAGCCCGCACCGGCTGCTCTCGCGCGCAGCTGACTTGAAGGCTATGCTT
This sequence comes from Pseudomonadaceae bacterium, assembly GCA_019745275.1. GTDB lineage: Bacteria > Pseudomonadota > Gammaproteobacteria > Pseudomonadales > Pseudomonadaceae > Aquipseudomonas. The sequence continues at coordinate 5,209 of JAIETJ010000138.1, read as the reverse complement.
GCAAGCAGTGCCGGCAGTAGAACCGGCAGTTTTTTGCCCAGAGAGCGAGCCGCATGGTAATCCCCTTAGTCGTCTGCGATGACTCAATGATGGCGCGCAAGCAGCTGATTCGCGCGCTGCCGCCTGAGTGGCCGGTGAGCATTAACCAAGCCTGTCATGGCGAAGAAGCCATGACCATGGTTCGCCAAGGCCTGGCCGAGGTGATGCTGCTCGACCTGACCATGCCAGTAATGGATGGTTTTGAAGTGCTGGCGGCGCTGCGCAGCGAAGGTTTAAACCCGAAGGTCATAGTGGTCTCGGGCGATGTGCAAGAAGAGGCCATCCGCCGAGTCAACGAACTGGGTGCATTGGCCTTTTTGAAAAAACCGGCCAACCCCGAAGAGCTGCGCGAAACCCTCGAACGCCTCGGCTTGCTGAGCCCGCCCGGCACTGAAGCCGTCGCCAGCCCCGAGCCAATACCGCCGCGCCCGGCCTTTGAGTTAAAAATCAATTTCCGCGATGCCCTGCGCGAGATCAGCAACGTCGCCATGGGCCGCGCCGCCGCCTTGCTGGCCAAGGTGCTGGGGGTATTTGTCGAGCTGCCGGTACCGGCGGTCAATCTGTTTGAGGTCAGCGAACTGCACATGACCCTCGCCGACGCCCAGCGTGGCGAACGTTGCAGCGCGCTATGCCAAGGCTTTATTGGCGATGGGATTGCCGGCGAGGCACTGCTGTTATTTCACGACTCGGAAATCTCCGACATCAGCAAACTGTTCAACTGGCAACCGCGTAACGACGTAGAAGTCTCGGAGATGCTCTTAGACCTCGCTAGCATCCTGATCGGCGCCTGCCTGAGCGGCATCTCCGAACAGATCGACGTGCGCTTCTCGCAAGGCCACCCGCAACTGCTCGGTTTACACAGTTCCATCGACAGCCTGATTCACGTTAACCAAACCCGCTGGCGTAAAACCCTGGCGGTGGAGATTAGCTACAGCCTGGAAGGCCATAACGTGCATTTCGACCTATTGCTGTTATTCACCGAAGACTCGATCCAGCGCCTCAGCCACAAGATCAACTACCTGCTCAACTAGCCGCGAGAAGCCACCATGGCCGCCCAAATCGACATCAATGAAGTTCACTGGCTGCTGGATATCGTCCAGTGCATCGATGTCGGCGTGATAGTGCTCGATCGCCACTATCAGATCGAAGTGTGGAACAGTTTTATGGAAAACCATTCCGGCATGGGCCCGGATCAGGTGTATGGCAAGTCGCTGTTTAGCTTGTTTAGCGAGATCGACGAGCCGTGGTTTCGGCGCAAGGTCGACACCGTGCTGCAACTGGGCACCCGCGCCTTTAGCCTGTGGGAGCAGCATCCCTACTTGGTGCACTTTAAGAACTACCAGCCGATTACCGGCCAAGCCGACTACATGTACCAAAATGTCACGTTGCTGCCGCTGGCAAGCGCCACCGGTGCAATCGAGCATATTTGCGTGGTGATCTACGACGCTACCCAAGCGGCCATGCACAAGCGCCAATTAGACGCCTCACGCATCCAATAGCCGATGGCCTAGCGCGACTCATCGCGCCGACAATCAACTCCACTCATCAAAGGTAACGGCTGCTGGCATTTCTGGCATTAGCGGCGGCTCCTGCACCTCTGGCAGCGGCAATGGGACTGGCAGCTCAGCGGCTAGCGGCGGGCTGACCGCCCACTCGTTATAGTCTGGGACCACAATGCCCACCTCTGGCGGCGCTATCTGCTGACCGGCGATCTCGTTGTAATCCGGCACCACAATGCCCACCTCCGGCGGAGCTATCTGCCGGCCAGCGTTCTCGTTGTAATCCGGCACCACAATGCCCACCTCTGGCGGCGCTATCTGCCGACCGGCGATCTCGTTGTAATCCGGCACCACGATGCCCACCTGCGGCGGTGCTATCTGCCGACCAGCAAGCTCGTTGTAATCCGGCACCACAATGCCCACTTGCGGCGGCGCTATCTGCCGACCGGCGATCTCGTTGTAATCTGGCACCACAATGGCCCGAGGTGGCAGCACCTGCGGACGAGGAGCCACCGGCGGGACAGCTGGAACGACCCTGCGCCCTTGACTGGCAAGTCCCGTCTGATAGCCCTGCAGATAACCCTGTACCGCTACTTTGCGCAGCTCAGCGGGGCAATAAAAATTAAACCAGTTACTGTCCTGCTGATTACCCAGTGCACCATCACGCTGCCCGCGCTGCTGCGCAAAGCCTGCTTGGCAATCGCGGGCTACCTGCTCGTTATGCATTTGTTGGAATTCAGCGCAGCCACTGAGTAAGCCCAACGCACAACCGAGCAAAATAATTCTGTTCATCGTCTGTTCTCGTCACACCCTGTGGGTGGGGATTGGAATGAGTCAGCAGACTAAACCAGCCGCGCTGAACCACTCCTGAACAAGCGAACCAAAACAGCGCCACTGCAGGCGAACACGGCTCCGGCTCGGCAGACAACAGAGCAACCGCAAATTAAACCCAGCTCAGCGCGCCGAGTTACTTCTTCTTTTTCGGGCCGGTGTTAAACACCGGGATCTTGCGCACTATCTTCACTTGCGGCTCGGCTGGTTCGTTGCTTTCCAGCCACTTGCCGAGGTTCTTTTTGCCACCACCGACCACTTTGGGTTTCTTCGGTTTCTTGGCTTTCTTCAGCACCTGCCCGGTGGCATCGATCAGCGGCACCCGATGCTCGGGGATAAAATCGGCTTCTTCGACGCGCTTCAGGCTCTGGCCACTAAGCACCTCGATGGCGGCTAGCAAGTTGACCTCATCGGCGCACACCAAGGAAATCGCCTGACCGCTGTTGCCGGCGCGGCCGGTGCGACCGATGCGATGCACGTAATCTTCGGCCACTATCGGCAGATCAAAGTTGACCACCAACGGCAGATCGTCGATATCCAAACCACGCGCGGCTACGTCTGTGGCAAACAGAATCTGTACTTCGCGGGCCTTGAAGCGATCCAGCGCCCGCTGGCGAGTGGCTTGCGGCTTGTCGCCGTGAATGCCGTCGACGTTGAGGCCTTGCTTTTGCAACAGCTCGGTCAGCTCATCGACGCCCTTGCGGGTTTTCACGAACACCAGCGCATGCTGCCAACTGTGTTTTTTCAGCAGATGGCAAAACAGCTCGGTCTTGCGCTTTTTATCCACGGTGATCACGCACTGTTTAACGTTGCTGGCGGTGACGTTACGCGGGCTGACTTCGATGGTCAGCGGGTTATCCAGCATCTGTTCGGCCAACACCCGGATGGCATCCGAGAAGGTCGCCGAGAACAGCAAGGTCTGACGTTTTTTCGGCAAGGCGGCGTAGATCGAACGCAACTCGTCGGCAAAACCCAGATCGAGCATACGGTCGGCTTCGTCGAGAATTAAGGTCTGCAACTGGGAAAACTTCAGGGCTTTTTGGCGGAACAAATCCAGCAAGCGCCCCGGGGTGGCCACCAACACATCGACGCCCTTGCGCAGCTTCATCATCTGCGGGTTGATGCTGACCCCACCGTAGGCGGCATAGGTGCGCAGCGGCAGATGCTGACCGTAAACGCGAAAACTCTCATGCACCTGCTCGGCCAACTCGCGGGTCGGCACCAGCACCAGCGCGCGCACCGAGTTACTGGCCACTACCGGCCCTTCGAGCATCAAGCGCTGCAACACCGGCAAGGCAAAGCCGGCGGTTTTGCCGGTGCCGGTTTGCGCCGCAGCCATCAGGTCACGCCCCTCCAGCACCGCCGGAATAGCCGCTGCCTGCACGGGCGTCGGGGTTTTGTAGTCGAGCTCGTCGAGGGTGCGCTGCAGGGGTTCGATCAGGCCAAGGGCGGCGAAAGTCATAGGGATAACCAAAAGAGATACAAGAATGCGCGCAGTTTAACCTGTCCGCCCGCGCGGCAAGCGATTGTCTGCCGCTTTGCGGCCTAACGGCTGCCGCGGGCCCGGCTCAAGGCTTCGGCCATCTTCGCCGCTGGGACTTTCTGCAAACCGCACAACAGCGCGTGAGAAATCTCCTGCAAGCCGTGATGCTCGCGCAGCACCTCATGCATAAACAGCATTAGGTTGGCCGCCATCTCGGCGTCGGCCATGGCCCGGTGGGCCTTGCCGGTGTTGGGCAACTTGGCCCAACTATTCAGGGTGCCGAGCTTGTGATTGGGTGCCTGCGGCAACAAGCGCCGCGCCAGCAGCATCGAACAGGCAAAACTCTGGGTTCGCTGACGGTTAATCAGGGCCAGTTCGGCGTCCCAAAACTTTTGGTCGAACGAGGCGTTGTGCGCCACCAAGGGGGTGCGCCCAACAAACTCGGCCACCTCGGCCATCACCTTAGCGGCCGGCGGCGCAGTGCGCAGCATGGCGTTGCTGATGCCGGTCAGGCTCTCGATGAACGGCGGCACATAGGCACCGCTGTTCATCAGGTTTTGATAGCGCTCGACGATGCGCCCGTCCTGCACTATCACCACGGCAATTTCGGTGGCGCGGCAATTTTGCGCCGGCGACATGCCGGTGGTTTCAAAGTCGATAACTGCAATGCGTTCCACGGTAAATCCAATCAATAGGGGAATGGGGTGTTGGCTGGCGTGCGGGGCAAATGGCGTGTACAGCCGGCGGCCAAGCTGCGCGTTGACCGCCCTACGATTTAAGCAGCAGCCCGCCTTCAATCGGCACGTAGCGGCTGGCGGCGCGGATTAGCGATTGCGCGGTCAGACCCGGCACGCCGTAGGCGGTGGCTTCGACGCCATCGCGACTGCGAATTTTATCCAGCAGCAAGTCAAAATCACCATCACCGGAGGCCAACACCACTTCATCGACCTGCGGTGCCACCTCGAGAATATCGATGCAAATACCCACATCCCAATCGCCTTTGGCCGAGCCATCGCTGCGCTGGATATAAGGTTTGAGCTTCACCACAAAACCCAAGTTACGCAGGATCTGCTGAAACTGTTGCTGCTTGGCATCGCCCCGGTCGATGGCATAGGCGTAGGCCGTGACTATCTGCCCGCGCTGACTGAGTTCGGCCCACAAGGCGGCATAGTTAAAGTGACAGCCATGAGCTTGGCGCACGGTGTAATAGAGGTTCTGCACATCGGCGAACAACGCGATCTTTTTCACCAGTAACTCCTGCGGGCAAAGGCTGCGCCGCAGTATGGGCGAAGCCGCTGCCGGGCGCACCCCTGCATCCACGCGGGAGGCCCAGCGCCACTGGCAGTTACCGAACAAC
>JAIETJ010000092.1 GCA_019745275.1 Pseudomonadaceae bacterium | reverse complement strand
CAACCACCGGCCATTATTGTCCAGTTGTTGGCTAAACTGGCCCTGCCCTATGAGATTTGCCTTGAGCAACCGGGCCTGTTGCCGGCGCAGCGGGTGCAGGCGGTACTGCTTGAGGATGAACTGGGCGCGCTCTTGGTGCTCTACCCACAGAGCCAATTGCTCGACCTCAGCCGCTTGGCCGAGCTGACCGGGCGCAAGCTGGCGGCGGTTAAGCCGGAGCGTTTAGAGCGCATGCTGGGCAAACACCAACTGGCGCAACTGCCGGGCTTACCGGCGCTGACCAGCTCACCGTGCCTGTATGAAGAGCGCCTGCTGCAAGAGCCACGTTTACTGATTGAGTCCGGCCAGCCCGGCGTGCTGCTGGCGATTCCGAGCGAAGCCTTCAAGGCGGTGCTAAGCAAGGCCAGCACCGCGCATTTTGGCGAGCTGCTCAGCCAGATTCAACCGAACCTGAATCGCCCCGACGATGACCGCGCCGAAATCACCCATGCGGTGCAGGCCTTCACCGCCCGCCGGATTCAGCAACGCTTGGAAGAAACCATCGAAATCCCGCCGCTGCCGGAAACTGCCCAGCGCATCATCAAGCTGCGGGTCAATCCGGACGCCACCGTCGATGACATCACCGGGGTAGTTGAAACCGACCCGGCGCTGGCCGCCCAAGTGGTCAGCTGGGCCGCCTCACCGTACTACGCAGCACCAGGCAAAATTCGCTCGGTAGAAGACGCGATCGTCCGCGTGCTGGGCTTCGATCTGGTGATTAACTTGGCGCTGGGGCTGGCCTTGGGCAAAACCCTGAGCTTACCCAAAGACCAACCGCAACACGCCACTCCCTACTGGCAGCAAGCCATTTACACCGCCGCCGTGATTGAAGGCCTGACCCGCGCCATGCCGCGCGGCCAGCGCCCGGAAGCTGGGCTGACCTACTTGGCCGGGCTGCTGCATAACTTTGGCTATCTAGTGCTGGCCCATGTGTTTCCGCCGCATTTCTCGTTGATTTGCCGGCACTTGGAGGTCAACCCGCACCTGTCGCACAACTATATCGAGCAGCATTTGCTGGGCATCAGCCGCGAGCAAATCGGCGCTTGGTTGATGCGTTTTTGGGACATGCCGGAGGAACTGTCTACCGCGCTCCGTTTTCAACACGACCCGCATTATCAAGGCGAGCACGCGGCGTACCCGAATCTGGTGTGCTTGGCGGTGAGCCTGCTGCGTAACCGTGGCATCGGTGCCGGGCCACAAACGGATATCCCGGAAGAACTCTTGGCCCGCCTCGGTCTGAGCCGCGACAAAGCCGAAGAGGCCCTGACTAAAGTGCTCGACGCCGAAGTGGCGCTGCGCGAACTGGCCGCGCAATTTCATCCAGTGCATTGATGCTGAGTTTGGCGACGGGTATGCACGCGTAGGTGGCACTCGCGTAGGGTGTACTCGCCGCAGGCAGTACACCACAGGCATTAGGGTGGCGGACTGCTCGCTGCGCTCCTGAGTCCACCCTACTTCCGTCCTGCCACCCTGTACGCCCAGTTACGTCGTCAACAAAGGCTGTGCTGACGGCTATTTAAGCGCGGCGCGGCGGGCGGCAAAGACTTTCGGCAGGGCCGCTACGCTGGCACTGAGCAAGCTTTTGATCGGTTCTTGCTCGTACAGCGCGGCGTATTCGGCGAGTTGCTCGCTGGGCGTTTGCCGGTAGGCGAACAACATAAAACTCTGCACCGCTTGCTGACTAGAGGCCTGTAACGCCGCGTGCTGGCTGGCGGTTTTACTGCTGAGGGTGGCTTCGTCGATGCTCCCGCCCTTGGCTTTAAGCGCCAACACAGCTTGAGTTTTACCCACTTCATAACGTAACAAAGTGGCCAAGGCAGTGGTTTGCGCGGCGCTGTCTAAGCGCTGCACTAAGGCAAGGCGCTCGGCCCGCGGCGGTCGGCTGCTAAGTTGCGCACGGTAGCTGGCCAGCTCGGTTTCGCTCTCACCCACCGCCCGCTCGGCGGCAGTAAAGTGCTGCGCCAGCGGGCTCTCCAGCAACGTTTGTGCTTGCTGTAATTGCTTAGCGGTGAATGTGCCCGCCAGCTGCTTGGCTAAATCGCCACACAGTTGTGCGCTGGCATAAGCCTTGGCCAACTGCGCTTGTTGCGCGTCTGGCAAGCCGCGCTGTAACAGCGGCGCGGTTTGTTCGCACAGCAGGCTGATGCCGGCCAGCTCGAACACCTTGCCAAAGGCGGCAGGCGCTACGGCTTCGGCGCGAGCCAAGCTAGCCGCCAAGAAAAAAGGCACAACGATTAGAAAGCGCATGATCGATCTGTCCACTCTGACCCTGTTGCAGCCTAGCAGCCGATGCTCGGCAATGAGCATCGGCCCTAGTGAAAATTAAGCGGCTTTTTTCGCGCTGCTTTTTTTCTTCGGCATCAGGTATTTCATCAGGCCTTGAAACCACATGACCAAGGCTGGGTTGCCCTGAATCTGGATTTCTTTGTTCTGGATGCCCTGCATAAAGGCCAACTGCTTGTTCTTGGCGGTCATGGTGGCATAACCATAAGCGGCATCTTTAAAGCCCAAGGCAAAGGCCGGCTCGCTAGCAGGGCCACTTTTGCTAGTAATCCGCTGGTCTTTAACGATGAAGTGGCGAGCAACCTTGCCGTCCAGGGTGTGCAGTTGAAACACCATGTCGCGGTCAACCAGTTGCTGCTGAAAAGCGGTATTTTTGTGGCTGGCTTTGCTCATTAAGCGACCCAGCATCCACAGCAGAAAACGAAATTTCATTGGCGCAGCCTCAAGCGGAGGGAGTGTATCGGCGGCGCATTGTAGCGGTTTACGCGGTTTTGCGGACAGCCTAAAAGGCTAGGGATGTCTGGGGCCGTGCGGCCCCAGACAGAAACTCAGTTAACCGAGTCTTTCAGCGCTTTACCCGGCTTAAATGCCACGGTATTGCTGGCCTTGATGGTCACTGGCTCGCCGGTTTGTGGGTTTTTGCCAGTGCGCGCACCGCGATGGCGCTGCACGAAAGTACCGAAACCAACCAGGGTGACACTGTCTTTACGACCCAGTGCAGTGGAGATTTCGTCGAGTATGGCGTTGAGCACGCGAGCGGCTTGATCTTTAGTTAGATCAGCCTGTTCTGCGATGGCGGCGGCGAGTTCAGGTTTACGCATAAAAGCCTCTTTGTAGACGGTTTATTGTTATTGGTGTCCGTGCTGCTCTTCCCGAGCCGCATCCAAGGCGCCGCAGCAGCTCTATGCGGCGGCAGACCCCGGGAGAATGGCATGCGGCCGTCACTGACGCTAGCCTTGTCCGACACTTTGCCGGGGCAAAAGCACCGTTAAACCGACAAAAGGCCGCGTATTTACGCCAACAGTGGCGGTAGCTCACGATTTAGCGCCAGCTTTTCTTGCACGGCCGTTCCGGTTAGCGCGTAGCCGAGCAACTGTTCCTCGGCATCGCGGTACAGCGCCTTGATATCGCCACCACTGCCGGTAACCGTCCATTCACCGACCGCCCCGCGTGCCGGCGGCGACACCACCAATGGGCACACCGGGGTTTTTACCGTCACCGGCATCGGCCCGTAGCTCACCGCCGCAGGCTTGCCGGCCAAGGTTTGCCCGAGGGCCCGCGCGCAGGCCATCAGCGGCATGACATAGAGCAAATTCAGCCCATCGACTTCGGCGCAATCGCCCAGTGCGTAGATATTCGCGTGCGAGGTTTGCAGTTGCCGATCGACCACCACCCCACGATTGACCGCCAGCCCAGCCGCTGCGGCCAACTCGATGCGCGGACGCAAACCCACGGCCGACAAGACCAAATCACAGGCTACTTGGCTACCGTCGGACAAATGCCCGAGCAAGCCATCATCAGTGCGCTGCAAGCGGCTCAACACCGGGCCTAGGTGAAAGCGCGCGCCGATACCCTCCAGCCCTGCCTGTACGGCGGCAGCCGCTGCCGGATGCAGTAAACCGGGCATTACCTGCTCGCACGGAGCGACCAACTCAACGCTGTAACCGCCCAGCGTCAGGTCGTTGGCAAACTCGCAACCGATCAAGCCGGCACCGAGCAGCAGGACGCGCTTGTTGCCGGCAGCGGCGGCGCGAAAGCGGGCGTAATCCTCAAGATCATTGATTGAGAAGATCGCGTCCTGCGCATCGCCCTCAACGGGTACGCGAATCACCTCGGCGCCCCACGCCAGCACGAGGTCGCGATAAGCCACGGCCTCCTCGCCGAGCCACAGTTGCCGATGGCCAGGATCAATCCCACTGATGCGTGTATGGGTGCGAATCTCCGCATTTAACTGCTCGGCCATAGCACCCACCTCGGCCATACTCAGGCCGTCGGCATCTTTGTTTTTGCCAAAGCCAGTGGACAACATTGGCTTGGAATATGAGCGACCGTCATCGGCGGTAATCAGCAGCAACGGCGTTTGCGTGTCGTGCTTGCGAAATTCTTTGGCCACGTTGTAACCGGCCAAACCAGTACCGATGATCACCACGGGTGCGCTCATAAAAACTCCAATCCTAAAAAAATATGGCGGCCCGCTGGCCGCCACTTTTACTGCCGCGGGCATGCAATCCCGCGCGCAGTACTACTCAATACTGATTAGTTAATTTCGATCATTTCGAAATCCAACTTGCCCACGCCGCAGTCTGGGCACAACCAATCCGACGGCACGTCTTCCCAACGAGTACCGGCAACGATGCCGTCATCCGGCCAGCCCATCGACTCGTCGTACACCAAACCACAGACCACACATTGCCACTTCTTCATTGCTACAACCTCAACCCAATAGAAATTGTCGGACAAGATCTGCCGCGACCTAGGACGCTTTGTACTGATTGATACGCTCAGAAGCAAGTACCAACGATCCGCCCAACCTTTGGCTGGGGCGTCAGGGCGCGCTGCCAAGCATGTTAAGCTGGCCGCACTTTTAGCCAATTTAGCGCCGTCCATGCCAACTGCCATGCCCCCTGCAGCGCTCAGCCCGGTGCTGCCTTGGTGCCCCGCCAGCCAACTCGCCGTGCTGCCCAACACGACACAACAGGCGTGGTTAGCCGACCAAGACTCGCTAACCCGCAAGCTGACCGCGCTGGCCGAGCAGCAATTTAGTGTGTTGCCGCTGCTCGAAGGCTGGCAAACCTTGCGCGCGGACGAGTGCTTGGCACTGGGCGTGGCCGACGGCAGCCAAGGTTGGGTACGCGAGGTGTATTTACGCGGCCACCAGCAACCTTGGGTATTTGCCCGCAGTGTGGCCACCCGCGCAGCGCTAAGCGGCTCAGGGCTGGACCTCGCCCACTTAGGTACGCGCTCGCTGGGCGAACTGCTGTTTAGCGATCAAGCCTTTACGCGCGGGCCGCTAGAGGCCTGTCACTACCCAAGCAGTTGGTTGCCCGTCGAGGTGCGCAGCGAGCACTTATGGGCGCGCCGCTCGCGGTTTAGTCGTGGCCCGCTGGCGCTGTTAGTGGTTGAAGTGTTTTTGCCCAGCTTTTGGCAGCAACTCGGCGCTCGCTGATTGGTGGACTGAGCCACGTACATGAGTGGACTGTTCGCTGCGCTCCTGAGTCCCTAGGTTCACCACCGCGTCTGCCTGCAACCCATCACTGCGACAAAGCCTATAATTTACCCAGCCAGCTTGGAGCCGCGCATGTATCAACGCCTACTGAAAAGCCTTAATCGCCTGCACCCACGCGCCTGGGACTTTATCCAGTTGATGCGTTTAGACAAACCCATTGGCATTTACCTGCTGCTATGGCCGACGCTCTGGGCGCTGTGGATCGCCGCCAAGGGTGTGCCGAGCACCGCCAATCTGCTGATTTTCTGCCTTGGTGTGCTGTTGATGCGCAGTGCCGGCTGCGTGATTAACGACTACGCCGACCGTAACTTTGACGGCCACGTTAAACGCACCGAGGCCCGCCCGCTGGCCAGCGGCAAGGTGCAACCGCGTGCAGCGCTGATGTTGTTTGGCCTGTTGCTGGCGCTGAGCTTTGCGCTGGTGTTGCTGACCAACAGTTATACCGTTTGGTTGTCGTTCGGCGGCGTGGCGCTGGCCGCCTGTTACCCCCTGATGAAGCGCTACACCTACTACCCGCAAGTGGTCTTGGGTGCGGCATTTTCCTGGGGCATGCCGATGGCCTTTAGCGCCCAAACCGGCGAGTTGCCGGCCACGCTATGGCTGCTGTACTTGGCTAACCTGCTCTGGACGGTGGCCTACGACACCTACTATGCAATGGTCGACCGCGACGACGACTTGCAAATTGGGGTTAAATCCACCGCCATCCTGTTCGGCGACGCGGACCGGCTGATCATCGGCTGCCTGCAAGGCTTGGCGCTGCTGTGCCTAGTGCTGGCCGGTGCGCGTTTCGAACTGGGCGCTTACTACTACACGGGCTTAACCGTGGCGGCCGGCTGCTTTGTTTGGCAACTGTGGAGCACCCGCGAGCGCGAGCCGCAAGCCTGCTTCGCGGCGTTTTTGCACAATCACTGGGCGGGGCTGGCGATCTTTCTCGGCATCGTTGCCGACTATGCACTGCGTTAAGCGCCATCAGGTGTTGCAGCATGTAACATCACTGCAACAATTTCGTTATCTAATGCAGCCCATGACAGCTCTACGACCCGAGGCTTGATCCATGGTTGGCAAAAACATTCTGATCGTTGATGACGAAGCGCCGATCCGCGAGATGATCGCCGTGGCGCTGGAGATGGCCGGCTACAACTGCCTAGAGGCCGAGAATGCCCAGCAGGCGCACGCCATTATTGTCGATCATAAGCCCGACCTAATCTTGCTCGACTGGATGCTGCCCGGCACCACCGGCATCGAACTGGCCCGCCGCCTAAAGCGCGAAGAACTGACCTGCGCCATCCCGATCATCATGCTCACGGCCAAGGGCGAAGAAGACAACAAGATTCAGGGCTTGGAAGTGGGCGCTGATGACTACATCACCAAGCCGTTTTCGCCGCGCGAATTGGTCGCCCGTCTCAAGGCGGTGCTGCGCCGCGCCGGGGTCAGTGAAAACGAAACCCCGATCGAAATCGGCGGACTGCTGCTCGACCCGATCAGCCACCGCGTGACCATCGACGGTAAAGCGGCCGAAATCGGCCCAACCGAGTACCGCCTGCTGCAATTCTTTATGACCCACCAAGAGCGCGCCTACACCCGTGGCCAGTTGCTCGACCAGGTCTGGGGCGGCAACGTGTATGTGGAGGAGCGCACCGTTGACGTGCACATCCGCCGCCTGCGCAAAGCCCTCGGCGAAGCCTACGAAAATCTCGTGCAAACGGTGCGCGGCACCGGCTATCGGTTCTCGACAAAAAGCTAATACCTCGTTCAAGATTGTCACCTGCGCCGGCGTGCTGGTTTACCCTCACGCTCGGCAGACCACTGGCAAACAGTCATACTCAGTGTCTAATCCGCGCTCTAACGCGCGCAACATGGACATCCCGAAAAAGTGAATTACAACTGGCGCGGCGCCCTTATCCGCCGTCTGTTACTGCTGGTCAGCGTCTGTCTGCTGATCGGTTTTGTCAGTGGCTATTACGCTTGGAGCTTGGTGCTCGGTTTAAGCCTGTACCTGGGCTGGAACCTCAACCAACTGCAGCGCCTGCATCGCTGGCTCAAACAGCACCAAGCAGACGAATCGCCGCCAGACGGCTATGGCCTGTGGGGCGAAATTTTCGACAGTATTTACCACCTGCAACGCCGTGATCAGCGCGCCCGTGGCCGCTTACAGGCGGTGATTGATCGTTTTCAAGAGTCCACTGCGGCCTTACAAGACGCGGTGATCATGCTTGATCGCGACGGCAATCTCGAATGGTGGAATCGCGCTGCAGAAACCCTGCTGGGCCTGAAAAGCCCACAAGACAGCGGCCAGTCGATCGGCAACCTAGTGCGTCATCCACGCTTTAAAGAGTACTTCGAGCAAGGCAAATACAGCGAACCGCTGGAACTGCCCTCGCCGATCAATGATCACCTGCGGGTGAATTTTCAGATCACCCGCTACGGCAACGACGACCACTTAATGTTGGTGCGTGACGTGACCCGTGTGCACCAGCTCGAACAAATGCGCAAAGATTTTATCGCCAACGTCTCCCACGAACTGCGCACGCCGCTAACGGTCATTGCCGGCTATCTAGAAACCCTGCTCGACAACGTCGAAGAGGTAAACCCGCGCTGGCGCCGTGCCCTGCAACAAATGCAGCAACAAGACCGGCGCATGCAATCGCTGCTCAACGACCTGCTGATGCTGGCCAAGCTGGAAGCCACCGACTACCCGGCCGAAAATCAACCGATCGCGGTGGATAAACTGCTGCAATCGATTCAGACCGATGCGCTGGCACTCTCCGGCGAACGTCAACACAGCATCAGCCTGCAGATCGACGCCAAATTGCAACTCAAGGGCAGCGAAGCCGAATTGCGCAGTGCGTTTTCTAATCTGGTATTTAACGCGGTCAAATACACGCCAGATGCAGGTCACATTCAAATCCGCGGGTGGCGCGATGCCCAGGGCGCGCACCTGAGCGTGCAAGACAACGGCCTGGGCATTGAAGCCAAACACTTGCCGCGCCTGACCGAGCGTTTTTACCGGGTCGACTCCAGCCGCAACGCCAGCACCGGCGGCACTGGGCTGGGTCTGGCGATCGTCAAACATGTGCTGATGCGTCACCACGCCCGCTTAGAGATCAGCAGCAGCCTTGGCAAGGGCAGCACCTTTACTTGCCACTTCGCCCGCCCACAGTTGCTCGAAGACTAGCGCCTTACCCGGCGCTGGTAAGCGAGCACAGCCGCTAACCACGCTGCCCATTAGTGGCCCAGCTCATTGCGCAGTACTGCTGAGCCTTGCCCCGCGTCGGCTCTAAGACGCCCCGCCAGTCGTGGCAAGGCGCGCTGGCGCTGGGCAATTTACCCCTCAACCGCTAGGCTATAAACTTACCCGCAAGCCTCGCGGCGCCACCTCCCTCACTTGGAAAACTCTAAACTCCGCCATGGACCCTTCCCCTAGCCCCACCGTTTTTGCCTACTTCGCTGACTTTGGTCTGATCTTTTTCGCTTTGCTGCTGGTGCTACTGAACGGCTTTTTCGTTGCCGCCGAGTTCGCCATGGTCAAGTTGCGCGCCACCAAAGTGGAGGCCATCGCCCAACAAAATGGCTGGCGCGGACACATTCTGCGCACCGTGCACAACCAACTGGACTCCTACTTATCGGCCTGTCAGCTGGGCATCACCCTCGCCTCCCTAGGCCTAGGCTGGGTCGGCGAGCCGGCCTTTGCGCACTTACTCACACCGCTGCTGGAATATGCCGGAGTCACCTCGCCACAACTGGTGCATGGCATCGCTTTTTTCAGTGCGTTTTTTATTATTTCTTACCTGCATATCGTGGTGGGCGAGCTAGCACCCAAATCCTGGGCGATCCGCAAACCGGAGTTGCTGTCACTGTGGACGGCGGTGCCCTTGTATCTATTTTACTGGGCCATGTACCCGGCAATTTACCTGCTCAACGCCAGCGCCAACGCTATTTTACGCGTGGCGGGCCAAGGCGAACCGGGGCCGCACCATGAACACCACTACAGCCGCGACGAACTCAAACTGATCCTCCACTCCAGCCGCGCCAGCGACCCCAGTGACCAGGATATGCGCGTGCTGGCCTCAGCGGTGGAGATGGGTGAGCTGGAGGTGGTGGACTGGGCCAACTCCCGCGAGGACCTGGTGTCCCTGTCGCTGACGGCCGCTCTGGATGAGGTGTTCAGCGTGTTCCGCCGGCACAAGTACAGCCGCTATCCGATCTACGACGAAACCACGGGCGAGTACGTCGGCGTGCTGCATATCAAGGACCTACTGCTGCACTTGTCGCTGCTGGAGATGCTGCCCTCGGCGCTGAAACTGTCCGAGTTGATGCACCCGATCGAGCGCGTCGGCCGGCATATGCCGTTGTCCAGTCTGCTGGAGCAGTTCCGCATCGGCGGCTCGCACTTCGCCTTGGTCGAAGAAGCCGACGGCAAGGTGATCGGCTACTTGACCATGGAAGACGTGCTGGAAGCTTTGGTCGGCGATATTCAGGACGAACACCGCAAGACCGAACGCGGCATCCTCGCCTATCAACCGGGCAAGCTGCTGGTGCGCGGTGACACCCCGCTGTTCAAGATCGAACGTCTACTCGGCATCGATCTCGACCACCTCGAAGCGGAAACCCTCGCTGGGCTGATCTACGAAAGCCTCAAGCGCATGCCCAACGAAGAAGAAGTGCTGGAAGTCGAAGGCCTGCGCATCGTCATCAAAAAGATGAAAGGCCCGAAAATCGTCCTAGCCAAGGTGCTGATGCTGGATTGAGGCGCAACATCCGGGCCCGGATGGCTAGATGTACAGCGGACGTAGGGCGTAGGTCGGACGTAGGTCGGATTCAGGAGCGCAGCGAACAATCCGACGCTGAGCACGGCGAACAGTCGGCCATCCGTCATAGTGCCGCGCTTGCCGATGGCGGATTACGCCGCTGCGCGGCTAATTCGCCCTACTTACCGATCCGCGCGAAGTTCGGCAGGCTGCCGACCGGCTGATTGAACTCGTAGGGGATCGACTGCAGCGCTAAGCCGACGTTGCGCTGCACCACGAAATGCAGGTGCGCGCCGGTGCTGTTGCCGGTATTGCCGGAGCGGGCAATCACACTGCCAACCTCAACTCGCTGCCCCACTGGGGCGACTACCGAGCCGCGCATCAGGTGCAGGTACACGCCCATGGTGCCGTCGTCGTGCAGGATGCGTACGAAGTTGCCGGAGGGATTGTTACCGCGCCCGCTTTGGTTGTTCTCAATGCTCACCACCATGCCGGAGCGCGCCGAAAGAATTGGCGTGCCTTCTGGCATGGCAATATCCATGGCGTAACGGCCCTTGGGGGTGAAGTGGCTGTAACGGCCATTGGCGCCCTGAGTTAACTTAAACGGCCCGCCACGCCACGGCAGCGGATAGTCGTACAGCGCCGGCTGTAAGCGCGGGTCACCCAAAGCGGTGCGTAACTTAGCTTGGTAGTGCATGGGTTTTTTGGCATCTACCGGCGCAAGGGTCACCAAACGGATTTTGCTGCGCGGCGGCAACACCCAGCGAATCGGCTTATCCGGTACGCCACCGGCGTTCTCCAGTCGGTCTAAACGCAACTCAACCTCAACCGGCGCGTACAAGTCGTTATTTACCAACAAGGTTTCGCCGGCCGCGTGCTTTTGCGTTTCGAGTTTTACCTCGCGGTCGATGTGCTCAACCATGCGGTCACGAAACACGAACACCTGCGCACCGGGCGCGGCTTTGTCGGTGTAGGTCACCACACCGTTAGCATCGGTGTATTTGTAAATGGTCAGGGCCGACACCGGCGCGGTGGCGGCCAACAGCCCAGCTAGAAGAAGTACCCGCCCAAACATAACTGCACACTGTAATAATTAGAGTTTCAGGGTGGCAAGACTAGCAGCCCCGCTGAGGCGGCGCGAGGTAGTGGCGGCGGGGCTGTGAACTAATGCCGATCAAGGAATGCGCGCACACCAACAGTTGGTATCGCGCTTGGCCTGGGTTAAGCGCTCGGTACGAAGTGCTTTTGCGCGGTGCCACGGGCGATCAGCCGCGATAAGTAGTCGAGCTTCTGCGGGTCGCGGTCGACAAAGCGAAAGGTCACTTGCAACCATTCGCTGTCTGGCGTTTGCTCGAACGCGGCAATCGCATGCAGATAGCCATTCAGGCGCGCCACTTCGCCACCGTCGCCTTGCTCCAAGTCGAGCACGGCACTTTCCAGAATTTGCGGCAGCAGCTCACCGCGTTTAACCACCAGCACCGCATCTTTAAGACTCAAGCCTTTAATCACGCAACTGAGCATGCCGCCCGGCAAACGCAGTTGACCTTGCCCGCGGCCACTGGGCGCAGCGGCGGCAGGCTTGGCAGCGGCGCTTGGTGCTGCCGCTGGGCGTGCCGGGGCCGGGCTAGCCGCTGGCGGATTGCCGCCGGTCAGGGCTGACAAGGAGTTATTGGCAAATGGATTAGCTGCCGCCGGGGCAGCGCTCTTGCTGCCTCCGGTGAGGGCCGACAAGGAATCATTGGCAAACGGGTTGGTGGCCGTGGCTTTGGCCGGCGCGGCCATGCTTTGACTGAGTTTGCCGCTGCGGCTGAGGGCCTTGGTGACCTTGCCGATTAGCTGCTCACTGGAAAACGGCTTGCCGACGAAGTCGGAAACCCCAGCCTGAATGGCCTGCACCACGTTCTCTTTGTCGCCACGGCTGGTGACCATGACAAAGGGCGTGGTCTTCAGGTTGTCTTGCTCGCGGCACCAACTAAGCAGCTCCAGCCCCGACAGCTCGGGCATTTCCCAGTCGCAGAGGATCAGGTCGAAGGTCTGCTTGCCGAGCATTTGCTGGGCTTTACGACCATTCACCGCTTCTTCGATATGAATGCCGGGGAAGTGGTTACGCAGGCTCTTCTTCATCAAGTCACGGATAAAGGGCGCGTCATCCACCACCAGTACACTGATCTTGCTCATCAACCACTCCCGCTAGAATGGCTTTAAGCATAGTCGCGGATCGGGGGGTTACGCCAACCGAAAACACGTTTCGATTGGCTTAAAAACCAGCGCTTATTCGCGTGGCTTGCCCTGCACTTCTTCTTGCATGCGCTTGAGGCCCATGTGCCGCACGTCGGTGCCGCGCACCAGATAGATCACCAGCTCGGCAATGTTACGGGCGTGGTCGCCGATCCGCTCCAGCGAACGCAGCGCCCAAATGACGTTGAGCACCCGCGAGATTGAGCGCGGATCTTCCATCATGTAGGTGACCAACTCACGCAGTGCGCTCTTGTATTCGCGGTCGATAATTTTGTCGTACTGGGCCACCGACAGCGCCAAGTCGGCATCAAAACGGGCGAAGGCATCCAGCGCCTCCTGAACCATTTTGCGCACTTGGTCGCCAATGTGCCGTACTTCGACGTAGCCGCGCGGGGCCTCGCCTTCTTCACAGAGCAGAATGGCGCGCTTGGCGATCTTGGTCGCCTCATCACCAATGCGCTCCAGATCGATCACCGACTTGGAGATGCTGATAATCAACCGCAGGTCGGAGGCAGCCGGCTGACGACGGGCCAGAATGCGCACGCACTCTTCGTCGATATTGCGCTCCATCTGGTTGATCTGCATGTCGCTCTCGCGCACCTGCAAGGCCAAACCTGAGTCGGCCTCAACCAAAGCGGTAACGGCATCGTTAACTTGTTTTTCCACCAAACCGCCCATGGCCAGCAAGTGGCTGCGAACCTCTTCCAGCTCGGCGTTGAACTGGGCAGAAATATGCTGGGTGTGGCTGTCTTTGTTCATCATAGTGGCTCCGCGAAAGCTGCCGGCTGCAAGCGTTTAACTGCCCGCCGATTAATCATCTATCCAAGTAATGCGCATGCCGCAAAGGTTTGGCGACAGCCCCTGCTGTCAGCCATAACGACCGGTGATGTAGTCTTCGGTTTGCTTCTTGGCCGGGTTGGTGAACAACGTATCGGTGTCGCCAAACTCGATCAATTTACCCATATACATAAACGCAGTGTAGTCAGACACTCGCGCGGCTTGCTGCATGTTGTGGGTAACGATGACGATGGTGAATTTGGTCTTTAGCTCGCAGATCAGCTCTTCGACTTTCAGCGTCGAGATCGGATCGAGCGCCGAGCACGGCTCATCGAGTAACAGCACTTCGGGCTGCACGGCGATGGTCCGGGCAATCACCAAACGCTGCTGCTGGCCGCCGGACAGACCCAAGGCGGAGTCGTTCAAACGGTCTTTTACTTCTTCCCACAATGCAGCGCCTTTCAGCGACTGCTCTACCGCTTCGTCTAGAATGCGTTTCTGGTTGATACCCTGAATCCGTAGGCCGTAGGCGACGTTCTCGTAGATGCTTTTCGGGAACGGGTTGGCCTTCTGAAATACCATGCCGACGCGGCGACGCAGGTCCGCCACGTCTTCGCCTTTGCGGTAGATATCGCGGCCATCCATGTTGATCGCGCCTTCAATGCGGCAACCGTCAACCAAGTCATTCATGCGATTGAAGCAGCGCAGCAAGGTCGATTTACCACAGCCCGACGGGCCGATAAAAGCCGTTACCCGCTGCTTAGGAATATTCAACTTAACGTCGTACAGCGCTTGTTTGTCGCCGTAGAACAGGTTCAACCCGGGCACTTCGAGGCCAACGGTTTCTTCCGCCAGACGCATGCTCTGCGAGCTGCGGCCCAAACTGCTGATGTTGATACCGTGTGTGTGTGGTTCGTGTTGCATAACTTCACTCCGTAACGGATGGGTGAAAGATTGTGGCGTTACCGGACCAGCGATGCGCTGTCCGTCGTGGGGTGGCCAGCACATCGCGGCTGGTCACCCGGAAAACAGTTTGCTGGCGCTAAATCAATGATCCAGGGCTTTGTACTTTTCGCGCAGATGGTTACGCAAGGTCACCGCCGATAGATTCAACAGGGCAATCACCAGTACCAGCAGCATGGCGGTGGCAAACACCAACGGCCGCGCCGCTTCTACGTTGGGGCTTTGGAAGCCGACATCGTAGATATGAAAACCTAAGTGCATGATTTTTTGATCGAAGTGCAAGAATGGATAGTTGCCATCCACCGGCAAGGCCGGGGCCAACTTAACCACGCCGACCAGCATCAGCGGCGCTACTTCACCGGCGGCGCGCGCCACGGCGAGGATCAGCCCGGTCATCATCGCCGGTGTCGCCATCGGCAAGACGATCTTCCACAGGGTTTCCGACTTAGTTGCGCCGAGTGCCAGCGAGCCTTCACGTAGCGACCGTGGAATCCGCGCCAAGCCTTCTTCGGTGGCCACAATCACCACCGGCACGGCCAGAATTGCCAAGGTCAACGAAGCCCAGAGCAAGCCCGGAGTACCGAAGGTCGGGGCCGGCAAGGCTTCTGGAAACAACAGGCTATCTATTGAGCCGCCCAGTACATAGACGAAGAAGCCCAGACCGAACACCCCGTAGACAATCGCCGGCACCCCGGCCAAGTTGTTGACCGCGATGCGGATAGTCCGCGTCAGGGCGTTTTGCTTGGCGTATTCGCGCAGGTACACCGCCGCCAGCACACCGAATGGAGTGACAATCACGGCCATCAACATGGTCATCATGATGGTGCCGAAGATGGCCGGGAAAATCCCGCCTTCGGTGTTGGCTTCACGCGGGTCATCACTCAAAAACGACCAAAGGTTGTGAAAGTAAACGCCCAGTTTGGCGAACACCGACATGCTGTTGGGCTGCAGAGCTTTAACAATTTTACCTAGGCTGATTTCTTTCTCTTGCCCGCCTATTTCACGCACGATCACACTGTCGCGGTCGAACTCGGCATGCAAACTAACCAGCTCGCCTTCCAAGGCTTTATAGCGTGCTTCAAGGGCAGCGCGCTCGGCGTCGATGTCGGCTTGCGCGGTGGCATCTAAAATGCCCTGCAACTCCAGTTTGCGAGTTTGCAAACGCAAGCGCTCGAGACCGTGGTTGATCGCACCGATGTCTTTCTTTTCCAGCTTGTCGAGTTTGCTCGACAGCTGATTAACCCGCGCTAAACGCTCTTGCAGTAACGGCCAAGCAGCCTGACCTTCGGCAATCACCTTGCCACTCTCTTTGAGGCTGACCAAGCTGCCGTAGAAGTTACCCCACTCACGGCGCTCCAACGCCACCAACTCTGGCGGATAGCTGTGTTCGCTGAGCCACTCACCAATGACCCAGGAAAAGTCATTACCGTTAATTTCCCGGTTGCCGACTTTGATCAGGTCGCGGGTCATAAACTCCGGGCCTTGCTCGGGCACAGGGAAACCTGCGCTTTTCAGCCTAACCCGGGAAACTTCCTCGACCTGCACCAGCTCGCCAACCAGCACATGGGAAGGCTGGCCGGGAATTTGGTAGTTAACCTGCAAAAGGTCTGCCGGCCAAAAATAGCCCAGACCGCGCACGCTAATCAGCAGCAGCAGACCGAGGGTCATGATCACCGCGATCGACACCGAACCGGCACTGATCCACACGCCCGGAGCACCGCTTTTGTACCAACTTTTCAAAGACTGCTTTTTCACGATAACTACCTTTTATTCCACACCTAGGGCTGCGCGTACTAGAGCGACGCGTACTTGCCACGCAAGCGCTGACGAATTATTTCGGCCAGAGTGTTCATCACAAAGGTGAACGTCAGCAGCACGAAGGCGGAGAGAAACAGTACGCGATAATGCGAGCCACCGACCTCGGACTCGGGCATTTCCACCGCTACGTTAGCCGCCAAGGTGCGCATACCCTCGAACATGTTGGCGTCCATAATCGGCGTGTTACCGGTGGCCATCAGCACGATCATGGTCTCGCCGACGGCGCGGCCCATGCCGATCATTACGGCCGAGAAAATCCCCGGGCTGGCGGTCAAAATCACCACCCGCGTTAGCGTTTGCCAAGGAGTCGCGCCGAGTGCCAGAGAGCCTAAGGTCAGGCTGCGCGGCACACTGAAGATGGCGTCTTCGGCAATCGAGAAAATGTTCGGGATCACCGCGAAACCCATGGCCAAACCGACGATCAGGGCGTTGCGCTGGTCGAAGGGAATGCCTAGATCGTTAGAGATCCACATGCGCATGTCGCCGCCGAATA
This sequence comes from Pseudomonadaceae bacterium, assembly GCA_019745275.1. Lineage (GTDB taxonomy): Bacteria > Pseudomonadota > Gammaproteobacteria > Pseudomonadales > Pseudomonadaceae > Aquipseudomonas. The sequence continues at coordinate 30,157 of JAIETJ010000092.1, read as the reverse complement.
ACCAGTTTTCCAGCAGCGGACTCATGCTCAGCGACAACCAACCCACGCCCAGCACCACCGGGATCAAAATCGCCGCTTCCCAACCCTCAGGGACGCGTTGGCGAATTGCTGCGGGCAAGCGGCTCCAAGTGAAACCGGCGACTAAAATACCGATCGGGGTCAGCAGCAGCAGGGTGAAGATCCCCGGCAGGTGCAGCTCGACATAGGGCGCGAGGAACAAACCGGCGAAGAAGCCGAGAATCACCGTTGGCAGTGCCTCCATCAACTCGATCACCGGCTTGACCTTGCGACGCATGCGCGGGGCCATAAAGTAGGCGGTGAAAATTGCCGCGGCAATCGCCAGCGGGGCCGCCAGCAACATGGCGTAAAAGGCCGCCTTGAGCGTGCCGTAAGTCAGTGGCGCGAGGCTCATCTTCGGCTCGAACTCGGCATTCGCCGCCGTTGATTGCCAGATGTACTCAGGCTTGTCGTAGCTCTCGTACCAAACCTTGCCCCACAGCGAACTCCAGGAGATTTCCGGGTGCGGGTTGTCCAGTTTGAAGGGCAACAGCTTAGCGCCGGCCTCTACCAAGATTTTGTTCGCCCGTGGCGACAACGCCAGCAAACGGGCATCGGCAGCTACCGGCTCGATCAACAGAGTGCGCTGCGCGGTGCTGTGAAACACCCCCATTTCGCCAGCGCCATTCAAGGCCATAAAGCCTTTGCGACGCTCTTCAGCAACGATTTGCCGAATCGGCGAGTCGCCCATTTGGAAGTCGCGAATATGTTTGAGGCTTTGCTGATCATCCGCGTCGCGGGCCATAAACCACTGACCAATGCCACCTTTGGAGTCACCGATCAGCAACGAGATGCCGCCAAGCAACTGACTGCTGGTAGTGACCTCGGCATCGCCATCTTGTAACAGCGGGTAGCGGCCATTCAGGCTGCGTTTAGGCAGGTTGAATACGTCCATCTGCGCGCGGCCATTGACCACGAACAACCAGTTCTGGCGCACGTCAACAAACAGCGCTTTGATCGGTTCGGCAATCTGTGGCAGTTCGATGCGCTCTTCGCTAACGCTACTCTCGCCGGTGAATTGGTTTTCTTCCTTGGTCAACGCTAAGACGTGCAATTGATTGCCGCTTGAACCGACTACCAGCAAGGTATCGTCATGCACACCGAGGTTCACGTGCTCCAGCGGTCGGCCTTGCGGGTCAACTTGCAAGGCGGTTTCGCCGTACGGGTACTCAACCTCGGGGGTGATGGTTTTCTTGCCGTCTGGGTAGCTGGCTTTGTACGCATGGCGCAGCACCAACGCCTGACCATTGGACAAACCCAACACCACCATGGCGCTGCCCGGCTGCCCTTGCTGCAACGACACCACCTGCGCACCGGCCGGTAACGGCAAGCTCACGCGGCGCAGTTCATGACCGGTCTTGACCGAGAAGAACACTGCCTCGGCACGCTCGGAAATCCGCAGGCCAATCTGATTTTGCTCCTCGATGGTCAGCATCAACGGCTTGCCGGCATCTTGTAGCCAAGCCGGGCTAAGCGGCTCCTTGCTGCTCAGATCGGCGCCCTGAAACAGCGGCGCCACCACATAGGCCAAGTAAAAAAAGATCAGGGTGATGGTGGCCAGCACCGTGAGGCCGCCGATCAACACGTACCAGCCGGTGAGGCGGTCTTTAAGCGCACGAATGCGGCGCTTGCGTTGCAGTTGCGGCGTATTGAAATCAATCCGCGCAGAGGAAGAATTAGTCATAGGGCAAGAGTCGTCATAGGAAAGTAAGCCAGATCGTTCATGCTGATTATCAGGCAAAGCCTAACGGCGCTTTGTGACAGAAAGATTACAGAACAAAAACACAAAAGGTCCGCCGACCAGTAACACCAGTGGCGAACCTAATAGTAAACGTGGCTTGATCGCTCAAGTCACGCTTGGGCTTCCTTACCCGTGCAACGCAGAATCTAGAATTAGCTCATGACCAAGCGCAGCAGGTATTGCGCAATTCTTACAGACCGAGGTCTTTCAACGCCTTGGCCACAACTTTGGCTGGCAGCGGGATGTAACCGTCTTTAACCACGGTTTGCTGACCTTGCTGCGACAGTACCGACTTCAAGAACTCAGCTTCCAACGGTGCCAATGGCTTGTTCGGGGCCTTGTTGACGTACACGAATAGGAAGCGCGCCAGTGGGTACTTGCCGCTCAAGGCGTTTGCTTCGTTGGCTTCTTCTACTTCACCACCGTCTTTCTTGGTCAGCGGTACGGCGCGAGTGCTGGAGGTTTTGTAGCCAATACCCGAGTAACCAATGCCGTTCAGCGACTGGCTAACCGATTGCACCACCGAGGCCGAACCCGGCTGCTCGTTAACGTTGCCACGGAAATCGCCTTTGCACAGCGCGGTTTCTTTGAAGTAACCGTAGGTGCCAGACACCGAGTTACGACCGAACAACTGAATTGGCTTGTCAGCCCACTCGCCAGTCAGACCCACGTCGCCCCACGTTTTGATGTTGGCGCCGCCGCATAGACGGTTGGCCGAGAAAATACCGTCAACCTGAGCCATCGACAGGCTTTTAATCGGGTTATCTTTGTTCACAAACACGGCCAAGGCATCCACAGCCACCGGAACGGCGGTTGGCTTGTAGCCATATTTGCTTTCAAACGCCGAGAGTTCAACGTCCTTCATCTGCCGGCTCATTGGGCCAAGGTTCGAGGTACCTTCGGTCAAGGCCGGTGGCGCGGTGGAGGAGCCAGCGGCTTGGATCTGAATGTTCACGCTTGGGTACATCTTTTTGTAGTCTTCGGCCCACAGCGTCATCAGGTTAGCCAGGGTGTCGGAGCCCACGCTGGACAAGTTGCCCGATACACCGGTGGTTTTTGTATAAGCCGGAATGCTTGGGTCAACACTGGCCACCGCGCTAGCAGTTGCAACAGCTGCCGCGACAAACGTCATGGCGGTCATCAAACGCTTAAACTTCATGCCTTACTCCTAGTTGGATAGGTTATAGAGGTTAACTCGGCGGCCAGTATCGGGAGGCCATGCGACCACTCTATGGCACGATTGTGACAATTAGATGAATGCGCCGTTAGCGATTAAAGATCAGCCACAACCTCTGCGCCAATAGCTCCGACGCACGGCAAAAATAACCCGAAGTCCGTAGGGTGTTCAGGGACGTAGGGTGGATTCAGGAGCGCAGCGAACAATCCGCCAGCCTGCGGCGAATCCGCCCCACGCCTCTCCGGCAGGGGGGACTCGACACCTATGACTCAGCGCTGCAGCGGCGGTAACGGAATTTCGGCGAAGGGCACCGGCAACTTGAAAGCGCCATCGGCCGGCTGATTGGCGCGAGTGATGGCGATCAGCTGGCGAATATCCTGCAGGCGCAAGGCTTGTGGCACGTGCGGATCGTTGCCGAAAAAATCCTCCCAGTGACCAATCACCGTCAAGCGTGGCTGCAGACGCTTGAGCAGGATCTCGGGATAGCCCGGTGACTGATTCCAGGCACCGGCACACAACACCTCGACATCCACCCGCTTGCGGTCTGGCAGTTGCGGTGGCAAGCCCAAGGGCGCGGTGCTGCCGGCGTCTTGGTAATGGATGCGGTACAGCGGCTGACCTTGGGCGTCGAGCAAATCCACCAGCCAGGCCAGGGTTTGACCCTCCTTCCAGGCAAACACCGAGGTCGGCAATTCGCTCAGGTCCTGGTCATAGCTGCCGGTCAGCAACTTGATGCCGAACATATGCGGCGAATGTTCGCTCTTAATCGCCATGGCGCGCATGTGCCGCTCGGGTGAGTAGAACCACTGCCCCGGCGTGGCGCCGATGGCCATCAGCGCTTCGGCATCGACAATCCGCTCATCAGGGATCACGGCGGCGAGGATGTGGCCCATGGTCTGGCTGCCATAAACCTTGGCATTCGGCGCGTGCTTTTGCAGGACGCGCGGCACGTCCAGCAGGTGATCGTAGTGGGCGTGGCCGACCAGCAGCATGCTGACATCGGCGGCAGGCGGCATCAGTTGGTCAATCTTGGCGTTATCGGCCAGCACCGTCAGCGGCGGCTGGCCGAGGGTCGCGGGGTTACTGAACGAGGGCGCAAACAGTAAGGCCTCGCCCTGCCAGCGCAGCAAATAGCCGCCAACACCTAGGTATTGCATGCTTGGCGGGGCCACTTTGGTCGCTTGCCAAAGCGGCAAACCGACAGGATTTTGCGCGCAACCGGCGAGCAACAGCAGTGATAACAGGGCAATCCGATGCAACATGGCCAAGCTCCTTGAATAGCCGCACAGCCTAACCTGCCGTCTAACACCAGACACCAAACCTGAGGCTAGTTGTCCGCGCCACTGTTACCGCTCGCCGCCCAGGCCCTGCGCTGACGGCGGGCAATCACGCGCCGGACTGACCCAGGTCAATGTGCGCGACGCTGGGCAGCGGCTAAAGTCCCGGCCCATTTTCTGCGCCATTCGAGTGTCATCGCCATGTCCGCCCCGTTTAAGCCCGAACTGCTCTCGCCCGCCGGCACCTTGAAGAACATGCGTTATGCCTTCGCTTACGGCGCCGATGCGGTATATGCCGGGCAGCCGCGCTACAGCTTGCGGGTGCGCAACAACGAGTTCGACCACGCGACCTTGGCGATTGGCATTAACGAGGCGCACGCACAGGGCAAGCAGTTTTATGTGGTGGTGAATATCGCCCCGCATAACGCCAAGCTGAAAACCTTCCTCAAGGACCTCGCGCCGGTGGTGGCCATGGGGCCGGATGCGCTGATCATGTCCGACCCCGGCCTGATCCTGCTGGTGCGCGAGCACTTCCCGCAGATGGCGATTCACCTGTCAGTGCAGGCCAACGCGGTGAACTGGGCCAGCGTCGAGTTCTGGCGTCAGCAAGGACTGAGCCGGGCGATTCTGTCGCGCGAGTTGTCGCTGGAGGAGATCGGCGAGATCCGCGAAAAAGTCCCCGGCATGCAGCTCGAAGTGTTCGTGCATGGCGCCCTGTGCATGGCCTACTCCGGCCGCTGCCTGCTCTCCGGCTATATCAACAAACGCGACCCCAATCAGGGCAGTTGCACCAATGCCTGTCGCTGGGAATACAAAACCCATGAGGGCAGCGAAAACCAGCTGGGCGAGATCGTGCAAAAGTACCCAGCGATCCCCGTGCAACAGATTGCCGCGCAACCGATCGAGCCAACGTTGGGCAGCGGCGGCCCCACCGACCAGCTGTTCTTGCTGGAAGACGCCAGCCGCCCCGGCGAGCTGATGTCCGCCTACGAAGACGAGCACGGCACCTACATCATGAACTCCAAAGACCTGCGCGCCGTGCAGCACGTCGAGCGCCTCGTGCAGATGGGCGTGCACTCGCTGAAAATCGAAGGCCGGACCAAATCCCACTACTACTGCGCGCGCACCGCTCAGGTGTATCGCAAGGCGATTGATGACGCCGTAGCCGGCAAACCCTTCGACAAGTCACTGATGGATACCCTCGAATCGCTGGCCCATCGCGGCTACACCGAGGGCTTTCTGCGCCGCCACGTACATGACGAATACCAGAACTATCAGCACGGCTTCTCGGTGTCTGAGCAGCAACAGTTTGTCGGCGAACTGACCGGCGAACGGGTCAATGGCCTAGCCGAGGTCAAGGTGAAAAACCGCTTCGCCGTCGGCGACCTGCTGGAACTGATGACCCCACAAGGCAACCTGAATTTTCGTCTTGAGCGCTTAGAAAAACTCAACTGCGAAACCATCAGCGTCGCCCCCGGCGATGGCCACACCGTTTATCTGCCAGTGCCAGAAAACATCGAACTCAACTACGCTCTGTTGATGCGCAACCTAGAAGGCGCGAGTAGCCGCTAGGGCGCCTGGGCCGGCGGCAAATCTTTTATGAGGCGTCGCCATGCACAGAATTTTCGCTCTATCACTGGCCAGTGCGGCCTTACTGCTTAACGGTTGCAGCACCAACCCCAGCACGCCGGCTAACCCGCCACTGAGTAACGCACCGCTGGCCAGCTGCAAGGTCAGCAGCCCAGCGGAAATTGCCGGGCTCTTTGAGCGTTGGAATAAGTCGCTGATCAGCGCCGACCCGCAACAGGTACTGCGTAATTACGCCACCGACTCGGTGTTGCTGCCGACCCTATCGAACGTGCCACGCCTGACCCCGGCGGCCAAAGAGGATTACTTCGAGCACTTTCTGGCTAATCGGCCGTCCGGCAAGATCGACTCGCGGACCATTCAGCTCGGCTGTAACAGCGCGGTAGACATTGGCCTGTACACCTTCACCTTCGCCAAGACCGGCGCAGTGGTGCATGCCCGTTACACCTACACCTATGTGTGGGATGGCCAGCAATGGCTAATCAGCAGCCATCACTCCTCGGGTATGCCGGAGAAGTAATCGGCCGTTAGATGACCGTCAATTGCTCGCGCAATAACTGCGCGAAAGCGGCGGCGGGCAGTGCCGGGCTGATCAGGTAGCCCTGTATCTCGTCGCACCGATGGCCCTTGAGAAAGTCCAGTTGCACTTGGCTTTCCACCCCTTCGGCCACCACTTGCAGACCCAGCCCGTGGGCCATGGCGATGATGGCGCGGGTGATGGCGGCGTCTTCCGGGTTAGTGCCTAAATCGCGGATAAAACTCTGGTCGATCTTCACGTAGTGCACCGGAAAGCGCTTGAGGTAGCTGAGCGAGGAGTAGCCCGTACCAAAGTCATCAATCGCCAGCTTGACCCCTAAGCTGCGCAGATGTTGGCAGGTGATGATCACGCTCTCGACGTTATCCAGCAGCAGGCTTTCGGTCAGTTCCAGCTCCAACAGGTGCGGCGGCAGCTCGGTTTCCTCCAACACCTGACGGACCAAGCTGGTGAGGTTGCCTTGGCGCAGTTGCTGGGCCGACAGGTTCACCGACACGCGCACCTCGCCAACGCCACTCAGCTGCCACACGCGGGCTTGGCGGCAAGCCTCGCGCAACACAAACTCGCCAATCGCACCGATCAAGCCGGTTTCTTCGGCGAGCCCGATAAAGTCGCCGGGCGGCACCAAGCCCATCTCGGGATGGCGCCAACGCACCAACGCCTCGGCGGAGCTTAAGCGGTCATCGGCTAGGCACAGTTTGGGCTGGTAAAACACCTCCAGCTGGCCCTCGGTAATCGACTTGCGCAGCTGGGTTTCCAGTTGTAAACGCTCAAGGGTGCAGGCTTGCAGGTTGTCGGTGAAGAATTGGAAGGTGTTACCACCCAAGTGCTTGGCGTGCTGCACGGCCATGTTCGCTTGGCTGAGCAAGGTGGAGACATCCCGGGCGTTATCAGGCAGCAAACTGATGCCGATCGAGGCGCTGACCACCAGCTCTTGGCCGCCGACGGTAATCGGTTGGCGCAACTTGCTCAGCAAGCGGCTGGCCATGCGCGCCAAACTCGACAAGCTGCCAAAGCCGTCGAGCAGCACGGCGAACTCATCGCCCGACAAGCGCGCCAAGGTGTGCGCCTCGGGCACGTTCTGGTTAATGCGTTTGCTCATTTGCCGCAGCAACTGGTCGGCCAACTCATGGCCAAGGCTGTCATTTAGGAGCTTGAAACGGTCTAGGTCGATGTGCAGCAAGGCCAAGCTTTGCCCGGATTGCCGTGAGCGTTTGACCGCTTCGTGGAGGCGCTCTTTGAACAGCGTGCGATTGGCCAGCCCGGTTAATTCGTCATAGTTAGACAGGTAACGCAGGCGCTCTTCGGCATCGCGGCGGGCGGTCAGATCGACAAAAAAACCTACTGTATGGCTAATCCGACCCTGCGCATCGCGGATCATGCTCAGCTGCAACCACTGCGGGTACAGCTCGCCATTTTTGCGGGTTTCCAGCATTTCCCCCTGCCAACGCCCCTCACGTTCCAGCTCCAGCGCGATCAAGGCGTACTGCCGGCGGGCATCGCTGCCATGGATAAAGCTGCCGATGTTGTGCCCGAGCAACTCCTCGCGACCATAGCCGGTCACGGCAGTCAGCGCTTGGTTGACCGCCACTACCCGGTTATCTGGATCGAGAATCACAATTCCTTGATTGGCGGCCTCAAACACGGTGGCGGCTAAGCGTTGTTCTTCTTCGCGACCTTTGCGCTCAGTAATGTCGCGCCGGGTGCCGAGCATGCGCACCACCCGCCCTTGCGCATCGCGCTCCACCGCCCGGCCACGGTCTTCAACCCAGACCCAGCGGCCATCCACATGCTGCACCCGGTACTCCACCGCATAGCCTTCGGTGTGGCCTTTTAAGTGTTCGATCATTTCCGCGCGCAGCAGCGGCAGGTCATCGGGGTGCACACGCGGCTTAAGATCGCCGAGCATGCTGGTCACGGCCTCCGGCTGCAGGCCAAACAGCTCAAACAATTGCGAATGGTGCAGGGCATCGCTGCTCACGTTCCAGTCCCACAGCCCCAGCTCACTGGCCTCCAGCGCCAGCGCCAAACGCGCCTCGCTCTTGCCCAAGGCAAAGGTGGTGTCGTCCAGTTCGAGGGTGCGCTGGGCAACGCGCATTTCCAGTTCGCTATGCGCGCCACGCAGATCACGCTCGGCACGCCGGCGCTGCTCAACCTCGCGGGCCAGTTGCTGATTGAGGCCATCGGCCTGCTGTTTAGCGTATTCGAGGTTGTGGATAAGTGTTTGATTGGCCGCGCGCTGCTGCTGACTGCGGCGAATTAGCCGATTCACTTGGCCGGTCACCACCAGCAGGGTCACGGATAAAATCAGCCCGAGCACACCCCAACTTTGCTGACGTGGGTCGTGGCTGAACAACATGATCGCCAAAAATGGCAACACGCACGGCAGAGTGAAGGTTAAAAACGCCGGCCAACTGACCGCATAGGCCACGCTGGCGGAGAGAATGGCGGCGGCGATCAGCCCATACACCAAGGCTTGCTGCTGCATCGCACCGGGTGGCACCAAAGCCACCTCGGCAAACGCCAAGGTCAGCCCCGACAGCGCCGCGCCGAACAAAAACATCCGCCGCCAATGCGGGCTGGCCTGCTTAGACGGTAAGGCGGCATTGAAAGCGCTAACTTGAATTAACCGCAACACCGCCAGCAACACCAGCCACACCAACCAACCGGACAAGCGCGCCGTGTTTGCCGGGCTCCACAGTAAGTAGGCGCAGGCCAAACCACTCAACAACATGAATAAGGTCGGCACTTGCGAGCCCTGATAGAGCAAGCGAGTGCGCTCCACCGCCAACTCTGCCGCCGCCGACAGGCTGGATTCAGGCTCGCTGGGGTTGCGCTGGGTAACCGGGACGGAGGACTTGGACGAACTCATCGGCGCTTTCTAGTCATTAATTGCCTGTTATTGCCCGAGCATATCCCGAGCCTGCGCATCGACTAAAGATTTTTCTAACTGTGACGGAGTATTCAGGGCCGATCTTTAGATCGGTGCTGCCCCGACTTAATCGCCTGCGCATGGGCGTAATCACTGCGCCAAATGCGTCGCGCGGTCGGCTCGGTTTGCCGCCGCCGGCCGCACTCCTTAGAATGCTCGCCATGCATGATGACCTCTCCCCCCTGTTAAATTCGCTCAACGACGCGCAACGCCAGGCTGTCGCAGCCCCGCTCGGCCGTCAGTTGGTTCTCGCTGGTGCTGGTTCGGGTAAAACCCGCGTACTGGTGCACCGCATCGCTTGGTTGGTGGCGGTGGAACACGCCTCCCTGCACTCGGTGTTGTCGGTGACCTTCACCAACAAGGCCGCCGCCGAAATGCGTCAGCGCATCGAGCAGCTGATGCACGTCAGCCCGCACGGCATGTGGGTCGGCACCTTCCACGGGCTGGCGCACCGTTTGCTGCGCGCCCATTGGCAGGAAGCCGGGCTGGCCGAGAACTTTCAGATTCTCGACAGCGACGACCAGCTGCGCTTGGTCAAACGGGTCATCCGCGAACTAGGGCTAGACGACAACCAGTGGCCGGCCAAGCAATCGCAGTGGTTTATCAACGGGCAGAAAGACGAAGGCCTGCGGCCCAAGCATATTCAGCCGGCCGGTGACCTGTTTTTGGCCACCCAACTGAGCATTTACACCGCCTATGAGGCCGCCTGTGCGCGGGCCGGGTTAATCGACTTTGCCGAACTGCTGCTGCGCGCGCTGGATCTGTGGCGCGACAACCCCGGCTTGCTCGCCCATTACCAGCGGCGCTTCCGGCACGTATTGGTCGACGAATTCCAAGACACCAACGCCGTGCAATACGCTTGGTTGCGGATGCTCGCCCAAGGCGGCGAGAGCTTGATGGTGGTCGGCGACGACGATCAGTCGATTTACGGCTGGCGCGGCGCCAAAATCGAGAACATGCACCAGTACAGCCGCGACTTTGCCGATGCGGTGACCATTCGTTTGGAGCAGAACTACCGCTCCACGGCGGGCATTCTCAAAGCCGCCAACGCGCTAATCGAGCATAACCAAGGGCGCTTGGGCAAAGAGCTGCGCACCGACGCCGGCGACGGCGAGCCGATCAGCCTGTATTCGGCCTTCAATGAATACGACGAAGCACGTTATGTGGTCGAGTCCATCCAGAGCGCCCATAAGGAAGGCTTGGCCCGCGCCGACATTGCCATTTTGTACCGCTCCAACGCCCAGTCGCGGATTCTCGAAGAAGCCTTGCTGCGCGAGGCCATTCCCTACCGCATCTACGGCGGTCAGCGGTTCTTCGAGCGCGCCGAAATCAAAAACGCCATGGCCTACCTGCGCCTGCTCTCGCAGCCGGGTAACGACGCGGCGCTGGAACGGGTGATTAACGTGCCGGCCCGTGGCATTGGCGAGAAAACCGTCGAAACCATTCGCCAACAGGCGCGCGCCGCCGACCTGTCGATGTGGGCCGCCTGCCAGTTACTGGTGGCCAACAAAGGCCTGCCGCCGCGCGCCACGGCCGCCGTGGCCGGTTTTCTCGAAAGCATCGCATTGCTCACCGCCAAAGCCGTGGAAATGCCGCTGGGCCTGATGACCCAAACGGTGATCGAGCAATCCGGCCTGCTCGCCTATCACAAGGAAGAAAAAGGCGAAAAAGCCCAGGCCCGAGTGGATAACTTGGAAGAGCTGGTCAGCGCCGCACGCCACTTCGAGAACGCCGAAATTCAGGAAGAAACCACCCTGCTGGCAGCCTTCCTCGATCACGCCTCGCTGGAGGCCGGCGACACCCAAGCCGCCGAACATGAAGACAGCGTGCAGTTGATGACCCTGCACAGCGCCAAGGGTCTGGAGTTTCCGCTGGTGTTCTTGGTCGGCATGGAAGAAGGCCTGTTCCCGCACAAAATGAGCCTAGAAGAACCCGGTCGCCTCGAAGAAGAACGCCGCCTGGCCTATGTTGGCATCACCCGGGCCATGCGCCGGTTGGTCATCAGTTACGCGGAAACCCGCCGGCTGTACGGCGCCGAGACACGCAACAAGGTCTCGCGCTTCGTGCGAGAAATCCCCGAGGGGTTGATTCAGGAAGTGCGCCTGAACAACAGCGTCAGCCGCCCGTTCGGCGCGCCGCGCAACCAGAGCATGAGCGACAGCAGTTTGTTTGCAGGCGCCAATGTGCCGGAAACCGACTTCAGCCTCGGCCAGTCGGTACGCCACTCACTGTTCGGCGATGGGGTAATCCTCAACTTCGAAGGCGCCGGCGCCCAAGCGCGGGTGCAGGTGAATTTTGCCAACGAAGGGACTAAATGGCTGATGCTCGGCTATGCCAAGCTGGAGCCGTTGTAACCCTTGAGTGGGCAACCACTCAACCACACTGGGCCAAGCCCAAGGACAGGGATGTGCGTACTTATTTACTGCTGGTCGCCGCACTACTGAGCATCAGCGGCTGCGCCGAAAAAGAATTTCGCGTAAGCCACTACACCGTCGAGCATATGGGCTGGAACGCCGGCCCCTCGACTTCCATCGAAACCCGCCTGCAGTATGCCGGCAGCACCATCGACGCCGGCGACTTGGCCGAGTTGATCGAGCCCGATACCGACGAGCGCCGGGGCGTGCAACTGTTCGACGCTGCGACCCTCGACGCACAAAACGCCTTGACCCTGTTTAATCGCGGCAGCGGCAAGGATTATGAGCTGGCCCATCTGTCGATGCAGGGCAACCAGCTGCAAGCCAAGGTGCTGCTCAAAGACCTACCCAACAGCTGGTTCACCGATGCCCGCCGGCCCGGCTGGATTGCCCTAGCGGGTGAGCGCAACCTGTATATGATCCAGCGCCAGCCGTTGCGGGTGGTCGACATTGGCATCGGCGCGCTGCTCGATATCCAAGGCGACACCGCGTTACTCGCCGACACGCCCTGGGGCACCGATGCCGAGCACAATCCAGCCCCACGGGTGCGCGCCGTTGACCTCAACAGCGGCAAGCAACTGAGCGAACTGCGCTTAGACGCGGGCTGCTTTGTGCTGCCTGACTTTGAATTTAGCCACCCGCGCCTGTACGGCAAACTAGGCAGCTCGACGAACGAGCGCTTGGAGTTTGTCGATGGTCCGGCGTGGTTCGCCAGCAACCTGCAACTGTTGCCCGGCGGCGAACTAAAACTACGCGCCGAGCAACAGCTGCCCAGACCCGACCCCAAGCTCTGGGGCATTAACTTGCGGCAGATCGATCACGGCCGCCAACCGCGCAGCTTCGAGAGCCTCGGCTGGGCCAGCGGCCCGAGCGTGGAGAGCTTCGACGACAGCATCGACATCACCGCCAGGGACTGCAGTGCCATCAACACCAACCCTTACCAACATCCCGATGCCAAACCCTACGCGCGCGAAAGCATGCTCGCCGACGACCTCTGTCTCGGCGACCAGCACCCCGAAGTGGCCGCCAGTGAGCGGACCAAGCGTTGCCTGCTGCCCGTGCAGCAACGCAGCCTAGCCAAGGGCAGCAACTGGGAATTGCAGGAACTGCGCTACGACTACCGCCCCAGCGGCGCAGAGGCCAAGCCCCAAGTGCAGGCACAGCTGCTTTACCAGCTGAGTCAAAATGGCCACAACTACCGCTACTTCAAGGACGCCTCGGGCGGTAATGAAGAACGCGCCATCCGCGAAGTGAGCGTGCTCGGGCACAACGATGTATTAGTCAAAACCCGTGGCGACGGCCCTTACGACCTGTGGCGCTTGCACAGCGATGCCAGCGGCCAATTGCAGTTTGATAATCTACTCGAGAGCGAGCCTTACCCGGCCAGCCCGTTTGACCCGAGCCTGTCGGGCTGGGTGTATCTGCGCAGCTACGGCTTACTGTTTCGCCAGCAACCCTTTAGCGCCATTTCGGTGGGCAATCAGTTGCTGGATATTCGTAACGACTGGTTCTACCGACTGTACGTCGATGATCAGCAGGGCAATCTAAAGCTGATCGCCACCCCGCTGAACAACCCCAAGCAAGTCTTTGCCGACGCCCCGACGCTGACCATCAATAGCCGCTGCATGCGCACCCGCGACAGTCATTGGGAGTTCACAGTGCCGCCGGTCAACGCCACGCTGGCCGAGTCCGCCCTGTGGTTGCAGCGCAATTTCAACCTCAGTGACGACCCGAAAATCCCCCCCACGCTGCGCGCCGACAACCAACTGCAATTGCAGCCGGGCTGCGACCCGAGCGCGACCCAATAGCCACCTGATTAGCCAACTAAATACCCCCGCCCCGAACACGCGCCGGGCGGGTAAAAAATAAATTCGCCGCGCGTGCATCCAGATTGGCCTTTGTTGCGTACCTGAATGACTGATGAGCGAGTCGCTGACCACCAGCACTCGAATTTAGTCTGGAGGATTCATGCACAACGCACACAGGCCCACTCGCAAAAACCTATCACTGCCCCTCGCCATTGCAGCCGCAAGCCTGCTCTTGGCCAGCAATCTGGCGCTGGCCGAGGGCAGCCACAGCAGCAAATTGCTGCTGACTGGCGGCGTGTCGCAACTCGAAGGCGCGGCAGGCGGCGGTTTAACCCCTTGGGCGGTGATCGGTGGCTACGGCACCGACGACGAAATCGGCGCTAGCCTGCATTACTCATATGCCGATGCCCAGGATTTTGCCTTGAGCACCGAAGGGCTAACCGTGGGTTTATATGACCGGGTGGAGCTGTCGCTGGCCGAACAACGCTTCAATGTCAGTGATTTGAACAGCGCCTTAGGCGGCTTATTAGGCACCAGCGATATCAAGCAAACCATCCTCGGCGCCAAGGTTCGGCTGGCTGGCGAAGCTGTGCTGGATCAAGACACTTGGATGCCGCAAATCGCCGCCGGCGTGCAATACAAGAAGAACCAAGAAGAAAAACTGGTTAAGTTTCTCGGCGCCAAAGATGACGCCGGCGTTGATTACTACCTATCGGCCACCAAACTGTTTATCGGCCAAAGCTTATTGGTTAACGGCACCCTGCGGATGACCAAAGCCAACCAACTGGGCCTGCTCGGTTTTGGTAGCGAAGACAACAACAGCTATAAACCACAGCTCGAATTTTCCACCGCCTATTTGTTGTCGCGCGATTTAACCGTGGGCGCCGAATACCGGATGAAGCCGGATAATTTAGATAAAAGTAACTTACCCAACGGCACCTTGGCCGAAGACGATTGGTGGGACGTATTTATCGCCTACGCCCCGACCAAGAACGTTTCATTAACCGCCGCCTACGTTAATTTGGGCAATGTCGTGGACGGTAGCAAGCTCGGCCTGAACGGCTTCACCGATCAACAAGCAACCTATCTATCGGTACAACTTGGCTTCTAATTAGCAAGTGTCTAACCACTATTAAAGGAATTTCACCATGCGTTCACTCTTTATCCAATTTACAACTGGCCAGCGGCAGCTTTACAGTTTGTTATTAACCGCCTTGCTCGCGCTAGTCAGCGTGCAGGCGCACGCCGAACAAACCACCTTTGAGAAATTTGGCGGCAAGCCCGGCTTAGTGCTAATTGTTGATGACATGATGCTTAACTTGATTGCCGCACCGCTGACCAAACCGTTTTTCGATAATCCGAAAAAAGACTTTATTAAGTTTATGTTGGTTGAACAGTTTTGCGACCTGCTCGACGGCGGCTGTAAATATCCCGGCCGCGACATGAAAAGCACCCATGCCAAGTTTAAAGTGGGCCGCGCCGAATTTAATTCGCTGGTTGAGTCGCTGCAAATAGCCATGGACAAACATGATGTGCCCTTTACTGCGCAAAATCAGCTACTGGCCAAGCTAGCCCCTATGTACCGCGATGTTGAGGCCGGCAGCGGGCCAGTCCCAACCTCAACCAACAGCGCCAAGTAATCCCGATGCGGGCAAACACCAGCGCTCAGCTCGTGCTTGCCCGCCACCGAACTACACTGCAGGCCTGCTAGGGTTAAAACACATAGACTGAGGCCGCCACACAACTGAGTCGCCCCCACCCATGACCATGAATGATGACGTCCTACGCCGGCAACACCTCAGCGACTTGCTGACGGCGGTTGCGCAACAAGACCGGCAAGCCTTTGACGCGCTCTATCGACTGACCTCGGCAAAACTCTTCGGCATTTGTGCGCGCATGCTCAGCCAACGCAGTGACGCCGAAGATGCCCTACAAGAGGCGTATGTCTTGGTCTGGCGTAAAGCCAATTTATTTGACGCAAAAATCGCCAGCCCGATTACCTGGCTGGCCATGATTGCCCGTAACAAATGTATCGATCGGCTGCGCACCGGCGGCGTTGAACGCAACCAAGAGCCACTCGAGTCCGCCGACGCGCTGATGGCCCATGAACCCGTCGACCCGTTAGAGCTGGCCAGCGATCGCCGCCGCCTCGACCACTGCCTGACGACGCTTGCGGATAACCACCAAGGGATAATCCGCACGGCGTTTCTCGATGGCTGTACCTATGACGAACTGGCAAGCCGCCAAGGCGTGCCGTTAGGAACCATGAAAAGCTGGATTCGCCGGGGCCTACTGCGCCTCAAGGCTTGTTTAGAACAATGAACAGCATCGACAGCCTTACCCCGCAAGAACTTGAACTGCGCATTGCCGAGTATGTGTTGGGCGTACTGGATGCCAGCGAGCGCGCCGAAGTGGCCGATTTAGTTGCCAACCACCCACACTACGCGGCGCACCTGAACGCTTGGCAACAGCGCCTCGGCCCGCTGACTGAAGAGTACGACGCGCTCGAGGCGCCGAGTTTTATCTGGCCGCGCATCACCCACGAACTAGCGTTGGCACTGCCGGTCACCCCCGCAGCTAAGCCGATAACGCCGCGCAGGAGTTTCTGGAGCAGCTTAGCGGTGTGGCGCGGTCTCTCGGCCGGAGCCTTGGCCGCCAGCTTGGTGCTGGGTGGTGTGTTAATCATGCAGCCTAAACCCGCCAACTATAGCGCCCCACTGACCGCCGCTTTGCAGCTCGAAAATGGCGCGGCCCTGTACACCGCCACCGTCGATGCGCAGCGCCAACGTATCACCATCATTCCGGCCTCCAGCATCGAACTTGATGGCCGGGTCGCCGAGCTGTGGTTTATCAGCCCTGGCGCTAAACCACGCTCCCTCGGCATATTGCCGGCGGACCTAGCGATGAGTGTGGAAATCCCCGCCGACCTCCAACAACAGATGAGCGCCAATACGCTATTGGCTATCTCGCTTGAGCCGGCTGGCGGCTCACCGACGCAACAACCGACCGGCCCAGTAGTGGCAAAAGGAAATATTTTTACCCTCTGATGCATCCGTGGCGCAAACCACTCCGTAGCTTTAATACCCCACTTAATGGGGCCACTTAAACTACGGAGTTACCCATGAAACTGGTTCGCCACGCACTTGCTACTGCTTGTTTTTCATTGGCCATCGGCGCTGCATTGCCGGCCTTCGCCGTCGATTCGGTACTGGTTGGCGGTGCACCTATGTACCCGAACAAGACCATTGTCGAAAACGCCGTTAACTCAAAGGATCACACCACTTTAGTCGCCGCCGTTAAGGCCGCCAGCTTGGTCGACACCCTGAACAGCAAAGGCCCTTTCACCGTGTTCGCCCCAACCAATGCGGCCTTCGCCGCACTGCCGGCTGGCACTGTGGAAAGCTTGGTAAAGCCGGAAAACAAGGCCACTCTGACCACCATCCTGACCTACCACGTAGTGGCCGGCACCCACACCGCCAAAGACCTGATGGCCGCGGCCACTAAAGACGGCGGCAAAACCATGCTGACCACCGTACAAGGCGAAAATCTGACCGTTAGCTATAACGGTAAGCTGCTTAACGTGACGGACAGCAAAGGCTCAAGCGCAGCCATCACGATTGCCGATGTGATCCAGTCCAATGGCGTGATCCACGTAGTCGACAAGGTCTTGCTGCCTTAAGCGTACACCGCTCAGTTCGGCTGTAGGGCACCCTCAGGTGCCCGTCAGCCGGGTGTTCTAGGCACTCGCTAATAGCGCCCGCCAAACTCAGACTTGGCGGCGCGGTGGCCAGCGCTAAACAACGACAGATTACCCAACACCCTGCGCCTTACCCCCGCGAAGTAGATTACAAGCCCGCCAGCAACTCCCGCCAGACCTGCTTAACTGCTAGCTATACGCCCACTCTGCTTGGCCGCCTGTGCTACTTGGCGGCCTGCTGTGTTATCGGAGCCAGCGCCGTTTATGCCCGCAATCCATGCCTCTCGCGTGCCCTCTTGGGGCAAAATCATCTTACTGGCCGCCGCCTATGTGCTGGCTGGGCGTTTGGCTCTGTTGCTGGCGATCCCGCCGGGCTTTGTCAGTGCAATGTTTCCGCCGGTGGGCATCGCCTTAGCCGCCGTGCTGATCTGGGGTTATCCGCTGCTGCTCGGGGTTTTTATCGGCTCAACCTTACTCAATTTGAGTATCGGCGGTCCGTTGAGTGGCGTTGGCTTGGCCGTCGCCGGCGGCATCGCCTTAGGCACCACCCTGCAATGCCTATCGGCGTGCTGGCTGATCAAGCGGCTGGTGGGCTTCCCCAACTCACTCACTGAGGAACGCAGTATTTTCCTCTTGCTGCTGATTGGCGGCCCATTGACCTGCATGCTCAGCGCCAGTGGCGGAGTGGCAACCTTGTATTTCAGCCACATCATCAGCGCCACGCAAATGCCCGCCAGCTGGCTAACCTGGTGGGTTGGCGACAGCATCGGCGTGCTAATTGCCACGCCGCTGATGTTTATTTTGTTTGCTCAACCGCGCCCGCTGTGGCGCAGCCGTATCGGCAACGTCGGCCTGCCGTTGTTAATCAGTTGCAGCATCATGGTGCTGGTATTTATCCGCGCCAGCCATGCCGAGGAGCAGCAACTGCGCGAGCGTTTTCATCAGCAAAGCAAACTGATAACCACCGCCGTGAAGAATCGCTTTGAGCTGTATAGCCGCTCGGTGCAGTCGGTTGAGCGTTTATTTGCCGCCTCACAGCAGGTTAGTCGCGAAGATTTTGAGGCTTTTGTCGGCGATTTACCCAGCCTGTACCCCGGCGTGCGTGCGCTTGGCTGGAACCTCATGGTCAGCCACCCACAACGCGCCAGTTATGAGGCGGCCATGCAAGCACAGGGCTTTGCCGGTTTTCAGATCACCGAGCGCAATTCCAGCGGCAATTTTATCCGCGCAGGAGTCCGCGACTATTACGCACCGGTCACCTACATAGTGCCGTTGGCCACCAACACCCGCGCACTGGGCTACGACATCGCCTCTGAGCTGCTGCGCCAGCAGGCCATGCAACGCGCTCGCGACAGCGGCACCTTAGCCATGACCGCACCCATTACCTTGGTCCAAGACACCCAACAAGAGCCCGGGGTGTTGTTGTTTTACCCGGTCTATCGTCACCCTGCCACGCCCACCGACGCGGCCAACCGCGCGCAGGAACTAGACGGTTATGCCACTGCCGTGGTGCGCATCAATGAGTTGCTAGAAGCGGCGGTAAGTGACTATTCACGCGCCGACTTTCAGCTGCAGTTGCACGATATAACCGACGCCGAGCCCGTGCAGGTGTACGGCAACAACTCGACAGACTTACCCACCTATGCTCAGCCACTGGTTTGGCAAGAAAGCTGGACGCTGGGCGGACGAACCCTGCAGTTGTCGGTAGCCCCCAGCCTAGACTTTTTACAACACAACCAAAGCCGTCAGTCGTGGGCGCAACTGGTCGGTGGCTTGCTCCTGTGCAGCTTGCTCGGCGGCTTTTTACTGAGCATGACCGGGCGCGCCGAGCAGGTGCGGCGCTTGGTCAAACAACGCACCTTGGAGCTCAGTGCAATTTTAGAGAATGCCGCCGAAGCGATTTTAATCTTCGACCAACAGGGCCAACTGGAGCGGGCTAATCCTGCCGCCAACAGCCTATTTGGCTACCCGGGCGAACAACTGCTGCGCCAGCCCCTCGAGAATTTATTACCGGCGCTGCAGGGCGACACTCAGGCCGCCCTAGAAAAGCTGCTCGGCACCGACGTTCAAGTGCAAGGCCGGCACGCCGATACGCACCCACTGCAGCTGGAAATCAGCCTCAGCCGCTTTGCACTACCGGGCCGTGAACTGTACATCTGCCTGCTGCGCGACATCGCCGCACGCAAACAAGTCGAACAGCTGAAGAACGAGTTTATCGCCACCGTCAGCC
Source organism: Pseudomonadaceae bacterium (assembly GCA_019745275.1). Classification (GTDB taxonomy): domain Bacteria; phylum Pseudomonadota; class Gammaproteobacteria; order Pseudomonadales; family Pseudomonadaceae; genus Aquipseudomonas. The sequence continues at coordinate 10,702 of JAIETJ010000092.1, read as the reverse complement.
ATGAACTGCGCACCCCACTAACCTCCATCAAAGGCTCGCTGGGCCTGTTGGTGGCGGGGGTGTTCGGCCCACTGCCGGAGCAGGCGCAAGCGCTGGTAGAAATCGCGCAAAGCAACTCCGAGCGTTTAGTGAGCTTGGTCAACGATATTCTCGACATCGAGAAACTCGAATTCGGCCAAACCCAATTGCAACTCACCCCAACGGATCTGAACCCTCTGCTGCAACAAGCACTGGCGCAAAACCAAGGCTACGCCGACAGCTTTAACGTGCATCTGCGCTTAGACAACGCCTTGCCTTGGCCGCTGCTGGTGGCCGTCGACACGCAGCGCTTGCAGCAAGTGCTAAGTAACCTGATTTCCAACGCGGTGAAGTTCTCCAGCGCCGATGGTCGGGTGGATATCTACGCGCACCTGCTCGATGGCCAAGTCGAGGTGGCCGTGCGCGACTATGGGGTCGGCATAGCTGATGAGTTTCGCGCGCGGATCTTCCAAAAATTCGCCCAAGCCGACGGTTCCGACACCCGCACCCGTGGCGGCACCGGCTTAGGCCTAAGCATCTGCAAAACCCTGATGGAACGCATGCAGGGCGAAATCGGTTACCACAGCGTGCTGGGTGAAGGCAGCACCTTCTACCTGCGCCTGCCCTTGGCCTAAGCCGGACAGAGTATCGCGCAGGGCGGATGTAGGGTGGTCTCATGAGCGCAGCGAAGAGGCCGCCAATGCGGCAGCGAACAATCCGCCATTCTGTCTACAACCCGCCCGACGACACACCGGTTACCCAACCTCGCGAAAAAACCTCGAAACACTCTAGCGCTAGCCTCTGTCACACAGGCCCGGCAAACTACCCGCGTGTAAACCACTGGTGGAGCAACTTCTATGCAACGTTTTATGACTTTTTTCATGGTGCTATGCCTAGGCCTAACCCTGAGCCTTGAGGCCAATGCCAAGCGCATGGGCGGCGGCAAGTCCCTCGGCTCAGCTCCTAGCCATCAAGCCAGCCAAACTAAGCAAGCGGCGCCGGCAGCGGCAGCAGCTCCAGCCGCTGGCATGGCCGGTAAAGCTGCGGCAGCCGGCGGCATGTCGCGCTGGCTCGGCCCTTTAGCGGGCTTGGCGGCCGGCGGCCTGCTGGCCTCGATGTTTATGGGCGGCGGCTTTGAAGGGCTGCAAATCATGGACATGCTGATCATGGGCCTGATCGCCTTCTTGGCCTTTCGCTTTATCGCCTCACGGCGCAAGCAACAGGCGCAAACTGCGCAGCCAGCCACCGCTGGCGGGGTACCGTATCAGCGCGACGTCACTCCAGCCGCGAACAACATTTTCGGCGGGTCCATCAGTTCAGTGGCCGCCAAACCAGTGATTAAAGCGCCGGCTTGGTTCAACGAAAGTGGCTTTATCAATGCCGGTCGTGAGCACTTTCTCAGCTTGCAACAACATTGGGATGCCAATGAAATGGACAAGCTGGAAGAGTTCACCACCCCACAACTGCTGACGTTTTTGCGCCAGGAGCGTGCCTCTTTAGGTGACGCCTTCCAGTCGACCTATATCGATGACCTCGACGTACAACTCGACGGCCTCGATGATCAAGCCGACAAAACCATCGCTACCCTGACCTTCAGCGGTATCGAGAAGTCCTCACGCTTCGATCAAGGCGAAGCCTTCAGCGAAAGCTGGCGGATGGAGCGCTTGCAGGGCGACAACCAGCCGTGGCTGATCGCTGGGATGCGGCAGAACTAAACAACTGTCGAGTAACAACAAAACCCGGGCTTGCCCGGGTTTTGTGTATTTGCTCGCCACCTCAGCACCAGCAAACACACGCAAAGCTGCTACATTCCAAGCGCCTAAAGCTAAGTTCTACACCACCACAACCCTTACCCAATAGAGAGATATCGCAATGATCGCTTATGCAATGGTCGGTACCGCTAATCTGGAAAAAGCCAAGGCCTTTTACGCTGCACTGCTCGGTGAAATGGGCGCCAAGGTGGTGATGGATGTCGGCCGCGCCGCATTCTTTAGCGCCGGCAAGGGTCAGCCGATGTTTGGCATCTGCACCCCGTTCAACAAAGAAGCTGCCACGCCGGGCAACGGCGACATGATCGCGCTGGCAGGCGGCTCCCGTGAAGGCGTCGATAAGCTATACGCCAAGGCCATCAGCCTCGGTGCGACCGACGAAGGCGCACCGGGCGAGCGTATGCCGGGCTTCTACGGCGGATACTTCCGCGACCTAGACGGCAACAAACTGGCCTTCGTGCATCTCGGCTAAAACCCTAGCCCTCGTTGCTGGGCAACGGGGGCTTTTTACTGATCCACGCCCAGCACATGGCACAGTCAATCGGCGCGCTGCCAGACTCATCGGTAACAGTCACGGCGACCAATACCTCGCCCTTATCTTGCTGAGCAATCGCGCTAATTTGCTCAGGCGTCAGGCTGGCCACCGCGGTTAAGCCGCCGACCACGCGTTTGCGGTAATCCACCTGCAGCGACTTAATCAACAACAGCTTGTTATCCGGCAGGTTCATGCCGACTAAAAACCCGGTTGCCGACTCGGCCAATAAGGCCATGGCTGCCGCATGCACGCCGCCAATATGGTTTTGCACCTTAGTCCGGTTAGCGATGCTTAAGGTCGCACTGCTGCGGCTGATGGCCTGCACCCGAACGCCCGCAGTACCCACCAGTTTTACCTGCGAGCCAAACAAACGGCTGAGCAGCGTTGGCCGCCAGCTAGCCGGTAGTCGATAGATCCAGCTCACCACGCGATTAAGTCGATTATGCACAGCCACGGAACACTCCAAAGAGGCAGTTAAAGGACCGTGGAGCGTGGCACAGCGCTGTCCACGAATTTAGCGCCGAACTGCCGCGACGCTGGGCAGTTCGGCCAAAGGCGCCGCGTGGAGTTAATGCTGGGTCGGCGCGGCGTGGGCTGGGGCAACCGGCGGTGCTGGCGGAACGGCTTTGGCTGACAGCCCAAGCGGTACCACCGCAACCGGCGCTTGGCCGCTGGCCCATTGTTGAATCTCGGTGCTGCGCACCTTGCTGGTAGCCACCGACTTGTTCAGCGACTCGGTGTAATACTCCAACCAAGTGCGCGAACCGGGCAGCATATAAGCCAGATCGCGCATGCCCACCTGCAGGGTCAGCACCACTTGCTGGAAGTCCTTTTCTTGTCCGAGCAGGGTTTTCGCCAGTTGCTCAACCGTGCCAGGGTCTTGCGTGGGTTTCAGAATACCGGCCAAGTTACCGGTTTGCTGCTGAGCCACGTGGGCAATTTTCGCTTCTTGTTGCTGCAGCTGATCTTTTAATTCGCCCACCTCAGCCTGCACGCTGTGTAATTGTTTGTTAAGCCCATCAATTTGCTCGGCGGTCTGGTCGGCTGGATCGCTGCGCATCAGGTTGACCGTTTGCACTATCACCGTGACCAAGACGATGATCAGCACCACTGCGGCCACGCCAGCAATTATCAGCCGATTTAATTTACTGGCTTTCTCTAACAGTTGCAGGCGCTCGGCATCGCTGAGGACGGCATCGCTGCTGGGTTCGGCTTCGCTCTTCATGCGGCGTTCTCACTGGCTACAAGTGCGGGTCTTAGCTTGTTTATCGACCATAGCAGCAAAACCCTTAAGCATCCTCGCCAAGAGCGCTGGCCGAGCCTGTTAAACTCGGCGCCATGCGCGTGGCAATGGCAATTTTTGCCTGCCCGCCGCCGTCCATCTGCCGGAGCCGAACATGGAAGAAGTGATCGAACAACTGCGTGAACTCAACGAAACCGTACCGGTGCCGCTGGAGTTACCCGAGGAAGAAGTGCTGGTCGAAATTCAAGAGCAACTGTTGATTCACCTGCCGTTTGAACTGCGTGAGTTTTTGCTGAAAGTCAGCGACGTGGTCTATGGCCGCCTCGAGCCGGTGACCGCCAGCGACCCGCAATCGCACACCTACCTGCCAGAAGTCACCGCCACCGCTTGGAGCCTAGGCGTACCGCGTGATCTGGTACCGATCTGCCAAGATGGCGACGATTACTACGTGGTCGATGTCGAAGGCGAAGTAACCCTGTGGTCCGGCGCCGAAGCCGAACTCACCGACGAGACTTGGGACTCGGTCTGGCACTGGGCCCGCGACGTGTGGCTAGAAAGCTAAACCGACACCCCCATGGCCAACCTAGAACGTAGGGCGTAAAAAGTAGAACGGGCATAGAGCATAGGGCGGACGTAGGGCGGACTCAGGAGCGAAGCGAACAGTCCGCCATTTACAGCGAACAGCCCGCCACTCACAGCGAATAACCCGCCAATCTCTGCGCCACAAACAATCCGCCCCGCCTCACTCCCCCGCCTGCAAGCTCAACAAATTCAGCAAGAACCGCCCAAAGTAATTCAGGTCTTGCTCAATCGCCGCGCGCGCCGCTTTGCCGTCGCCGGCCTGCAGGGCTTTGAGGCAGTCGCCGTGAAAGTCATTCAAGCGCAGCGACAAGTCGGCCTCGGTGAACAGTCGATTGAAAAACGGCCCCACTTGCAGCCACAACGACTCGATCAGCCGCAGTAATACCGGGTTGTTGCAGGCGCCATACAAAGCTAGGTGAAAGGCGCTGTTGTCGGCTAGATAGGCCTGCACATCGCGCTCACGCAGGGCCACTTCCATACGCTCGACGCAGCCCTGCAGGGTCGCCAATTCGGCCGTACTGATGCGCGCTGCCGCCAATTCCACGGCCAGCCCTTCGAGGTTGCAGCGCACCGGCAACAACTGCTCGAAGCGCTCACGGGTCATCGCCGGCACGCGTAAGGAGCGTTGCGCCTCGCCCTCCAGAGCACCCTCAGCAACCAGCCGTTGTAAGGCGGCGCGCACCGGCATCGGGCTGGTGCCCCATTCGGCGGCCAGATCGCGAATCTTCAACCGCTCACCGGGCTGAAAGCGACCACTCAACAGCCCGGCACGGATGTTTTGATAAAGCTGTTCTTGCAGATTATCGGCCATGGCTTAACGATTCCCGCACGGCGGAGCAGGCAGTTGGCTAAGGGTCAGTAAGCAGTTGTGCATGGGGTTCTCCGAAATATTTACGAGTTTCTGAGCGAGCGAGCTGGGGCCAGGCGCAGCCGCTCAGCAGGGGGCTTTGTTTTCGATTAGGCAATTGCCGCCATCCACGACTAGGACTTCGCCAGTGATGTAACTGGCCTCCGGCGAGGCCAAAAACGCCACCGCTGCCGCCACTTCCTCGGGGCGGCCGGCGCGGCCGATCGGGGTGTACTCGGCGGCGTGGCGTTCTTCGTCGGTGCTCGAACCGGTGGCGATCCAGCCCGGCGCTACGCTGTTGATGGTGATGCCTTGCTTGGCCACCTCCAAGGCCAGCGCCATGTTGAAGCCGAGCATGCCGGCTTTGGCCGCGCTGTAGGCCGCCTCGCCGGGGTTGCTACCACGGGTGCCAGTGGTCGAACTGATATTGACGATGCGCCCGTAACCACGCGCCTGCATACCCGGCAACAAGGCGCGGGTGAGCAAAAAAGTGGTGGTCAGGTTGCGCGCCAGCGAGAGGTTCCAAGTGGCCAAATCCATGCTCGCGACTTCGGCAAACGGCTCCGGACTGCCTTGCATGGCCATCCCTGCGTTATTCACCAAAATGTCGACATGGCCAAACTGCGCCAACGCCCAAGCGGCCAACTCGGCCACCTGCGCTTCGTCGGTCAAATCCGCCGACATGCCGCGAGCGTCTATACCTTCAGCGTGCAACTCGGCGGCGCGCTGCTGGATGCGCACACTGCTGGCGGTGAGTAATACGCGCACGCCGGCACGGCCCAAACGGCGGGCGATAGCCAAGCCGATACCGCTGTCGCTGCCCGCACCGCTCACCAGTGCGACCTGACCCTGCCAGATGGAATTAGGCATTTTTTTCTATCTCTGTGATCACAAATTAAATCAATCCTAACAAAAATAAGCGTTAAATCCACCTATTGACAGTTTTGTGATCACAAATAACAATGTGCATAAATCCGAACAAGGCGTTCAACATGACCTCCAGTGGTATCAGCCCAGCCGCCGTAGCAACCTTCACCGCCCGTGAGCGGCAGCGTTTTATCCAACAAAACCCTAAGTCCGTGGCCTTGGCCGAACGGGCGCGCAACTCGTTATTCGGCGGCGTGCCGATGCATTGGATGGCCGACTGGTCGACGCCTTCACCGCTGTTTGTCGAGCGGGCCAAGGGCGCACGTTTTTATGACGTGGACGGTCATGAGTACATCGACTTTTGCCTCGGCGACACCGGCAGCATGTTCGGCCACTCACCAGACCCAATCGCCAAAGCCATCAGCGAACAAGCCAATAATGGCCTGACCACCATGCTGCCCGGCGAAGACGCCATCGTTGCCGGCGAGCTGCTGGCCGCCCGTTTTGGCTTGCCGTATTGGCAGGTCACCGCCACCGCCACCGACTCCAACCGCTATGTGTTGCGCTGGGCCCGGGGCATCACCGAGCGCAAGGTGCTGCTGGTGTTCGACGGCTGCTATCACGGCACCGTCGATGACGTGATGGTGCGTTGCCACGACGGCGAAACCCAGCCGCGCTCCGGCTTGATCGGTCAGGCCTATGATTTGACCCAGTACAGCCGCTCGATCCCATTCAACGACGTGGCCGCACTGGAGGCCGCACTGGCCCAAGGCGACGTGGCCGCGTTGATGTGTGAACCGGCGATGACCAATATCGGCATGGTCATGCCCGAGCCCGGTTTTATGCAGAAATGCCGCGAGCTGACCAAGAAGTACGGCAGCCTGCTGATCATCGACGAAACCCACACCATCTCCACCGACATCGGTGGCTGCACTAAATTATGGAACCTGGAGCCGGACTTTTTCGTGGTCGGTAAACCGATCGCCGGCGGCGTGCCCTGCGGCATCTTCGGTTGCAGCGCGGCGATGGCCGAGGCCATGCAAGCGGCGCGCAAACGCGCCAGTGCCGGTAATCATGGGCACGGCCACAGCGGCATGGGCACCACCCTGTCGGCCAACGCGCTGGCCATGCACTGCATGCGCGCCAACCTTGAGCAGGTGATGACGCCCGCCGCCTACGCACATATGTTGCCGCTGGCCAAACGCTTGGCCGATGGCTTTCGTAGCCTAATCAGCCAGTACGACCTGCAGTGGTCGGTGACCGAACTGGGCGCACGCAGCGAGTTTCAGTTCTGCCCGCAGCCACCGAAGACCGGCGCACAAGCCGAGGCGGCCTTTCACGATGAACTGCAAATGGCCCTGCACCTGTACTTGATCAATCGCGGCATTTTGATCACCCCGTTCCACAACATGACCCTGTGCTGCCCGAGCACCACGGCGGCGGATGTCGACCGGCTGATCGCTACCCTAGATACCGCCTTGAGCGAACTGCTGGCCATCCCCGGCGCGCGGGAATAAAGGCACACAAGAACCTAGGGTGGATGACGCTCTTTTCATCCACCAGCAGGCCGCATCGACAACCAATCCCCACGGTGGATGGATAAAGCGCCATCCACCCTACGCCCCGGCGCACAACGTGCCCCCAAGGTGAGAGCCCATCATGCAATTTGCCGATATCCAAGAAGCCCGCGACTTTCTTGAGCAACACCCGGAAGTACGCCTGATTGAACTGTTTTTAATCGACGCCAACGGCGTGCCGCGCGGCAAGTTGCTGCACCGCGCCGAACTGCTGGCCATCTACGAGAACGGCCGACCGCTGCCCAGCTCGATTCTGGCGCTGACCATCAACGGCGAAGATGTCGAAGCCACCGGGCTGGTCTGGGACGTGGCGGATGCCGACTGCTGGACCTACCCGCTACCCGGCAGCCTGACCCTGCAACCCTGGCGCGCCCAGCCGACCGGCCAACTGCAAGTGAGCATGCACCCCACACAAGGTTTGCCCGCCACCCCCGCCGACCCACGGCATACCTTGGTCCGGGTGATTGAGCGCTTAAAAGCCGACGGCTACCACCCGGTGATGGCGGTGGAGCTGGAGTTTTATCTGCTCGATCAGCAACCGGATGCCAATGGCCGGCCGCAACCGGCGCGCCAAGCCAACGGGGTGCGCCCACAAGCACCGCAGGTGTATGGCGTGGCCGAACTGGAGCAGGTCGAGGCGTTTCTCAATGACCTGTATGCCGCCTGTGAAGTGCAGGGTTTGCCAGTGCGCACGGCGATTTCCGAATACGCCCCCGGCCAGTTAGAGCTGACCTTGGAGCACCGCTTCGACGCCCTGCAAGCGATTGACGAAGGCGTGCGTTACAAGCGGCTGGTCAAGGGCGTGGCCCACCAGCACGGGTTGCAAGCCTGCTTTATGGCCAAACCGTTTGGCGATCAGGCCGGCAGCGGCATGCATATGCACGTCAGTCTGGCCGATGCGCAAGGCAACAATCTTTATGCATCCGAAGACCCGCACGGTACGCCGCTGCTGCGTCATTCGATCGGCGGGATGATGAGCACGCTGCTCGATTCACTGGCGATTTTCTGCCCGAACGCCAACTCGTTCCGGCGTTTTCAGGCCAACAGCTATGCGCCGCTGGCCAAGAGCTGGGGGGTGAATAACCGCACCGTGTCGTTCCGCGTGCCCGGCGGTCCGGCCAACAGCCGGCACATCGAGCACCGCATCTGCGGCGCGGATGCCAATCCCTATTTGGCGGCGGCGGCCATCCTCGCCGGCATCCATCACGGCATTAACAACCAAGTCGATCCGGGTCCGGCGATTACCGGCAACGGTTACGCGCAAGCCAAGGAGTTCTTACCCACCGACTGGCTGACCGCCCTGCGTGCGCTGGAGCAATCAGACTGGGCCAAGGAGCAATTCAGCGCCGAATTCCTCAAGGTGTTCTTGGCAATTAAACACACCGAACTGCGCGAGTTTATGGGCGAAGTCGGCGAGCAAGACTGGCGTTGGTATTTGACCCACGCCTGAGCCTGATCTAAGGCGCAGGGATGATCTGGGCTGTACTCGCGTAGGGTGTACTCGCCGCAGGCAGTACGCCAAGGGGACGCCGGTGCTGGCGGACTGTTCGCTGCGCTCCTGAGTCCGCCCTACGTCCGCCCTCCGCCCGGATCAAATTCCTGCACTCGACGCTTATCTATGGAGATTCCCATGAGCCAACCCGTAGTACTCATCACTGGCGCCGCCGGGGGCCTCGGCAGTGCGCTGGCCCGGCGTTTTGCCGCCGGTGGCTGGCGGGTGGCAGCCACCGACATCAATAGCACTGGCCTGCAGGCGTTGGCGCACAGCCTGCCACTGACCGCCAGCGTGGCCAGCGACCTGCGTAACCCGGTTAACTGCAGCGAGCTGCTTAGTCAGGTGCTGGCCAGTGCCGGCCGCTTAGACGCCTTGGTCAACGCCGCCGGGGTTTGGCGCGAGGGCCCGGTGGAAAGCTGCAGCGAGGCTGACTTTGATCTAGTCATGGACGTCAACCTCAAGGCGGCGTTCTTTATGTGCGCGGCGGCCATCCCGGCGTTGCGCGACAGCCGTGGCGGCATCGTCAATATCGCCAGCGACGCCGGTCATCAAGGCAATCGTAACGCCGCCCTGTACTGCGCCAGCAAGGGCGCGCTGACCTTACTCAGCAAAACCCTGGCTCTGGATTTAGCCCCCGACGGCGTGCGAGTGAACTGCGTATCGCCCGGTGATATCGCCACGCCGATGCTGGATTTTCAGGCCGAGCAATACGGCCAAGGCGACCCCGACGGCTACAAGCGCGAGTTGCTGGCGCTCTATCCACAGGGCCGCAATGCACGCTTTATTCGCCCCGAGGAAGTTGCCGAGCTGGTCTGGTTTCTCTGTCAGCCCTACGCCGAGGCCATCAGCGGGGCCAATCTGGCCATCGACTTCGGCCTCTCGGCCGGTAAATAAACGCGCACAGACAGGGCGCACCAATATGGCACGGCGCACCAAAAGCCCGCATCTACTCCGCTCACGCGCGGCCTAGGTTGCCTACGCGGGGCACTTGAGCGCGCCAAAACATGGCATTCAACAGATTTGTGCGGGCGCATGGAGCGGGCTGGCGTTATCCTTGCAGGCCTGCGCACTGCATTCTTCGCTCAGCGAAGATCCCCCGACCTACTGAAGAGCCTGTTATGGATTCCGCAAACGCCCAGCTGTCGATGACGGTGTTGATGACCCCGACCATGGCCAATTTTTCCGGCAAAGTGCACGGCGGCACCCTGCTGAAGTACATCGATGAAGTCGCCTACGCCTGCGCCAGCCGTTATGCCGGCTGCTACGCGGTGACCTTATCGGTTGACCAAGTAACCTTTCGCCAACCGATCAATGTCGGCGAACTGGTGACCTTTCTCGCCAAGGTCAACTACACCGGCCGCACCTCCATGGAGATTGGCATCAAGGTGGTCACCGAAAACATTCGTGAACGCTCGGTGCGCCACACCAATAGCTGCTTCGTGACCATGGTGGCGGTCGGCGACGACGGCAAACCTATCCCGGTGCAGCCATTGGATATCAGCCACCCCGACGACAAAAGGCGGTTTTTGCACGCCCAGCAGCGCCGGCAAATTCGTCAAGAACTCGAACAACGCTACAAAGACCTCGAGCTGGAAACCTATCCAGCAACAACCGCCATCTAGCGCCTACGGCGGCCCTCGCGTGCAGCTTTGCGCTAGGGTCTGTTCCCGTTTCATTCACGGCCGCGCCGGAGCCTGTTTTTGCGCGAGGCAAGGCACGAGGAGCGCGGTTTGGTTGTTCCAAATGAGCGACGAGAAACGCCGCCTCGC
>JAIETJ010000026.1 GCA_019745275.1 Pseudomonadaceae bacterium | reverse complement strand
TTTGCGGATCTTCCACAGTTGCTCGTAAACCTGTGGGTCAGTGCTGAAATCGACCTGTTTCTCCAGTGGGAAGTGGGCGATGGACGCCATCACTTGCACCAGTTGCTCTTCTAGCTGCGTTTGGCTGGCGGCGCGTGACTCGATCAGCAGGGCGCAGGCATTGGCGGACAACTCTTTGACCCAGACCGGCATGCCGGCTTTGTTCTCGACTGAGCGCAGGCTGCGGCGGTCGAGCAGTTCCACCGCCGACACTGGCTGGCTTTTGAGTACCGTCACGGCGAGGCAGCAGCTTTGCACGTCAGGGAACACCAGCAGTGCGCTGGCCTTGTGCGGATAGTCCGGCACTGTGTGGTAGGTCACTGCGCTGATAAAGCCCAGAGTGCCTTCGGAGCCGACCATCAAATGGGTGAGGATATCCAGCGGTTGGTCGTAGTCGATCAGGGCATTGAGTGACAGGCCGGTGGTGTTTTTCAGCCGGTATTTATGGCGAATTTTTGCGGCGAGCTTGCTGTTGGCGCGGGTGTTGCAGGCCAGTTCGGTCAGTTGCGCGAGCAGGTCGGCGTGAGTGGCAAATAGGCGCGCCACGCTGAGTGGGTCCTCGGTGTCCACTACGCTGCCGTCGGCCAGCACTAGGCGCATGCCGGCCAGGGTGTGGTAGCTGTTGTGCGCTGTGCCGCAGCACATGCCGCTGGCGTTATTGGCGACTATGCCGCCGATTTTACAGGCGTTGATCGAGGCTGGATCAGGGCCGATTTTGCGTTGGAAGGGTGCCAGCACGGCATTCGCTTGTGCGCCTATTACGCCCGGTTGCAGGCGGATTTGCGTGCCCTGACCACGAATCTCGCGGCCGCTCCAGTTATCGCCCAGCACTATCAATACCGAGTCGCTGATGGCTTGCCCCGACAGGCTGGTGCCGGCGGCGCGAAAGGTCACCGGCACCTGATGGGCGCTGGCCAGTTGCAACAGCGCTATCACTTCGGCTTCGCGCTCGACCCGTAGCACCAACTTGGGGATCAGCCGATAGAAGCTGGCATCGGTGCCGAAGGCCAGGGTCGACAGCGGGTCGTCGAAGCGTCTGTTGCGCGGAATTAGTGCTTCGACGGCGGCGAGAAAGGCGGCGGGCAGGCTCATGAGTGCTCCGGAAGTGATCGGTTATCTTCTATTTGCAGGAGCGTAGGGTGGATCGCGTTGTATCGATCCACCGAGTCGCGACCGTGGTGGATGGAAAAGCGCCATCCACCCTACTTACACTGATGTTCTGGTTCCTGCAGTGGCGGTGTAGCGGCCTGCTCAGCGGCCCAGTTCGCGTACCAGCGAGTCGGCGCTGATGTCGCGAATCGTTTTGGCCCCAGTCAGCACCATGGCCACGCGCATTTCTTTTTCGATCAGCTCCAGCAGGTTGCTGACGCCGGCGCCACCGGCGGCAGCCAAGGCGTAAATATAGGCGCGGCCAAGCAGCACGCTGTCGGCCCCGAGGGCGAGCATGCGTACCACGTCCAGGCCGGTGCGCACCCCTGAGTCGGCGAGAATCGCCAGTTGGCCTTTCACTGCGTCAGCAATGGCCGGCAGGGCGCGAGCGCTGGACAGTACCCCGTCGAGCTGACGCCCACCGTGGTTGGACACGACTATGCCGTCGGCGCCGAAACGTACCGCGTCTTTGGCATCCTCGGGGTCGAGGATGCCTTTGATAATCATCGGGCCGTCCCAAAAGTCGCGAATCCACTGCAGGTCTTTCCAAGAAATCGACGGATCAAAGTTGTTGCCCAGCCAGCCGATGTAGTCGGCCAAGCCGGTCGGGTTGCCACGGTAGGTGGAGATATTGCCCAAGTCATGGGGGCGGCCGAGCAGGCCGACATCCAGCGCCCAGGCGGGGTGGGTCACGGCTTGCAGCATGCGCCGCAGCGGCGCGTTGGGCCCGCTCATGCCCGAGTGCGCGTCGCGGTAGCGGGCGCCGGGCACCGGCATGTCGACGGTAAACACCAAGGTGGTGACGCCGGCGGCCTTGGCCCGCTCTAGGGCGTTTTTCATAAAACCACGATCTTTCAGTACATACAGCTGGAACCACATCGGCCGAGTGATGGCCGGTGCGACTTCTTCAATTGGGCACACCGAAACGGTGGACAGAGTGAAGGGAATGCCCTTGGCCGCCGCCGCTTTGGCGGCTTGCACCTCGCCGCGACGGGCGTACATGCCGGTCAGGCCGACCGGGGCGAGGGCCACCGGCATTGCCAGGGTTTCGCCCAGTAGTTGGGTTTCTAGGCTCAGTTGCGACATATCGCGCAGCACCCGTTGGCGCAGGGCAATGTCGGCCAAATCGCTGACGTTGCGGCGCAGGGTGTGCTCGGCGTTGGCACCGCCGTCTATGTAGTGAAACAGGAACGGCGGCAACTTGCGTTGGGCGGCGGCGCGGTAGTCGGTGGAGGCAGAAATGATCATAGGGTTCACTCTATTACTGAGCAGGGCTGACGTTTGCGCCGCGGCTCTTAACATCAGGCTGGCGTGACTCTAGTTAGAAGCCAGCTGGCGGGCGATGCGTCGTCGTCACAGTGATCGCCAGCAAGCGGGTCCTACAAGCTGCGCCAAACCGAGGTTTGGCGCAGCAGATCGACGTTTAGTGCACCAACATGCCGGTGAACACATAGGCCTGCAGCAGGGTAATCAGGCCAACAAAGGTGGCAAAGATCAGGCTGTGCTTGAGGGTGAAACGGAACAGGTCGGACTCCCGGCCCACCAGTCCGGTGGCGGCGCAAGCCACGGCGATCGATTGCGGCGAGATCATCTTGCCGGTCACGCCGCCGCTGGTGTTGGCGGCCACCAGCAAAGTTGGGTCGACCCCGATTTGGTGTGCGGTGGTGGCCTGCAGCGAGCTGAACAGAGCGTTAGATGAGGTGTCTGAGCCGGTCAAAAACACTCCGAGCCAGCCGAGGAATGGCGAGAAGAACGGAAACGCCGCACCAGTGCCAGCGAGTACCAGGGCCAGGGTTGAGGACATGCCCGAATAGTTGGTAACAAAGGCGAAAGCCAGCACCATGCCAATCGACAAAATCGGCAATTTTAGTTCAAACAACGTATCGCGCAGAGTGCTCATGCCGACTTTTAAGTCGATTCGTAAGATCAGCATCGAAATAAGTGCGGCGAAGAAAATTGCCGTTCCGGTGGCTGACACGGGATCAAATTTATAGACGGCAGCAATCGGCGTCGGGTTAAGCACGATCGGTGCGACCTTGATCACCAGTTGATCCAGATGTGGAATGGCGAAGTACAACACCCAACTTTCCAATACGCCGCCGGCTGCGAACAGCGCCTTGAAGGATTTCAGGGTCCAGAGGGTCACTAGTACGGTGAGGATTAGGAAAGGTGACCACGCCTTAACAATCTGGCTGAAACTGTAAGGGGTTGGCGTGGTGCTGCGCGTGCCGCCGAAACCACCGGCGAAGGCGCTGACGGCCAGGCTAACACCGGGCACGGCGGCCTTGGCGGCACGCGCCGGCTGCCAAACCTGGAGGAACAGCGTCAGCGAAATCAAACTGACCAGCGCCGAGGTGATGTCCGGCAGTTCCGGGCCGATAAAATTGGAGGTGAGGTATTGGGTGACGGCAAAGCTGACGCCGGCCACCAGCGCCGCCGGCCAGGTTTCTTTAATTCCGCGCCATCCATCCATCATCGCGACCAGCCAGAACGGCACTAGCACGGACAGAAAAGGCAGCTGGCGGCCAGTCATGGCGCCGATTTTAAATGGGTCTATGCCGGTGACTTGGCCGGCGACGGTGATCGGGATGCCCAGGGCGCCGAAGGCCACCGGTGCGGTGTTGGCAATCAGGCACAGGCCAGCGGCATACAGCGGATTAAAGCCTAGGCCGACCAGCAGTGCGGCGGTGATCGCCACCGGTGCGCCGAAGCCCGCCGCCCCTTCAAGGAAGGCGCCGAAGGCGAAACCGATTAACAGCACCTGCAAGCGCTGGTCGTCGGTGATCGACAGCACCGAGCTGCGGATGACTTCGAATTGGCCGCTCTTAACCGTCAGTTTGTAGAGGAATACGGCGGCGACAATGATCCAGGCAATCGGCCACAAGCCGTAGGCGAAGCCATAGCCGGCAGCAGCGAAGGCCATGTCTGCCGGCATCTGGAAGGCGAAAATGGCCACGGCAATCGACAGCGCGAGGGTGATGCTGCCGGCGACATGGCCCTTGAGGCGAAACACCGCCAAGGCGAGAAAGAAAAACACAATCGGAATCAGCGCTGCGGTTGCTGACCAGCCGAGGCTGCCGAGTGGGGTATAGAGCTGCTGCCAGGTTTGCATGATGAGTTGGCCCCTAATTGTTGTTGGAGTGCCTGGGTGGAAACGCTGCGATGATCGGGTGATCTGCGCGCGCCTACTAAGTAAATTGGTAATACCAATTTACAGAACTGCTCGGTCAGGGTAAAAGTACTGTCTCGTTCTGTCAATTTGTCGCACTAAGACGTTGGTCTAATGCGACCGTATATCCGGGTTTGAGGGTGCAAGTCGCTGCGTTTTGGCGGTTTAATGGTGGATTTGTTGGATTGTCGCTACGCCTGCAGGTATCTCTGGCGCGGCGCTTTGGAGTGCGTTATGGGGTTTGATCAGGTCAGTC
Source organism: Pseudomonadaceae bacterium (assembly GCA_019745275.1). Taxonomy (GTDB): domain Bacteria; phylum Pseudomonadota; class Gammaproteobacteria; order Pseudomonadales; family Pseudomonadaceae; genus Aquipseudomonas. The sequence goes on along the minus strand of JAIETJ010000026.1, from coordinate 42,823 downwards.
AGCGCCGCTTGTCGGATGAAATTGTCAGTCAGCTCGAGGCGCTGATTTTGGAGGGTTCGCTGCAGCGCGGTGAGCGTCTGCCTGCAGAGCGGGTGTTGGCGGAGCGTTTTGGCGTGTCGCGGCCGTCGCTGCGTGAGGCAATTCAGAAGCTGGTGGCCAAAGGCTTGCTGGTCAGTCGTCAGGGGGGCGGCAATTATGTGGCTGAAGGGCTGGGCGCAAGCTTTAGTGACCCGCTGCTGCATCTGTTGGAAAGCAGCCCGCAGGCGCAGCGGGACTTACTCGAATTTCGCCACACATTAGAAGGCTCGTGCGCGTTTTATGCCGCCCAGCGAGCCACCGAGCTGGATCTTGAGCGCTTGCGCGAGGCATTCGAGGCGTTACAGCAATGCTATGCGGCGGCCGGTAAAGTCTCTCGGGCAGAGGAGGGGGCGGCCGATGCGCGCTTTCATCTGGCGATTGCCGAGGCCAGTCATAACGCGGTGTTACTGCACACCATTCGTGCGCTGTTTGATCTGCTTAAGCGCAATGTGTTGATCAATATTGGAGGCATGTATGCCCAGCGTGATGAAACCCGCGAGATGTTGATGCGGCAGCATGGCGAGTTATATGCGGCGATTAGCAGTGGTCAGGCCGAGTTGGCGCGCCAGGTGTCGAATCGACATATAGATTATGTGCAGGAAGTGCTGGCGGAGGTTGCGCAAGAGGCTCAGCGCACTGCGCGGGCGCAGCGGCGGCAGGGCTTGTAATGGCAGGATTGTTAGCGGTTTGAGGGTGCAGCAGGTGCGCAGCGCGTGCGCACCTCGATCAGTCTTCTTTGCCCTTATTGCGCACGGCTCGATGCAGTTCGCGATCAGAGTCGCGTTCTTTCTCGGTGTTGCGCTTGTCGTACTCTTTTTTACCTTTACCAAGGCCTATTTCGCACTTGATCAGGTGGGCTTTCCAGTAAATCGCCAACGCCACGCAGGCGTAGCCTTTTTGCTGCACAGCGGTAATCAGTTTTTCCAGTTCACGTTTGTTCAGTAGCAGCTTGCGGGTGCGCAGTGGGTCAGCAATCACATGGGTGCAGGCCGCCGTAAGCGGGGCAATGTGACAGCCGATCAACCAAGCCTCGCCGTTTTTTAGCAGCACATAGCTGTCGACCAGCTGTGCTTTGCCAGCGCGCAGGCTTTTGACTTCCCAGCCGGACAACACTAAACCTGCTTCGAATTTGTGTTCGATGAAGTAGTCGTGACGGGCTTTCTTGTTTTGGGCGATGCTGCCCAGAGATTGTTTCTTTTGCTTGGCCATAGCGGCGCATTATAGGCAGTCGCAGCCGGCACGGCTACGGTTGCGGTGGATGCTTGAGGGTAGATGCGTAAACCCGGACAATGCACCAGGTTAATGTCGGCACCGTGATATCAGCATGATTGCTGCGTTAAACCTTCTATTTTGCTGGCGTTTACAGGATTGCGCGCGCCGGTATTGGCTCCGTTATTGTTTAAGTGAGACCTGCATGACCACTCGTATTCTGCGCTCCGCGTTATTGCCGTACCCGGCGCAGACCCTGTATGACCTCGTCAATGATGTGGCGCGCTATCCGGAATTCCTGCCTTGGTGCTCGGCCACCGAGGTGCTGGAGGTCAGTGACGTGCAGATGCTTGCGCGCTTGGTGATTGCTAAAGGTGGTCTGAGTCAGCGGTTTGTCACGCGTAATCAACTGATAAGCGGTCAGCGCATCGAAATGGGCTTGGTCGAGGGGCCGTTCAGTCAGCTCAACGGTGTCTGGGAATTTAAGCCGTTGGGCGAGCAGGCCTGCAAAATCAGCTTGGATTTGTCCTTCGATTACGCGGGGCCGCTAGTTCGCGCCACCTTGGGGCCGCTGTTTAATCAGGCCTCAAATACTTTGGTCGACGCTTTTTGTCAGCGCGTGAAGCAGCTCTATGGATAGCAATAATATTGCTATTGAGGTGGCTTATGCCTTGCCTGAGCGGCAAAAGCTGTTGCGCCTGCAGGTGCCTCGCGGCACCACGGTGCGGCAAGCCGCTGTGCTTTCGGCCATGGACGGTTACTTTCCCGGGCTGGACTTGAGCAGTTGTGCATTAGGTATTTTTGGCAAGGCAGTTAGTCAAACTAATGAGCGGCAGGTGCTGGAGGGTGAGCGAGTAGAGATCTATCGCCCGCTGTTGGCCGACCCGAAAGAGGTGCGCAAACAGCGCGCCGAGAAAGCCGCTAAAGCTAAGGCGGCAGGCGACTAAGGGCTTTATAGCGCGCATAAAAAAGCCCGGAAAACCGGGCTTTTTTAGTTTGGCGGGGATTATTGCGGGGTACTTTCCAGTGGTTCTGGAGTAGGTACCGGCGTGGTTTCAACGTTATCCACTTCGCCTTGGATCTTCTCTAGCAGTGAACCTGGAGCCGGTGGCGCTTCTTTAACCTCGGTGCTATCGGGCTGGCTGGCAGTGCTGTGGGTCGTGCTGGATTCTTGGCCTTGAATGGCTTCGTCACGGCTGACACCTGGCATAAAGTCGCCAGCTAATCCGATCAGTTGATCGTTGTCATTGAATAGAATGCTCGAGTGCTCTTGCTGGCGCTGACCGCCGCCGGGCTGCAAGGTGTAGATGTAATCTAGGCGATTAGGATGGAAAGTGTCGCTAATCAGTGCGTTGCCCATGATAAACCGCACTTGCCGTCTGGTCATTCCAGGCTTCAACTGGTCTATCATGTCTTGCGTAACGACGTTGCCTTGCTGAATGTCGACTTTATAAACACCGGGGAACGAGCAGCCGGCGAGTGCGAATAACCCTGCAAGGGTCAGGCTGGTTAGCAGGAGCTTGGTGTTTTGCATCGAAGGGCGACTTCCACTATCTTGGCTGGGCAAACTAAACCCCGATCATACCTGCATTAAAGGAAGCTGCGAAGCGGCTTGCGTGAGAAAGCTGACCATGGTTGAAAATAACGAGCTACGCAAAGTTGGCCTAAAAGTAACCCTGCCACGGGTTAAAATTCTGCAAATGCTCGATTCGGCCGGGCGCCGGCACATGAGTGCGGAGGAGGTTTATAAGGCCTTAATGGAAACCGGCGAAGATGTTGGCTTGGCCACGGTGTACCGCGTGCTAACTCAGTTTGAGACAGCTGGGCTGGTGGTACGGCACAACTTTGATGGTGGTCATGCGGTCTTCGAATTGGCGGACGGCGGTCATCACGATCACATGGTCTGTGTCGAGACGGGTGAGGTGATCGAGTTTATTGATGCTGAGATCGAAAAGCGTCAAAAAGAGATCGTCAGCGAGCACGGCTTTGAGTTGGTTGATCACAACCTAGTGCTGTACGTGCGCAAGAAAAAGTAAGGCAGGCCAGAATGCACAAAGGCGACCCATGGGTCGCCTTTGTGCATTCTGGCCGCGGCAAACTCAGCTTTGCGCGGTACTGACCATTTTCCGCGCATGGGCCAGCGACTCGTTGGTTAGATCGACACCGCCGAGCATGCGGGCGATTTCTTCCACACGCTGCTCGCAGCTTAATTGCGCCACCGCCGTGTGGGTGGCATCGCTGTCGCGGGCTTTGTGGACGAACAAGTGTTGATGACCTTGTGCTGCCACCTGCGGTAAGTGCGTGACGGTCAGCACTTGGCCGCGCTCGCCCAAACGCCGCAGCAATTGCCCCACCACTTCGGCGGTGGGGCCGCCGATGCCGACGTCTACTTCGTCGAATACCAGTGTGGGCACGCGTGAGGTTTGCGCGGTGATCACCTGAATGGCCAAGCTAATGCGTGACAGCTCGCCGCCCGAGGCCACTTTGGCTAGCGGTTTAAGGGGCAGGCCGGGGTTGGCGCTGACCAGTAACTCCACCAGTTCGAGGCCGTTTGGATGGGGCTCAGCGCTATTGTTGCTACGCAGTTCAATGCTAAAGCGCCCGCCGGGCATGCCCAAGCGCTGGATTTCGCTTTCGACGGCGGCCGCCAGTGTGTGTGCGGCGTTGCTGCGCAACTGGCTCAGTTCCGCAGCTTTTTCTTGGTAGTGGCGTTCGTAGGCGGTGAGTTCTTCGCTCAGGCGCTCGGTGGCTTGGTCGTCGGCGTTGAGGTTCTCTAGCTCGTCGAACAGTTGCTGTTGCAGGGTGTTCAGCTCGCTGGGCTGGATGCGGTGTTTACGCGCCAAGGTGTAGATCGCATCGAGCCGATCCTCGAGCAATTGTTGGCGGGCTGGGTCGGCGTCGAAGTGATCGAGGAAACGATTCAGCTCGCCAACGGCCTCTTCAACTTGGATTTGCGCGCTGGCCAGTAGGTTGACCGCTTCGTTAAGCGCGCCGCTGTTGTTATTGAAGGGAGCAAGACGCAGCAGGCTGGCAGTTAGGGATGACAGTACGTTGCCGCTGTCTTGCTCGCTGCACTGCTCCAGCACTACGCGGCAGGCGGCCAGTAGGCTTTCAGCATTGCTTAGAGCTTTGTGGTCTTGCTCAAGTTGCGGCAGTTCGTGCTCGCCGAGGGCGAGATTGTCGAGCTCTTCGAGTTGATAGTTGAGCAGTTGCTGGCGCGCCCGCTGCTCGTCGCTGGCGCTGGATAGGCGCTCAAGTTCATTGCGGGTTTGCCGCCAGCGTTGCGCGCCGAGTTGCACTTGGCGGGCTAGCTCTTGGCTGCCGGCGTATTCATCGAGCAAGCGTCGGTGGGTGTCGGGCTTGAGTAGAGATTGGTGTTCATGCTGGTTGTGAATATCAATCAGCAGTTCGCCGAGCGCTTTGAGGTCGCCTTGTGGGCAGGGTGTGCCATTAATATAGCTGCGCGAGCGGCCCTCGGCGGTGATTACCCGGCGCAAGATGCAGGGTCCGTCTTGGTCGAGGTCGCGCTCACTGAGCCAGTTGCGGGCGTCGGCAATGTTGCTTAGATCAAAGCTGGCGAGGATGTCGGCCTTGTCAGCGCCAGGGCGCACCACGCCGCTGTCGGCACGGTCGCCAAGGGCTAGGCCGAGGGCGTCGAGCATAATTGACTTGCCTGCGCCGGTTTCGCCGGTAATTACCGACATGCCCGCGTTCAGCTCTAGGTCGAGGTGTTCGACGATGGCGTAGTTGTGTACAGCAAGATGCACCAGCATGGCGGAAGCTCCCGAGCCTTTGTCTGGTTATTTATACAGTGTTTTGTTGTTGGCTGACAATCCTTGCGCGCCCTTGAAGCTGAAGATTTTGCCCCCATATTTAGTGTAGAAATACGTGCTATGGCGCGTGGTTATTGGCTTAGTGATTTTATTACAGGAGAGATCGAATGGCTGACGAACAGACTCTGGATGCGCAAACGTATGAGCCAGGCCTGACTGGCGACGCGGCAGATGACAGCTTGCAGGGTCGCGTGCAGGTCCTCGAAGACCAGCTGGCAACGGCTCAGGACCAAGCCTTGCGTGTTGCGGCTGACTTGCAGAACGTGCGCCGCCGCGCCGAACAAGATGTAGAAAAAGCCCATAAGTTTGCCTTGGAGCGTTTTGCCAATGACTTGCTGCCGGTGGTCGACAGTCTCGAACGCGGCTTGGAATTGAGCAGTCCGGATGATGAGGCTATCAAGGCTGTGCGTGAGGGGCTGGAGCTGACCTTGAAGTTGTTCCAAGACACCCTTAAGCGCTATCAGTTGGAGGCCCTTGATCCGCACGGCGCCCCGTTCAGTGCTGAGCATCATCAAGCGATGGCTATGCAGGAAAGTGCCGAGGTTGAACCGAATACCGTGCTCAAGGTGTTCCAGAAGGGTTATCTGCTCAATGGTCGCTTGTTGCGCCCGGCGATGGTGGTAGTCAGTAAAGCTGCAGCGTCAGCATCTATCGACGAGCAGGCTTGAAATTAACCGCGCAGGCCCCATCTATTAGTTAAGGCCTGAATGAATGTTAAGGCGCTTCTGTGTCGGTTAGACGGTCGCAGAATAGTCAAAAAAATACGAAAATTTTTGGAGAGTTAAGATGGGCAGAATTATCGGTATCGACTTGGGGACTACTAACTCCTGCGTTTCGATCATGGAAAACGGCGTTGTTAAAGTTATTGAAAACGCCGAAGGCGCGCGCACTACGCCGTCGATCATTGCCTATGCGGGTGATGGTGAGATTTTGGTCGGTCAGTCGGCTAAGCGCCAAGCTGTAACCAATCCGCACAACACCCTGTATGCGGTGAAGCGTTTGATCGGTCGTCGCTTCGAAGAAGAAGTCGTACAGAAAGACATTCAGATGGTGCCGTACAAGATTGCCAAGGCTGACAACGGTGATGCTTGGGTTGAAGTGAACGGCCAGAAAATGTCGCCGCCACAAATCTCGGCCGAAATTCTGAAGAAGATGAAGAAAACCGCCGAAGACTATCTTGGCGAAGCTGTGACCGAGGCGGTAATTACCGTGCCGGCCTACTTCAACGACAGTCAGCGTCAGGCCACTAAAGACGCCGGTCGCATCGCTGGTCTGGACGTTAAGCGGATCATCAACGAGCCGACAGCTGCGGCACTGGCCTACGGCATGGACAAGGCCAAGGGCGATCACACTGTGATCGTGTATGACTTGGGTGGCGGTACTTTCGACGTTTCCGTGATCGAAATCGCTGAAGTTGACGGCGAGCACCAATTTGAAGTGTTGGCCACCAACGGTGACACCTTCTTGGGTGGCGAAGACTTTGATATCCGCTTGATCGACTACCTCGTCGATGAATTCAAGAAAGACAGCGGCATGAACCTTAAGGGTGATCCGCTGGCCATGCAGCGCCTGAAAGAAGCCGCTGAAAAAGCCAAAATCGAGCTGTCTTCGAGCCTGCAAACCGACGTAAACCTGCCGTACATCACCGCAGACGCTACCGGTCCTAAGCACTTAAACGTGAAAATCTCCCGCGCCAAGCTTGAAGCGTTGGTTGAGGATCTGGTGCAGCGCACCATCGAGCCTTGCCGCATCGCGCTGAAAGATTCCGGGATCGACGTTGGTTCCATCAATGACGTGATTCTGGTCGGCGGTCAGACCCGTATGCCTTTGGTGCAGAAACTGGTGACCGAGTTCTTCGGTAAAGAAGCCCGTAAAGACGTTAACCCGGATGAAGCTGTAGCCATGGGTGCTGCTATCCAGGGTGCGGTGTTGTCGGGTGACGTTAAAGACGTATTGCTGCTCGACGTTAGTCCGCTGACCTTGGGTATTGAAACCATGGGCGGCGTGATGACTGCCCTGATCGAGAAAAACACCACGATTCCTACCAAGAAATCGCAAGTATTCTCGACTGCCGACGACAACCAAGGCGCTGTGACCATTCACGTGCTGCAGGGCGAGCGTAAGCAGGCGACTGGCAACAAGTCGCTGGGCAAGTTCGACTTGGCCGAGATTCCGCCAGCACCACGTGGCGTGCCGCAGATCGAAGTGACCTTCGATATCGATGCCAACGGTATCCTGCACGTTTCGGCTAAAGACAAAGCCACTGGCAAAACTCAGTCGGTCATCATCAAGGCTAACTCGGGTCTGTCCGAGGAAGAAATTGCCCAGATGGTTCGTGATGCCGAGGCTAACGCTGAAGAAGATCAAAAGTTCGAAGAGCTGGCGATGGCGCGTAACCAGGGTGATCAACTGGTACACGCTACCCGTAAAATGCTCGTAGATGCTGCCGACAAAGTGACTGCTGACGAGAAAGTGGCAATCGAGAAGGCCTCTGCCGAGCTCGAAGCCGCTATCAAGGGCGATGACAAGGCTGAAATCGAAGCCAAGATGAATGCGCTGTCAGAAGCCACTACGCCGCTGGCGCAAAAAATGTACGCTGAGCAACCGCAGGCCGCTGATGCTGCTGCGCCGGGTGCCGATTCGGCCGCTGGCGCGGATGATGTGGTGGATGCTGAGTTTGAAGAGGTTAAAGAAACCAAGTAAGTAGCTTGTGGCCCACATGGATGTGGGAGATGCAGCGAGCCGCCAGGAGCGGTTGCTGCCTGAGCTCTAACCGGTTGCGGCTGTGGTCGTGATTGGTGTGATTCGCCGCGCGGGAGCTTGCTCCCGCGTTGGCGTGTCTGGAGCAGTGGATTTGCCGCAGTTGCCAGTGTTGGTTGGTTGCGCGAGTTGATTTGAGAGAGCGGGAAGGTTATGGCTAAGCGTGATTATTACGAAATACTTGGTGTTGAGCGCGGCGCAAGCGAGGCTGAGCTGAAAAAAGCTTATCGTCGTTTGGCGATGAAGCATCACCCAGATCGCAATCCCGACGATAAGTCGGCGGAAGACAAGTTCAAAGAGGCTAATGCGGCCTACGAAATTCTCTCCGACGCCAGCAAACGTGCCGCTTACGATCAGTACGGGCATGCCGGTGTCGACCCGCAGATGGGTGGCGGCGGTGGTGGCGGTAACGGGAATTTCTCCGATATTTTCGGTGATGTGTTCAGCGATTTCTTCGGCGGTGCGCGCGGCGGTTCGCGTGGCGGCGCTCAGCGCGGCAGCGATTTGCGCTACACCTTGGAGCTTGATTTAGAAGAGGCGGTGCGTGGCACTACCGTGACCATTCGCGTGCCGACCCTGGTTAATTGCAAGCCTTGCGATGGTTCTGGGGCGAAAAAAGGCACCAGTCCAGTCACCTGTACCACCTGTGGCGGTATCGGTCAGGTGCGGATGCAGCAGGGCTTCTTCTCGGTCCAGCAAACCTGTCCGCGTTGTCACGGCAGCGGCAAGATGATTGCCGACCCGTGCACCAGTTGCCATGGTCAGGGTCGCGTTGAAGAGCACAAAACCCTGTCGGTAAAAGTGCCGGCGGGCGTCGATACCGGTGATCGGATTCGTCTGACTGGCGAGGGTGAGGCCGGCAGTATGGGTGGCCCGACGGGTGATCTGTATGTGGTGGTGAATGTGCGTGAGCACGCGATTTTCCAGCGCGACGGCAAACATCTGTACTGCGAAGTGCCGATCAGCATCGTCGATGCGGCTTTGGGTGGTGAGTTGGAGGTGCCGACCCTGGACGGTCGGGTCAAGCTGAAGATTCCGGATGGCACGCAAACCGGGAAAATGTTCCGTTTGCGCGGCAAGGGTGTTGCGCCCGTGCGTGGCGGCGGTCCTGGCGATTTGATGTGCAGAGTAGCGGTGGAAACCCCGGTCAATCTAGACAAGCGTCAGCGTGAGTTGCTCGAAGAGTTGCGCAGCTCGCTGCTGGGCAATGTCTCCAATTCGCCTAAGGCCAGCGGTTGGTTTGAAGGGGTGAAGCGTTTTTTCGGTGACGTTTAAGTCATGCGCTGTTAGTGCTGGCGAATTACACCGCCGGCGCTGACGATTTTGCTGAATGGTTGGGAGTGGATGTATGCGACGTATAGCCGTAGTAGGTGCCGCTGGGCGCATGGGCAAAACTCTGATTGAGGCTGTCGGTCAGGCCGATGCGCGCTTGACCGCGGCAGTTGATCGCTCTGACAGCAGCTTAATCGGCGCCGATGCTGGTGAGTTGGCGGCGCAGGGTAAGCTGGGCGTGGCCTTGTCGGGCGACTTGGCGGCGGTGCTGGAGCAGTTTGATGTGCTGATCGACTTCACTCATCCTTCGGTGACCCTGCGCAACTTGGCGCTTTGTCGGCAAGCCGGTAAGGCGATGGTCGTTGGCACTACCGGCTTTAGCGCGGAAGAAAAACAGTTGCTGGCTGAAGCCGGTAAAGAGATTCCTATCGTGTTTGCCGCTAACTTCAGTGTGGGCGTCAACCTCTGCTTGAAGTTGCTGGATACCGCTGCCAGGGTGCTCGGCGATGAGGTCGATATTGAAATCATCGAAGCGCATCATCGGCATAAAGTCGATGCGCCGTCGGGTACGGCGCTGCGCATGGGCGAAGTGGTGGCGCAGGCGTTGGGTCGCGATTTGGCTGAAGTGGCGGTGTATGGTCGCGAAGGTCAAACTGGTGCGCGCGAGCGTCAGACCATCGGCTTTGCCACTGTGCGGGCCGGCGATGTGGTGGGTGATCACACGGTGCTGTTTGCTGGCGACGGCGAGCGTGTTGAGATTACCCATAAAGCCTCAAGCCGTATGACCTTTGCTAAGGGTGCGGTACGCGCGGCGTTGTGGCTCGAGGGGCGCAAGGCTGGGCTGTACGATATGCAGGATGTACTGGATCTACGCTAATCTGCCCGGTAAGCGTTGATAGCGGTAGACCCAAAAGGCCTTTTTCTATAAGCTACAGCTTTAGTGTGTCCACTAAAAGTTGCGCAAAATGAATCAGATAAAAAAGCGGGATGACGGTCAACACGTCATTCCGCTTTTTTACAATTTGCGTTTGCTTCAAGCTTTGCTTTACCGGAGGTCTTCTTGACTAAGTCAGCCCTTAAACCGGCCATTTTGGCCCTTGCCGATGGCAGCATTTTTCGCGGTGATGCCATTGGAGCCGACGGTCAGACCGTTGGTGAGGTGGTGTTCAATACCGCCATGACCGGTTATCAGGAAATCCTTACCGATCCTTCCTATGCCCAGCAAATCGTTACCCTGACCTATCCGCACATCGGCAGCACCGGTACTAATCCTGGCGATGCCGAGTCCAATCGGGTCTGGTCGGCGGGTTTGGTGATTCGCGACCTGCCGCTGGTGACCAGCAACTGGCGCAACACCCAGCCGCTGGCTGACTACCTGAAAGAGCATGGCGTAGTCGCTATCGCCGGTATCGATACCCGTCGCCTGACCCGCATCTTGCGTGAGAAAGGCGCTCTGAACGGCTGCATCTTGGTCGGCGACGATGCCACTGAAGAGCAAGCGTTGGCGTTGGCGCGCAGCTTCCCAGGCATCAAGGGTATGGATCTGGCCAAGGAAGTGACCGCGAGCGAGCGCTACGAGTGGCGCTCCAGTGTTTGGGATCTGGCGAGCAACAGTCATGCTGAAATCGCCGCCAGTCAACTGCCTTACCATGTGGTGGTCTACGACTTTGGCGTCAAGCTGAACATCTTGCGTATGCTGGTTGAGCGCGGTTGCCGCCTGACCGTGGTGCCGGCGCAAACCCCGGCCGCCGAGGTGTTGGCGCTCAAACCGGATGGTGTAATGCTATCGAACGGCCCGGGTGATCCTGAGCCGTGCGACTACGCTATCAAAGCCATTCAAGAGCTGCTGCAAACTGAAGTGCCAGTTTTTGGTATCTGCTTGGGACATCAGTTGTTGGCGCTGGCCTGCGGTGCCAAGACCGTGAAGATGGTTAACGGCCACCACGGGGCTAACCACCCAGTGCAAGACCTGAAAACTGGCGTGGTGATGATCACCAGCCAGAACCACGGTTTTGCCGTGGATGAGGCAAGCCTGCCAGCCAATCTGCGCGCGACTCACAAGTCGCTGTTTGACGGCACCCTGCAAGGTGTTGAGCGTACCGATAAGGTCGCCTTCAGCTTCCAAGGGCACCCGGAAGCCAGCCCTGGTCCGACCGATGTAGCGCCATTGTTTGATCGTTTTATCGATGCGATGGCCGCGCAGCGCTAACTGCACTGATGCAGCATGCTGTTATGGGCGCCTAGGCAAGGTGTCCATAACAGCAAGACCCAACGTAGACGCAGCACGCTAGCGACGTAACCCCCGCTTGCCGTAACACCACCGCGCGGCGGTTAACCCAGCGAGCCAGCTGACCCAAGGATTCGAGAGAAGACCATGCCAAAACGTACAGACATAAAAAGCATCCTGATTCTCGGTGCCGGCCCTATCGTGATCGGCCAGGCCTGCGAATTTGACTACTCTGGCGCCCAGGCCTGCAAGGCTCTGCGCGAGGAGGGTTACCGCGTCATTCTGGTGAACTCCAACCCAGCCACCATCATGACCGATCCGGACATGGCGGACGCCACCTACATTGAGCCGATCAAGTGGTCGACTGTGGCCAAGATCATCGAAAAAGAGCGTCCAGACGCTTTGCTGCCAACCATGGGTGGGCAAACCGCACTGAACTGCGCACTCGATCTGGAAATGCACGGGGTACTGAAGAAGTTTGGCGTTGAGATGATCGGCGCGAATGCCGACACTATCGACAAAGCTGAAAACCGCTCGCGTTTCGACAAGGCGATGAAAGACATCGGCCTGGCCTGCCCAGTTTCCGGCATCGCGCACAGCATGGACGAGGCCTATGTGGTTCTCGATAAGGTTGGCTTTCCGTGCATCATTCGCCCGTCCTTCACCATGGGCGGCACCGGTGGCGGCATCGCTTACAACCGTGAAGAGTTTGAAGAGATCTGTGCTCGCGGTATCGATCTGTCGCCAACCAGCGAACTGCTGATCGACGAATCGCTGATCGGTTGGAAAGAGTACGAGATGGAGGTTGTTCGCGATAAGAACGACAACTGCATCATCGTCTGCACCATCGAAAACTTCGATCCGATGGGCGTGCACACCGGCGACTCGATCACCGTAGCGCCGGCGCAAACCCTGACCGATAAGGAATACCAGATACTGCGTAACGCCTCTTTGGCGGTACTGCGTGAGATCGGCGTAGAGACCGGCGGCTCCAACGTGCAGTTCGGTATTTGCCCTAACACCGGCCGTATGGTGGTGATCGAGATGAACCCGCGGGTGTCTCGTTCGTCAGCGCTGGCCTCGAAAGCCACGGGCTTCCCGATTGCTAAAATCGCCGCCAAGCTGGCCGTTGGTTACACCCTTGATGAGTTGCAAAACGACATCACCGGTGGCCGTACTCCAGCTTCATTCGAGCCATCAATCGACTACGTAGTGACCAAGTTACCGCGTTTTGCCTTTGAGAAATTCCCTAAGGCCGATGCGCGTCTGACCACCCAGATGAAATCGGTGGGCGAGGTCATGGCCATCGGCCGGACCTTCCAAGAGTCGATGCAAAAAGCTTTGCGCGGTCTGGAAGTGGGCGTTAATGGCTTCGATCCGATGGTTGATCCGGCTAACCCAGAGGCCGCCAGTATCTTACGTCGCGAGCTGACTGTGCCAGGCGCTGAGCGGATTTGGTACGTGGCCGATGCGTTCCGCGCCGGCATGAGCTGCGATGATATTTATGCGCTGACCAAGATCGATCATTGGTTCTTGGTGCAAATCGAAGACCTGATCAAAGACGAGGAGCGGGTTAAAACCCTAGGTCTAGCCTCGATCGATCGCGATGCCATGTACAAGCTCAAACGCAAGGGCTTCTCCGATGCGCGCCTGGCTAAACTGCTCGGGGTGACCGAGAAGAACCTGCGCCGTCATCGTCACAAGCTTGAGGTGTATCCGGTCTACAAGCGCGTCGATACCTGCGCCGCTGAATTCGCCACCGACACCGCCTACCTCTACTCAACCTATGAGGAAGAGTGCGAGGCCAAGCCGACCGGTCGCGACAAGATTATGATTCTCGGCGGTGGTCCGAACCGAATTGGTCAAGGTATCGAGTTCGACTACTGCTGCGTACACGCCGCCTTGGCGCTGCGTGCAGATGGTTATGAAACCATCATGGTCAACTGTAATCCCGAGACAGTCTCCACCGATTACGACACCTCCGACCGTCTGTATTTTGAGCCGGTAACCTTGGAGGACGTGCTGGAAATCGTCCGTATCGAGCAGCCGAAAGGCGTCATCGTGCAGTACGGCGGGCAAACCCCGTTGAAGCTGGCGCGTGCTCTGGAAGAAGCTGGCGTGCCGATTATCGGAACCTCGCCGGACGCAATCGATCGCGCCGAAGATCGCGAGCGGTTCCAGCAAATGGTCCAGCGTTTGAACCTGCGTCAGCCGGCTAACCTGACTGCGCGCAGTGAGGATGAAGCGCTGGCGGCATCCAAGGCTATTGGTTATCCGTTGGTGGTGCGTCCGTCCTACGTGTTGGGCGGACGAGCGATGGAGATCGTCTACGAGGAAGAAGAGCTGCGCCGCTATATGCGCGAAGCGGTGAAAGTGTCGAACGACAGCCCGGTGCTGCTCGATCACTTCCTTAATTGCGCGATTGAAGTGGATATCGACGCAGTCTGCGATGGCGAGCAAGTGGTGATCGGCGCGATCATGCAGCACATTGAGCAGGCTGGCGTGCACTCTGGCGACTCGGCGTGCTCTTTGCCGCCGTACTCGCTGCCGGCGCATATCCAGGATGAGATCCGCGATCAGGTCAAGAAAATGGCCATTGAGCTCGGCGTGATCGGCTTGATGAATGTGCAGATGGCCGTGCAGGGCGAGGATATCTTTGTTATCGAAGTTAACCCGCGTGCTTCGCGTACTGTGCCGTTCGTGTCCAAGTGCATCGGCATCTCGTTGGCGATGATTGCCGCGCGGGTTATGGCCGGCAAAACTTTGGCCGAAGTGGGCTTCACCCAAGAGATCATTCCGAACTTCTACAGCGTCAAGGAAGCGGTATTCCCGTTTGCTAAGTTCCCCGGCGTTGACCCGATCCTCGGCCCAGAAATGAAGTCGACCGGTGAAGTGATGGGCGTTGGCGACACCTTTGGCGAAGCCTTCGCCAAGGCTCAGTTGGGTGCGAGTGAAATCTTGCCTAACAGTGGCTGCGCCTTTATCAGCGTGCGTGATGATGACAAGCCGATGGTAGCCGAGTTGGCGCGCAGCCTGATCGAACTGGGCTTTGAGGTGGTTGCAACTTCAGGCACTGCGAAAATGATCGAAGCGGTCGGTTTGCCGGTGCGTCGCGTGAATAAGGTGACCGAAGGTCGTCCGCACGTGGTCGATATGATCAAGAACGATGAAGTGACCTTGATCATCAACACCACCGAGGGTCGTCAGTCGATTGCTGACTCCTATTCCATTCGTCGTAATGCTCTGCAACACCGGATTTGCTGCACCACCACTTTGGCGGCGGGTGAGGCGATCTGTGAGGCGTTGAAGTTTGGTCCTGAGAAGACCGTGCGCCGCTTGCAGGATCTGCATGCAGGACTAAAAGCATGACTAAATATCCAATGACCGTGCAGGGCGCTCGCGCCCTGGAAGATGAGTTGCATCACCTGACAAAAGTGGTGCGGCCTAAACTCAGCCAAGACATTGGCACGGCGCGCGAGCTCGGTGACCTCAAAGAAAACGCTGAATACCATGCTGCCCGTGAGCAGCAGGGCATGGTCGAGGCGCGCATTCGCGATATCGAAGGGCGCCTGCAAAACGCCCAAGTGATCGATGTGGCTTCAATACCGCGCACCGGCAAGGTGATTTTTGGCACCACGGTGGAGATCGCTAACGTCGAAACCGATGATCGGGTGACCTACCAGATCGTTGGCGAAGATGAAGCGGACATCAAACTGGGTAAAATCTCCGTCGGCTCACCTATCGCCCGTGCCTTGATCGCCAAGGAAGAGGGCGATGTAGTGGTGGTGCGCACGCCGAGCGGCTTGCTTGAGTATGAAATTGTCGAAGTCCGGCATCTTTAGGCGTGAGCCTTACCGGGCCGGCGCCGTCACTTGGCAGCTGGCTCAGACGTTTTGGGTCGGCGGCTTGTGGTTGCTGCACTTTGTGGTATTGCCGGGCCTGCGTGAGATCGGCATGGCTGGCCTGCTGGTCGATGAGGTCAGTGCCCAGCTAAAACCGTTGTTGGTGGGGTTTGCCTTGGTGGGTGGCGCGCTGCAGTTGTTGGTGCTGTTGCAGGCTGAAGGTATTACGAGTTGCTGGCGAGATTTTCGTGGGCAATTGCTGATGGTGGTGCTGGTATTGGCGGGGGCGTATTTTGCGCTTTTGCAGTGGGCACCGCAGGCGGCATGGTGGATGCAATTCGGTTATCTGCTGCTGGCGTTTTGCGGCTTGCTGTTAGTGTTGCAGGCGATACCGTCAAGCGCGGCAATCAGGGCGCGGCGAGCGCGCCACTGATCGTCGGGTGTTACACGTGACGGCTAACGTTGGACAGTTGCTTGTTGACCTGCGGGTTCTTGCGATAGATCAGTGCCATTTTGCCAATCACCTGCACCAGTTCACTTTTGGCGGTTTTGCACAGTTCGGCAATGACCGCTAAGCGGTCTTCGCGCTCGGTGATGCGCAGTTGAATCTTAATCAGTTCGTGATCGCTGAGCGCACGCTCCAATTCGGCGGTTACACCTTCGGTTAAGCCGTTGTCGGCAATAATGACTACCGGCTTTAAATGGTGGCCGATGGATTTGTATTGTTTCTTCTGCGCCTGAGTGAGCGGCATAATCTGACCTCTGCGTCTGATCTTGTAAAAAAGCGGCGTTCAGTTTACCCGAGCCACTCGTGCTCCGCGCACTTATTCATCTAAAGCTCATTCATCACGTTTTTTACGGTTAGATATTTTAGAGGTGCCAAGTGGCCCGTTCCAAGACAAGCCAAAACTGGCTGAGAGAACATTTCAACGACCCCTTCGTGAAGATGGCGCAAAAGGACGGCTATCGTTCGCGTGCCAGCTACAAGTTGTTAGAGATCCAGGAAAAGGATCGTATCTTGCGTCCCGGTAACATTGTTATCGATCTCGGCGCTGCGCCGGGCGGCTGGTCGCAAGTTACCAGTCGCGTGCTGGGCGACAAGGGGCGTTTGATTGCCTCGGATATTCTGGAGATGGACAGCATCGAAGATGTGACCTTCATTCAGGGCGATTTCACCGAGGAGTCGGTGTTAGCGCAGATCCTCGCGGCGGTCGACAATCAGCCGGTTGACCTTGTGATTTCCGATATGGCCCCCAATATGAGTGGTGTGAGGATGGCTGATCAGGCTCGCGCCATGTATTTGTGCGAGCTGGCATTGGATCTCGCCGGGCAAGTGTTGCGTCCGGGTGGCGACTTCCTGATCAAGATTTTCCAAGGTGAAGGCTTTGATCAGTACCACAAGCAGGTTCGGCAAATGTTCGAGAAGGTGCAAATGCGTAAGCCGTTGTCGTCGCGAGATCGCTCTCGTGAACAGTACCTTTTGGCACGTGGATTTCGTGGTGCGCCAAGCGCGGAGTAACATTCACTGGGGGCTGCTAGCGCTGTGTGCGGCAGTCCAGTTCGGCAGATTCATAAAGGGTTACAGACGACTCCTGCCAGTGGCAGGGTTGTGTAGTAAATTAGGTTGGTAAATAAACCAGCCGTCATGCGACGCACGGCCTCGCGCGAGGCCTGTAGAGGGTAGCTAATTGAACGATATGGCAAAAAACCTGCTTCTCTGGGTGATTATCGCTGCTGTCCTAGTGACGGTAATGAGTAATTTCTCCGGCCAGCCTGAGTCGCACAAACTCAATTATTCCGACTTTATTCAACAAGTTCAGGAGGGCAAGGTTAAAGAGGTCACGGTCAGTGGCTATCTAATCAAAGCCCGTGCTACCGACGGCAGCACCTTTGAAATCGTGCGTCCAGCGATTGCCGACAACGGCTTGATTAAAGATCTGATGGATAACAGCGTTGCCATCGTTGGTGAGCAGCCTGAGCAGCAAAGCATCTGGATGCAGTTGCTGGTCGCAGGCTTTCCGATCTTGATCATGATTGCCGTATTTATGTTCCTGATGCGCCAGATGCAAGGCGGTGCTGGTGGTAAGGGCGGGCCAATGAGTTTCGGTAAGAGCAAGGCGCGCTTGCTCTCTGAAGATCAGGTGAAAACCACTTTCGCTGACGTTGCCGGTTGCGACGAGGCCAAAGAAGAAGTCAGCGAGTTGGTTGAGTTCTTGCGCGATCCGGGCAAGTTTCAGCGTTTGGGCGGGCGTATTCCTCGCGGCGTGCTGATGGTTGGCTCGCCGGGTACTGGTAAAACGCTGCTGGCTAAAGCAGTGGCTGGTGAGGCTAAGGTGCCGTTTTTCACCATCTCTGGTTCTGACTTTGTTGAGATGTTTGTCGGCGTGGGCGCGAGCCGCGTGCGCGATATGTTTGAGCAGGCGAAGAAGCACGCCCCGTGCATTATCTTTATCGATGAAATTGATGCGGTTGGTCGTCATCGTGGCGCAGGCATGGGCGGTGGCCACGACGAGCGTGAGCAGACGCTTAACCAGTTGCTGGTGGAAATGGATGGTTTCGAAATGAATGACGGCATCATCGTCATTGCCGCCACCAACCGCCCTGATGTGCTCGATCCAGCCTTGTTGCGTCCGGGTCGTTTTGACCGTCAAGTTGTCGTAGGTTTGCCAGATATCCGTGGCCGCGAGCAAATTTTGCAAGTGCATGTGCGCAAGGTGCCGATTGGCGATGATGTTAAACCTGAGGTGATTGCTCGCGGTACGCCGGGTTTCTCTGGCGCTGATCTGGCTAATTTGGTGAACGAGGCGGCATTGTTTGCAGCGCGTGCCGGTAAGCGCACCGTTGAGATGAAAGAATTTGAATTGGCCAAAGACAAAATCATGATGGGCGCAGAGCGCAAAACCATGGTTATGTCGGAGAAAGAAAAGCTCAATACCGCTTATCACGAGGCTGGTCATGCCATCGTTGGGCGCATCGTGCCTGAGCATGACCCAGTCTATAAAGTCTCGATCATTCCGCGCGGCCGAGCTCTGGGTGTGACCATGTTTCTGCCCGAAGAGGATCGTTACAGCCTGTCCAAGCGCGCCTTGACCAGTCAGATTTGTTCGTTGTTCGGTGGTCGTATTGCCGAGGAAATGATCTTGGGTTTTGATGGTGTGACCACCGGGGCCTCTAACGACATCATGCGTGCTACTCATCTGGCTCGTAACATGGTGACCAAGTGGGGCTTGTCCGAGAAACTTGGGCCTTTAATGTATGCCGAAGAAGATGGTGAGGTGTTCTTAGGTCGCAGTATGGGCAGTCAACAAAGCAGTGTTTCTGCGGAAACCGCTAAGTTGATTGACTCGGAAATTCGTAGCCTTATCGATCACTGCTACGCCACGGCCAAGCAGATTTTGGCCGATAACCGCGACAAGTTAACGATCATGGCCGATGCGCTTATGAAGTTTGAGACCATCGATGCCGAGCAGATCGAAGACATCATGTCCGGTCGTGAGGTGCGCGAACCTAAAGATTGGTCGGGCGGTTCGGGTACGTCATCAGGTACGCCAGTTGCGGCTGCGGTTGTTGAGCCGGTTGAGACGCCGATTGGTGGCCCGGCGGGTGAACACTAAGGTTTCGCTATGACGCCAGCGCTACATCCGACCCGATTGCTTTGCGGCAATCGGGTTCTTGATTTATCCCGTCCGCAGGTGATGGGTATTCTCAATGTCACCCCAGATTCCTTCTCCGACGGCGGGCGCTTTCACTTGCGCGATAGCGCCTTGCAGCATGCTGCGGCGATGGTGGCTGCGGGCGCCAGTCTGATTGATGTGGGTGGCGAGTCGACGCGTCCTGGCGCCTTGCCAGTTTCGCCAGAGCAAGAACTTGAGCGTGTAGCGCCAATCGTTGAGATGCTCGTCGCAGAGTTGGATGTGATCGTTTCAGTCGACACCTCGAGTCCGATCGTGATGCTTGAGGCGGCGCAACTGGGTGCGGGCTTGATCAATGATGTGCGCGCGTTACGCCGTGATGGTGCCTTGGCGGCGGCAGCTGCGACGGGCTTGCCGGTGTGCTTGATGCACATGCAGGGCGAACCGGGTGATATGCAGGGTAATCCCCAATACGCCGATCTACTCGCTGAAGTTTGCGCGTTCTTTACGCAGCGCTTGGCCGCTTGCGTGCAGGTCGGTATTGCGCAGGATCGACTGATCCTGGATCCGGGTTTTGGTTTTGCGAAAACACTGCAGCATAATTTGAGTTTGTTTAAGCACCTGCCGGCGCTGCAGGTGTTTGCTCGTCCCTTGTTGGTCGGCGTGTCGCGCAAAAGCATGATTGGTCAGGCCTTGGGTCGTGACGTCGATCAGCGTCTGGCAGGTGGTTTGGCCTTGGCTGCGTTGGCGGTCGCCAAGGGGGCGAAAATTTTACGCGTGCATGACGTGCCTGAGACGGTGGACGTGCTGCGCATGATTGCTGCAGTTGAAGCGGCAGAATACGAGGGATAACTATGAGCAGAAAATATTTCGGAACTGACGGTATTCGTGGTCGGGTAGGCGTGTATCCGATCACTCCGGACTTTATGCTCAAGCTGGGTTGGGCCGCGGGCATGGCGTTTCGCCAGCACGGTATCTGTAAGGTGCTGGTGGGCAAGGATACGCGCATCTCGGGCTATATGTTTGAGTCGGCGCTTGAGGCTGGATTGTCGGCGGCGGGTGCTGACGTGATGCTGCTGGGGCCGATGCCGACGCCGGCAATCGCCTATTTGACGCGCACCTTTCATGCGCAGGCCGGCATCGTCATCAGTGCCTCGCATAATCCTCATTACGACAACGGGATTAAATTCTTTTCCGGTGCGGGCACAAAGTTGCCGGATGAAATTGAGCTATTGATCGAGCAGTTGCTAGATGCGCCCATGCAAGTGGTCGAGTCTGATCAGCTGGGTAAGGTGTCGCGGATTAACGACGCGGCGGGCCGCTACATTGAATTCTGTAAAAGCAGCGTGCCAACTAGTACCAGCTTTGCCGGTCTTAAGTTGGTGCTCGATTGCGCTAACGGCGCCGCTTATAAGGTCGCTCCGAGCGTGTTTCGTGAGCTCGGTGCGCAGGTTTCGGAGCTGTCGGCGCAGCCCAATGGTTTAAATATTAATGATCAGTGCGGCTCAACCCATTTGCAGGCTTTGCAGGCAGCGGTACTGGCAGAACAGGCCGATTTGGGTATTGCCTTCGATGGCGATGCCGATCGCGTGCTGATGGTTGATCACACTGGTGCCGCGGTGGATGGGGATGACTTGCTGTTTATCATTGCTCGCGACCTGCAGCAGCGCGGTCGTTTGCAGGGTGGGGTGGTTGGCACCTTGATGAGTAACCTTGGGCTGGAGTTAGCCCTGGCTGATCTTGAGATTCCCTTTGTGCGCGCAGGGGTCGGTGATCGCTATGTGATTGCTGAGTTGCAGGAGCGCGACTGGCAGTTAGGCGGTGAAAACTCCGGGCATATTGTCTGCTTTCAGCACACCACGACAGGCGATGCGATTATTGCCGCGTTACAGGTGTTGATGGCGCTCAAGCGTGCGGGCACCAGTTTGGCTGAGGCGCGCAGTGGCATGCAAAAATGCCCGCAAGTACTTATCAATGTGCGCTTCTCCGGGGCGCTTGATCCGGTTTCGCATCCTGCTGTGCAGGCGGCGTGTGCTGATGTTACTGCGCGCATGGCCGGTCGCGGCCGGGTGTTATTGCGCAAATCTGGCACTGAGCCGTTGTTGCGGGTGATGGTCGAGGGTGATGATGCGACGCTGGTGCGCGCCTATGCCGAGCAGTTGGCGGCGGTTGTTACTCAGGTATGTGCCTGATTCGCTTGCCAGTTTGCTGGCTGTTGGGTACCATCCGCAGCCAATTTGATCGATGAGGTCGAGCATGCGTCGTCCCTTGGTGGCTGGTAACTGGAAAATGCACGGTACCCGCGCCAGCGTCGCAGAGCTGATTGAAGGTCTGCGTCATCTGCAATTGCCAGGTGATGTTGAGGTGGTGGTATTTCCCTCAAGTTTGCATGTGGGCCAAGTGGTAGCTGGGCTGGAAAGTTCGGTGATCGCTGTCGGTGCGCAGGATTGTGCGGTAGATCCGATGCCGGGGGCGCTAACGGGAGAGGTGGCTGCTAGTCAGTTGCTCGACGCGGGATGTGCGCTGGTGTTGGTTGGTCACTCTGAGCGACGCTTGATTCTAGGTGAGAGCGATGCAGTGGTCGCACGTAAGTTTGCCGCGGCTCAGGCTTGCGGTTTGCTGCCGGTGCTTTGCTTAGGCGAAACCTTGGCGCAGCGCGAGGCCGGTCAGACGCTTGAAGTCGTTACCCGTCAGTTGGGTGGCGTACTTGAGGAGTTGGGTATTGGTGCGTTTGTTAGTGCGGTGGTCGCGTACGAGCCTGTATGGGCGATAGGTACGGGGCTGACGGCTTCGGCGCAACAAGCGCAGGAAGTACATGCGGCAATTCGTCAGCAATTAGCGGCAGAGAATGCTGAAATTGCTTGCGGTGTGCGAATCTTGTACGGCGGTAGCGTAAAAGCGGTAAATGCGGTTGAGTTGTTCGGCATGCCGGATATCGATGGGGGGCTGATTGGTGGTGCCTCCCTGAATGCAGATGAGTTCGGGGCGATCTGTCGCGCCGCAGGAAACTGAGAAATGCTGGAAACAGTCGTAGTCGTAATTCACTTGTTGGGCGCGCTGGGCGTTATTGGCTTGGTATTGTTGCAGCATGGTAAAGGTGCGGATGCTGGCGCCTCGTTTGGTGCTGGGGCTTCGGGTACCGTTTTCGGTAGCCAAGGTTCTTCTACCTTTCTTAGTCGAGTTACTGCTATACTAGCGGCCGCTTTTTTCATAACTAGTTTGGCGTTGGGTTTTTTTGCAAAAGAAAAATCTGTATCGGCAAATGATGTTGGCTTGCCAGTTCCGGCGGTGATGGAAGTTAAGCAGGAAAAACCGGCTACTGATGATGTGCCGGTGCTCGAAGCTCAAAGCCCAGCAACTTCGGTTGATGTGCCTAAGGCTGCAGAGCAAAAGTAATACAGGTTTTTGCCGTGGTGGTGGAATTGGTAGACACGCTACCTTGAGGTGGTAGTGGCCTTTGGCTGTAGGGGTTCGAGTCCCCTCCTCGGTACCAAATCAAGAAGGCCCGCAGATTGCGGGCCTTCTTGTTGCTGAAGCTTGGATTGACCCAGATATTGGTTCGGTCGTATACTTCGGCCCAGCTTTAAAGCAGGGTTGCGCGAGTTGGAAGCTGGTTGAGCTTGTCGTTCACTGGTTTTAATTCGGTTGGCGTTCCTGCACAGTAGTGTGGAGCCCCTTTTTAGGGGCTTTTTGCTAAATGAATGATTCATGTTGCCGGCTTTCAAGGCAGCGTAAATGAATGGGCGCTTCGCCCATTTTTTATTTGTACGGCGTGCGCGAGGAGTTCATGTGTCGAGCAAGCTAGAAGAGTTGCAGGCCTTGTTGGCTCCGGTGGTCGAATCCCTGGGCTATCAGTGCTGGGGTATCGAGTTTCTGTCGCAGGGTCGCCACTCGTTGCTGCGAGTGTATGTCGATCATGCCAATGGCATCTTGGTGGAAGACTGCGAAGCAGTTAGCCGTCAGATAAGCGGTGTCCTCGATGTTGAGGACCCAATTGCAGCCGAATATACCCTAGAGGTTTCCTCGCCAGGTATGGATCGGCCGCTGTTTACCATTGAGCAATTTGCGATACATGCCGGTGAACAAGTGAAGATCAAGTTGCGCTCACCCTTTGATGGGCGACGCAATTTTCAGGGCTTACTCCGTGGGGTGGAGGAGCAGGATGTGGTGGTGCTGGTTGATGATCACGAATTCTTGTTGCCGATCGATTTGATCGACAAGGCCAATATAATTCCCCGGTTTGATTGAGACGCGGATCCCGCGGATCCAATGGATTGCGAAAGGCGAGGCGTACGATGAGCAAAGAAATTCTGCTGGTTGTTGAGTCGGTATCTAACGAAAAGGGTGTACCGGCAGGCGTTATTTTTGAAGCGCTGGAATTGGCTCTGGCCACCGCGACCAAAAAACGCTTTGACGTTGAGGTTGAGTTGCGGGTGGAGATTAATCGTCACACCGGTAACTACGATACTTATCGTTGGTGGACGGTGGTCGAAGACCAGATGCTGATTAACTTGGCTTCTGAGCTGACCTTAGATGAAGCCCAAGAGCAAAAGGCCGACGCTAAAATCGGCGACTTGATCGAAGAGAAGATCGAGTCGATCGAGTTTGGTCGTATTGCGGCGCAAGCGGCTAAGCAAGTTATCGTGCAAAAAGTGCGCGAGGCTGAGCGTGCTCAGGTGGTTGACGCTTACCGAGATCGGGTTGGCGAGATCATCTCCGGCACGGTTAAAAAAGTTACTCGCGACAACGTTATTGTTGACTTGGGTAACAACGCTGAAGCACTGCTGGCTCGTGAAGACATTATTGCGCGGGAAAACTTCCGCGTCGGTGCGCGTCTGCGTGCCTTGCTGAAAGAAATCCGCAGCGAAAACCGTGGCCCGCAGTTGATTCTGTCGCGCACCGCGCCGCAGATGTTGATTGAACTGTTCCGCATTGAAGTGCCAGAGATCGCTGAAGAGCTGATCGAAGTCATGGAAGCGGCACGTGATCCGGGCTCGCGTGCCAAGATCGCCGTGCGTTCTAAAGACAAACGAATTGACCCGCAAGGCGCGTGCATCGGTATGCGCGGTTCGCGTGTGCAGGCCGTTTCCGGCGAGTTGGCCGGTGAGCGCGTGGACATCGTGCTGTGGGATGACAATCCTGCGCAGTTCGTGATTAACGCCATGTCGCCGGCTGAAGTTGTAGCCATCGTGGTTGACGAAGATACCCACTCGATGGATATCGCCGTCGGCGCCGACAACTTGGCGCAAGCCATTGGTCGCGGCGGTCAAAACGTGCGCCTAGCGAGTCAGTTGACTGGCTGGACCCTTAACGTAATGACTGAAGAAGACCTGCAAGGCAAACAACAAGCCGAAAGCGGCGACATTTTGCAGTTGCTGATCGACGAGTTGGAAGTTGATGAGGAGTTGGCTCAGGTATTGGTTGAAGAAGGTTTCACCAGTCTTGAAGACATCGCTTATGTGCCGATCGAAGAGATGCTAGGCATCGATGGCTTTGACGAAGAAATCGTCAATGAACTACGTGCTCGCGCTAAAGATCGTTTGTTGACTCGTGCTATTGCGACTGAAGAAAAACTGGCAGACGCCCATCCGGCCGATGACCTGCTCTCACTTGAGGGTATGGATCACGACTTGGCGTGTGAACTGGCAGTGCGTGGTGTGATTACCCGCGAAGACCTGGCCGAGCAGTCGATTGACGACCTGCTCGACATCGACGGCATCGACTCAGATCGTGCCGGCAAGCTGATCATGGCCGCCCGCGCCCATTGGTTTGAGTAATACCCGCGGCCTGAGGAGAGAGATGCATGACGCAAGTCACGGTGAAAGAATTGGCCCAAGTGGTCGACACGCCGGTAGAGCGCCTGCTGTTGCAGATGCGTGAGGCGGGTTTACCGCACACTACCGCCGAGCAAGTTGTGACCGATAATGAGAAGCAGGCGTTACTAGCCCACCTCAAAAGCGGTCACGCAGCGAAGGTTGAGCAACCGCGCAAAATTACTTTGCAGCGTAAAACTACCAGCACCCTGCGGGTTGCCGGTAGCAAGAGCATTAGCGTTGAAGTGCGCAAGAAGAAGGTCTTTGTTGAGCGCAGCGCGGAAGAAATTGCCGCCGAGAAAAAGCGCGACATGGAAGACAAGCTGGCGGCTGAAACGGCTAAGCGTCAGGCTGACAACGAAGCTCGTCGCCTAGCCAGTGCGGCTGCTCAAGCAGCTGCGCAAGGTGATGCGCCGGCCGTCGAAGCAGTTGCTGCTACCCCGGTTGCTGCTCCTGCTGCGGCCACGCCTGCGGCTGCGCCAGTGGTAGCGGCTAAGCCGGCTGAAGAGCGTAAGAAAGACGAACTACGTCGCCCGGATAAGCCGCGCAACGAAGACGCTGATCGTCGTGGTGACCGTAAAACTACGGCCCATCGTCCATCGGTTAAAGAAAAAGAGAAGGCTCCGGCCCCTCGCGTTGCGCCACGCACCACCGACGAAGAAAGCGACAGCTTCCGTCGCGGCGGCCGCGGCAAGACCAAGATGAAAAAGCGCAATCAGCACGGTTTCCAGAGCCCAACCGGCCCGGTGATCCGCGAAGTTTCGATCGGCGAAACCATCACCGTCGGCGACTTGTCGCTGCAGATGTCGGTTAAAGCCGCTGAAGTGATCAAGTTTATGTTCAAGATGGGCACTCCGGTGACCATCAACCAAATCCTTGATCAGGAAACGGCGCAGCTGATCGCGGAAGAACTCGGCCACAAAGTGACCCTGGTTAGCGATAACGCACTCGAAGAGCAATTGGCCGAGTCGATCAAGTTTGACGGTGTTACCAGTACCCGCGCCCCAGTGGTAACGGTTATGGGTCACGTTGACCATGGTAAGACCTCGCTGCTCGACTACATCCGTCGCGCCAAGGTGGCCGCCGGTGAAGCCGGTGGTATCACTCAGCATATCGGCGCTTACCACGTAGAAACAGAGCGTGGCATGGTGACCTTCCTCGATACTCCGGGTCACGCCGCGTTTACCTCGATGCGTGCTCGTGGTGCCAAGGCTACCGATATCGTGATTCTGGTGGTGGCGGCCGACGACGGCGTAATGCCGCAAACTGTCGAAGCCGTTCAGCATGCTAAGGCTGCTGGGGTGCCGCTGGTAGTTGCCGTAAACAAAATCGACAAGCCGGGCGCCGATCTCGATCGCATCCGTAGTGAGCTGTCCGTGCACGGGGTTACCTCGGAAGAGTGGGGCGGCGACACGCCTTTCGTGCTGGTTTCGGCGAAAGTCGGTACTGGCGTGGATGACCTGCTGGAAGCCGTATTGCTGCAAGCCGAAGTACTCGAGCTGAAAGCTACGCCGTCGGCTCCTGGTCGCGGTGTGGTGGTTGAGTCGCGTTTGGACAAAGGTCGTGGCCCAGTGGCAACGGTTCTGGTTCAGGACGGTACGCTGCGTCAAGGCGATATGGTACTGGTCGGTTCGAACTTCGGTCGCATCCGCGCCATGCTCGACGAAAACGGCAAGCCCATTAAAGAAGCTGGCCCGGCAATTCCGGTCGAAATTCTCGGCTTGGATGGCACCCCAGAAGCTGGCGACGAGTTGATCGTGTTGGCTGATGAGAAGAAAGCCCGTGAAATTGCCTTGTTCCGTCAAGGCAAGTTCCGCGAAGTGAAACTGGCTCGTGCCCATGCTGGCAAGCTGGAAAACATCTTCGAGAACATGGGTCAGGCTGAGAAGAAGACGCTGAATATCGTCCTCAAATCGGACGTGCGTGGCTCGCTGGAAGCCTTGCAAGGCGCCTTGGGCGGCTTGGGCAATGACGAAGTGCAGGTGCGGGTGATTGGCGGCGGTGTCGGTGGTATCACCGAGAGCGACGCTAACCTGGCGTTGGCTTCGCGTGCGGTGATCTTCGGCTTCAACGTCCGTGCTGACGCTGGTGCACGCAAGATCGTCGAGCAAGAAGGTCTGGATATGCGTTATTACAACGTGATCTACGACATTATCGAAGACGTCAAAAAGGCCCTTACCGGCATGCTTGGCAGCGATGTTCGCGAGAATATCCTCGGTATTGCTGAAGTTCGCGATGTGTTCCGTTCGCCTAAATTCGGCGCTATTGCTGGCTGTATGGTTATCGAAGGTGTTGTGCACCGTAATCGTCCGATTCGGGTACTGCGTGAAGACGTGGTTATCTTCGAGGGCGAGTTGGAATCTCTGCGTCGCTTCAAGGACGATATGTCCGAAGTGCGTGCCGGCATGGAATGCGGTATCGGCGTTAAGAGCTACAACGATGTTAAAGCCGGTGACAAGATCGAAGTGTTTGAGAAGGTCCAAGTGGCCCGCAGCCTTTAAGCCGCGAGCTGTACAACGCAACGCTCGGTCAGGCTCTCGCCTGGCCGGGCGTTTGGCGCTTTCAGACCGAGCGGTTTTTAGCTGCGCGGTAAGTTACAGGTAATAGATCATGGCAAAAGAATATAGCCGCACCCAGCGTATTGGCGATCAGATGCAGCGTGAGTTGGCGCAGTTGATCCGTCGCGAAATTAAAGACCCGCGCGTCGGTTTGGTGACCATTACCGCCGTCGAAGTGAGTCGTGATGTCAGTCACGCGAAGATTTTTATCACCGTTATGGGTCAAGACAGCGCCGCCGATATCGCCCAGAACCTCAAGGTTTTGAACGATGCGTCGGGCTTTCTGCGCATGCAGTTGGGCCGTTCGATGCAATTGCGCAATGTGCCGCAGCTGCACTTTCACTTTGACTCGAGCGTGTCGCGCGGTGCGCATTTGTCCGCGCTGATCGAGCGCGCTGTGGCTGAAGATAGCCAGCACCTTCAGGTTGCTGCAGCAGCCAGTCCGGCTGATGAGGCAGACGAGGCGACGAAGGAGTGAAGGGCGTGGCTCAGGTTAAGCGTATTCGCCGCGATGTCAGCGGGATTATCCTGCTGGATAAACCCATAGGCTTTACCTCCAATGCGGCGCTACAAAAGGTGCGCTGGTTGCTAAACGCCGAGAAAGCCGGACATACCGGCAGTCTCGATCCATTAGCCACGGGCGTGTTGCCGTTGTGCTTTGGTGAGGCGACCAAGTTTTCCCAGTACCTGCTGGACGCCGATAAAGGTTACGAAACGCTGATGCGGTTGGGTCAAACCACCACTACCGGTGATGCCGAGGGTGAGGTGTTGCTGCAGCGTGAAGTCAGCTGTACGCGCGCCGATATAGAAGCTGTTTTGCCGGGCTTTCGTGGCGCCATCAGCCAAATTCCGCCGATGTACTCAGCCCTTAAGCGTGACGGCCAGCCGCTCTACAAACTGGCGCGTGCCGGCGTGGTGGTGGAGCGTGAAGCCCGTTCTGTTACTATCAATAAGCTTGAGTTACTTGAGTTTGACCAAGCCCAAGCGCGCTTGTCGGTCAGTTGCACCAAGGGCACTTATATCCGTACCTTGGTCGAGGATATTGGCGAGCAGTTGGGTTGTGGTGCGCATGTGGCGCAATTGCGCCGCACCCAAGCTGGGCCCTTTGCCTTAGCGCAAACGGTCACCTTGGAGGAGCTTGAGCGGGTCCATGCTGAGGGCGGTAATGAAGCGGTTGATCAGTTTCTGTTACCCTCCGACAGCGGCTTGTTACATTGGCCAATAGTGCAGTTTTCTGAGCACAGTAGTTTTTACTGGCTCAACGGCCAGCCGGTACGCGCGCCAGAAGCGCCGCAGTTCGGTATGGTGCGGGTGCAAGATCACAACGGTCGCTTTATCGGTATCGGTGAAGTGAGCGAAGACGGGCGAATTGCGCCGCGTCGACTGATTCGGTCACAGTGACCGAAGCGGGCTGAAGCTAGTTTTCGGATTAGCCCAGCTTTAGCACGAGGGTGGCTGTTAATAGGCGCGGTCACATCTCATTTAAAAATACGGGGAGTAGTCCCTGGCCTGTTACCTAAAGGAGCCCATCATGGCACTTAGCGTTGAAGATAAAGCCCAAATCGTAACTGAATACCAGCAAGCTGTTGGTGATACTGGTTCGCCGGAAGTGCAAGTTGCACTGCTGACCGCCAATATCAACAAATTGCAAGGTCACTTCAAAATCAACGGTAAAGATCACCACTCACGTCGTGGTCTGATCCGTATGGTTAACCAGCGTCGCAAGTTGCTGGATTACCTTAAGGGCAAAGACGTTACTCGTTACACCAGCCTGATCGCTCGCTTGGGTCTGCGTCGCTAATACGACGTTGTTGAGGTTGGTGGTCGCTCGTTTGATGCCTTGTTGCTGCTCGCAGCTACGGGGTATTAACTGAACGGCCACCAGCCTCAAGTTTTATCTGGGTAGCGCTCGGGTCCGATTCCCGCAGTTGCCCACAAATATTGCAGCACACTGTTGTGACGCCAGCTGTCTACCCGCTAGCGTGCAGCACACCGATTTCCCCAAGGCAAACAAGAGAAGGTAACCACACCGTGAACCCGGTAACTAAAAAGTTTCAATATGGTCAATCGACCATCACCATCGAGACTGGCCGTATCGCCCGTCAAGCCACCGGCGCAGTGCTGGTCACCGTTGACGACGACGTTGCGGTACTGGTCGCCGTAACCGGTGCCAAGCACGCCGATCCAAGCAAGGGCTTCTTCCCGCTGTCCGTGCATTACCAAGAAAAAACCTACGCGGCCGGTAAAATCCCCGGTGGTTTCTTCAAGCGTGAAGCACGTCCGTCCGAGAAAGAAACCCTGACCTCGCGCCTGATCGACCGTCCGATCCGCCCACTGTTCCCGGAAGGCTTCATGAACGAAGTGCAGGTTATCTGCACCGTGATGTCGACCAGCAAAAAGACCGACCCAGACGTAGCTGCCATGATCGGCACCTCGGCGGCCTTGGCGATATCCGGCATCCCGTTTGACGCCCCATTCGGCGCCGCTCGCGTGGCTTTCCACGAAAGCACCGGCTACCTGCTCAACCCAACCTACGAGCAACTCAAGGCTTCGAGCCTAGACATGGTCGTAGCCGGCACCAAAGACGCCGTGTTGATGGTTGAGTCGGAAGCTAAAGAACTGACCGAAGACCAGATGTTGGGCGCCGTGCTGTTCGCCCACGAAGAATTCCAGGTAGTGATCAAAGCCGTTACCGAATTGGCCGCCGAAGTTGGCAAGCCAAAGTGGGACTGGACTGCTCCAGCCAAGAACGACGCTCTGATCGACGCGATCCGCGCTGAATTCGGCGAGGCCATTTCGCAGGCTTACGCCATCATCGTTAAGCACGAGCGTTATGCCCGCTTGGGCGAACTGCGTAACCAGGTGGTTGCCAAGTTCGCAGGTAGCGAAGGCCAGGCCTCGGCTGGCGAAGTTAAAGATGTATTCGGCGAAATCGAATACCGCACTGTGCGTGAGAACATCGTTAACGGTAAGCCACGTATCGACGGTCGCGACACTCGCACCGTACGTCCGTTGGCCATCGAAGTTGGCGTGCTGGCCAAGACCCACGGTTCGGCGTTGTTCACCCGTGGTGAAACTCAGGCGCTGGTGGTGGCTACCTTGGGTACCGCTCGTGACGCACAGTTGCTCGACACCTTAGAAGGTGAGCGCAAAGACCCGTTCATGCTGCACTACAACTTCCCTCCGTACTCGGTAGGTGAGTGTGGTCGTATGGGCGCCACTGGCCGTCGCGAAATCGGTCACGGGCGCTTGGCGCGTCGTTCGGTACAGGCCATGCTGCCTGCTGCCGACGTGTTCCCATACACCATCCGCGTGGTATCGGAAATCACCGAGTCAAACGGTTCTAGCTCTATGGCTTCGGTTTGTGGTGCCTCGCTGGCACTGATGGACGCCGGTGTGCCGCTGAAGGCGCCGGTTGCTGGTATCGCCATGGGTCTGGTTAAAGAAGGTGAGAAATTCGCCATCTTGACCGACATCCTTGGCGACGAAGATCACCTTGGCGACATGGACTTCAAAGTAGCTGGTACCGCCAAAGGCGTTACTGCGTTGCAGATGGACATCAAGATCAACGGCATCACCGAAGAAATCATGGAAATCGCTCTGGGCCAAGCCCTGGAAGCGCGCCTGAATATTCTCGGTCAGATGAATCAGGTTATCGCTACTTCGCGCACCGAGTTGTCGGCTAACGCCCCAACCATGATCGCGATGAAGATCGATACCGACAAAATCCGCGATGTGATCGGCAAAGGCGGCGCGACCATTCGCGCCATCTGTGAAGAAACCAAGGCTTCGATCGATATCGAAGACGACGGTTCGATCAAGATCTTTGGCGAAAGCAAAGAAGCTGCAGAAGCGGCGCGTCAGCGCGTTCTGGGTATCACTGCAGAAGCTGAAATCGGCAAAATCTACATCGGTAAGGTTGAGCGTATCGTCGACTTCGGCGCATTCGTTAACATCCTGCCGGGTAAAGACGGTCTGGTGCACATCTCGATGTTGAGCGATCAGCGCATTGAGAAGGTTACCGACGTATTGAAAGAAGGCCAGGAAGTTAAGGTTCTGGTTCTCGACGTCGACAACCGTGGCCGTATCAAGCTGTCGATCAAAGACGTTGCTGCAGCTGAAGCCGCAGAAGTTGCCAGCGCCTAATAGCGCTAGTGGCTAACGAAAAAGGGCCCCTAGGGGCCCTTTTTCATATCTACGACTTGCTGTTGAGTTGCTATCTTGGCCCGCTCCAGCCAACACCGACCAAACCGAGAACTGTTAACCCATGCGCCTCGATAAATACATTGCCGACACCACCGACCTATCGCGCGCCCTAGTCAAGCTGGCCTTAAGAAATAAGCGTGTGATGGTTAATGGCGAATTGATTAAGGACGCCAGCTTGCAGCTAACTCCAAGCGATACCGTCCAGCTGGACGGTGCCACGCTCAGGTCGGCTGGCCCGCGTTATTTTATGTTGCACAAGCCGCTCGGCTACATCTGCGCGACCATCGATGATCAGCATCCGACGGTGCTAGAGCTACTCGATGAACCGAACAAAAAGACCCTGCATATTGCTGGGCGTCTGGATATCGACACCACCGGGCTGGTCTTGATTACCGATGATGGCCCGTGGAATCACCGGGTAACCTCGCCGCGCCATGAATGCCAAAAAGTCTATTGCGCCACCCTGGCCAACAATCTAATCGCGGATGCCGAGAGCAAGCTGCAGGCCGGCCTGTTGCTGCACAGTGAAACCCAGCTGACTAAGCCCGCCATGCTTGAGCGCTTATCCAGTAATCAAGTGCGCCTGACGATTACTGAAGGCAAATATCATCAAGTAAAAAGAATGTTTGCCGCCCTCGACAATCGGGTGGTGGCGCTACACCGCGAGTGCATTGGCGATATAAGTCTGGATGAGTCGCTGCAAGTGGGCGAATATCGTCCGCTCACCGCAGCAGAAATCCACAGCATTCAGTAACGTTTAACCGCTGCATTAACAAGGAAGTAAGTGATGGACAAGGCTCACTGTCATTACCATTCGGCACAGCCCGCGACCTGGCATTGCACGAGTTGCCCGCGTGACTATGGCGACTGCTGCGTGCCGTTAAATGCCGACGATCATGAACTGGTCGCGGTCTGTCCGCTGTGCCGCAGCAAGCTGAACTTTCTCGGTGCGGCCAACAGCGCGCAACCGTTTTGGCTGCGAATCTCGAGCTTTTTTCTGTATGCCTTGCAGGGTGGGCCTCTGGCGTTTGCCGCCTTGTTGGCGCTGGCCAGTGTATTTATGCCCAATTCAAAGCTGCTCTGGCTGGCGTTGTTCAGCGTGGCGACCAAGTACCTGCACAGCGTGATCGAAGCGAGCAGTCAGGCACTGCAGCAAGCGCCCAGTTTGCAGAGTGCCTTTGTCGGCGAAGGCTTTAGTTTGTTCTTTAAGCAATTAGCGGTATTTATCATCGCCGCTGCGACCTTGTGGCTGGTTGCCGACTTCGATAGCCCGGCGTTGTATTGGGCGGTCAGCACCCTGATCATGCTGGTGTTGCCGGCCAGCATTATTCGCTTGGCGCTGGAGAAAGAGCTGGCGGCGGCGCTTAGCCCGGAGTTGATCGGGCAGGTAATCAAAGCCATGGGCTGGCGCTACCTGATTCTCTGGGGCTTTCTGTTTATTCTCTGGCAATCGCCTAGCTACGTGACTTACATGCTCGCCGAAGGCTTGCCACGGGTGGTGTTGGTGCCGATTGCCAGCGCTATTTTTGCCTACTTCGCGGTGGTGATGTGCGCGATGATGGGCTATGTGGTGTTTCAGTATCAGGGCGCGCTGGGCTATGTGATTGCCGACGAGACCCAGCAACATCATTTCCCTGCTGCCGAATATCAGCGCCGTAAAGCCTTGGCCGAAGCCGAAATTCGCCTGAAAGAAGGCCAAAGTGCGCAGGCCTTGGAGTTGCTCACCGTGGCGCTGGAGCGCAGCCCGGATGACTTAACGCTCAATGAGCGTTTTCATCAATTGCTCTACGGCCTGCACGATCGTGAGCGCTGCTTACGTCACCTAGAGCACTACCTGCCTTTGGTGGCGCGTCGTAATCCGGCGCTGGCGGTCACAGCGCTGTTGAATGCGCGGCAACTGCAAGCGGACTTTCTCCCCGTCGATGCGCTGCTCTGCGAGCAGTTGGCTGGGGCGTTGTTGAGCCGGCATAAAACCCGGGAAGGCTTAAGCCTGCTGCGCAACCTGCATCAACGCTTTCCGGACTACCCGCATATCCCACGCGCTTACCTGCTGGCGGCGCGCGGTTTTGCCGAAGGGCTGGGTCAGTTAGAGCCGGCGCAACAACTGCTGGGTTTTATCCGCGCGCGTTATCCCGCCTCACCCTTGTTGGCTGAGGTGGCCAGCCTAGAGACGTTGATCAACAAGTTAACGCAGGTTAAGTCGCCGTAAAAAGACGGCGCTAAAGGTGCTCGGATAAGCTCGCTTGGTTGGCAGGCTGCCCTCGTCAGGGGTGCGCATGGATGTTTTCGTGGCCGTTCGTCGCGCTCAGTTGCAGGTGTTCGTGCAGGGCTTGCAGCGCTGGATTTTCCAGCGCCTGGACGGCGTAACAAAGGCCGACGCGGCGGCTGGGCAGGGGCATGCTCAGCGCTCGCTGGATGATGCCTGGATGTGCGGCCAAGGTGCGCGGTAATAACGCCGCGCCGACTCCTGCGGCGACCAGTTGCTGGGCGAGGTGCAGGCTGTCCGCCTCGGCGGCGGTGCGCTGCGTTGTGCTGCTGTAGAGGCTCATCAGTCGCTGGTGCGCGCTATGCTGCGGGCAGGTGATCCAGTCCAAGCTGGTGAGGTCATCGGTGGTGAGCGAGGCTTGGCCGGCGAGGCTGTGCTCGCGCGGCAGGCAAAGAACGAAAGGCTCGTCCCACAGCGGTAAAAATAATTCGTCCTCGCAGCACAACTCCTCCACGGCCAAACGCGCGTCACCGCTGCAACCCGTTTGCAGGCTGAGCTGCAATTGCGGCACTGCGGCGTAGGCTAGGCGTAAAAAGTCGGCGATATGTTCGCTGCTGATATCGGCCTCTATCGCCAGGATTAGTGGCAGGCGGTCTTCGCGCTGGCGAAACTGTCGGCTGAGTACTTGGGCCTGCGCAACCATGCGCCGCGCTTGTGGATAGAGCACGCGAGCATCGTCGCTGATCTCAACGCCACGTGGCAGCCGCACAAATAACTGGGTGCTAAGCTCTTGCTCTAGCTGGCGAATGGTCACCGACAGGCTGGGTTGGCTGGTGCATAAGCGTTGCGCCGCGAGGGTGATGTTGCGCTCCTCGAAGACTGCAATAAAAGCCGTGAGATGACGGATATCCATAGGTTTTTCCGATGGTTGTGAGCGGAATAAAGCATTTTTAACCCTTTTGATCGATCAGTACACTGATTACAGATCGAGAGCTATTCGAATTATTTATTTCTGGAGAATATTCATGAACAAGCCACTGATTGTGATTACCGGCGCCAGTTCTGGTATTGGCGCAGCCACCGCGCGGCTGTTGTCGGCACAGGGTCATCCGCTGCTGCTGTTAGCGCGCCGGGTTGAGCGCATGCTGGCGTTGGAGTTGCCCCATACGCTGTGCCGGGCGGTAGATATCACTGACCGTGCGGCGGTGATGCAGGCAGTCGCGGAGGCTGAAGCACAGTTCGGCCCGGTCGATGGCTTGATCAATAACGCCGGGGTGATGTTGCTGGGCAAGATGGCCGAGCAAGATCCTGCCGAGTGGGAGCGCATGCTGGATCTGAACGTCAAGGGCTTGCTCAACGGTATTCATTCAGTACTGACCGGCATGCTGGCGCGCCAGTGCGGAACCATCATCAACGTCAGTTCGGTGGCTGGTCGCAAAACCTTTGCCAATCATGTTGCCTATGTCGGCAGCAAGTTCGCCGTGCATGGGATTTCCGAAAACTTGCGCGAGGAAGTTGCGGGTGATTCGGTGCGGGTTATTACCATCGCCCCAGGAGCGGTTGAAACTGAGCTACTGAGTCATACCAGTGATGAGGCGATCAAACGCGGTTATCAAGCCTGGAAGGACGATATGGGTGGTTTGGTGCTGCGGCCTGAAGATGTCGCCGAGGCTATTCGCTTCGCCTATCAGCAGCCGCAAAGTGTTTGTATCCGTGAAATCGTGTTGGCGGCGACTCGTCAGCAAGCTTAAGTTGTTAGCGGCGTTCAGCGCCGGTTTCAACTGACCCGGTTTTGCTGATACAGGCTCAGCTGCTGGGTTTGCTCGGCGTCCGGGAAGTGTTGGCGCATAAAGGCCGACACCTCAGCCAAGCTGTGTCGGTCTTGGCGTTGGCCGAGCAATTTACCCAGTTGCAAGCTGAGGCTGAGCATGGCCGCTGGTGGTGATTGGCGCTTGATCAGTTTGCGCCATGGATAGAGCGCGTGACGTTCATCGCCGGCCTTGAGCAATTGCTGCAGCAGATGCAGTTGCACTGCCGGATGATCCAGTTGGCGCTGCTGCGGGTCGCCCATGTCCAGTGCCAGTTTCTGTAATAAAGCTAATTGGCCACTGGCGGCCGGTAGGGTAAATAATTGTTTCAGTAGGGCGCTGAGCAAGGCTTGGTCTTGGCGACTCTTGGCCACCGGATAGAGCTGTTCGAGCAGCGCTAAGCGGCCCGGATAACGGCTGAGTAAATCCAAGCCGCGAGGCGCAGCCTGGTCGAGGGCGAAGCGGCTGATCAGCTCCGACAGCGCCGCCAACTCACGTTTGTACTGGGCATCTGGGTCGACTTTCAGCAAAAAGCTTTCATCGACTTTGAGTTGGCCAAATTGCTTGGGTAGCCACACCAACAAAAAGCCCGCCGCCAAGCCGCCTAAGTGGGCGTAGCGGTTGACGTGGTCGTTGGCCAACATGCCGAGCAATTCTTTGCCCATCCACAGCGGCAAAATCCACATCGCCGGGGCACGAAAATAGCCGAACAACGGCCCCAGCCAATAAAAGAAGTTGATCTTGCGCAGCCCGTATACGCCCAAATACATGCCCATCAGCCCCGACACCGCCCCGGAGGCACCGATGCCGGTGAGCCACGATGGCTCGAACAGCCACCAGAACAGGTGTGAGGCCACCCCGCTAATGAGGTAAAGGCCGAGAAACATCCAGCGGCCCAAGGCGATTTCCAGGGCGAAGCCGAAGATAAACAAAAACAGCATATTGCCCAGCAGGTGATCGACGCTGCCGTGTAAGAACATCGCGCCAAACACGCCTTGAACGGTAAATTTGGCGGGTACAAAGCCGAAGCGATAATTGCTGATTCGATCACGCGCGGCCTCGGCAACTTGGCGCTTGGCTTGCCATTGTGGGTCGGCCAAATAAGCCGGGTTTTGATGCAGTTGGTTTTCGAACTGCAAATCGTTCAGCAGCATGCCTGCCAGTTCTTTACTGCGTACTTGGCTAAAACTTTTTTGCTGTTCGGCACTCAACTGCTGCTCGGCGCTGAAGGCGCTAATAAAACTGTCGCGTTCGCGGCTGAGCAGGCCGGCGTCGAGATAGGTTTGTACGGCGCGTTCTTCCCGCGCCGGGTCGCCGCCTTGGTAGCCGAAATAGATCAGGCAATTGAGCAGAATCAGCAGCAAGGTGATGACAGGTGGACGCTTGAAGTCCAGCGGGTGTTCGGCGGGCAAAATAATCATTTAAAACATCCGTGTGCTGGTGTGCCGAGTTTATTGGCCGCGTTTACTTTGAATTTTAACCAGCCGATTGGCCTCGAAGCGCAGGAAGTAATACATGCCGTTGCGCGGCCCGTAACTCCATTCATCGATGCCTACTTGGCTGACGCCGCCATAGTAGTCGACCACCTCGCGATAGCCGAGAAACACCTTGCTGATGGGCTCGCCGCACTTGGCTTGGACCTCGTTGATGTGGTCGTCGAGGCTAATCAGGCTGCTCTGGCAGCGCAGTGTTGAGGCCGCTTGCGCTAAGGGGGTTAGGGCAATGCCGGAGTAGAGCAGGGCGCTAATTAATAGCAGGCGTTTCATCTCAGCTCCGCCAGTGTTGGCTGGTTTGTTTCAGGCTCCACCGGTGACCGTCGGCTGGCTGTGCCGGGCGGCTCCGATGGAGTTATTGTTGGGTTACTGGCTGCCCAGTTGCAAGGCACTGGCCACTCGGCCGTCAGCTTCGGCGGCGGCAATATTGACATCCAGTAGGTAGATGCGTTGGTCGGTTAAACCGCCTTGTTCAACCAGATATTGTTTGATGTTGGCTGCCCGAGTCTGGCCCAGTTTACGCAGTAGCCCTTCGTTGTCGGCCCATTTGTTCAGTACGGCTTCGCGTAGCTTCCCTTCGCGTTGCTCGTCGTTGAGTTTGTTCCACTCGGTGGGTGGTTTTTGCTTGAGTTGGGCGCTGTAAATGCCCTCCAGTAGCTCGGCTTTTTCGTCCTCCGGCACTTCCAGCAAGCTGGCTTGCGCAGGGACTTTATCGCCGTCTGCTTGCAGAGCTTTGTAGTAGCTGATTTGGTATTCGCTCTGCAACCGTTGCTCGGCGAGGCGCGGGCCGTCGCCGGCTGTCGCGCTGACTCCTTGTACCTCTAAACGCAGGGTTGGGCGCTCTTTAAGTGCAGCGGCCAAGGTGTTGAGTACGCCCTGAGCTTGTGGGTCGAGGTCGGCGGTGCCCGGGCTAAATTGCACTCGGTCGAGATTGACCTCATCGGCGCCGCTAACCAAACCGGCAATAAATTTAAACGGCGCGGACGCCGCGCGCACCACCAAGTTGCGCAGGGTTTGCCAGACAATCGGCATCACGCTGAACTCGGGGTTGTTGAGGTCGCCACTGACCGGCAGCTCAATTTCGATTTTGCCGTCGCTGTCTTTCAATAGGGCAATTGCCAAGCGCACTGGCAGATCAACCGCGTCGGGGCTGTCGACTTGCTCACCAAGCTCCAGTTGCTCGAGCACCAGTTTGTTTTCGGCGTTGAGTTTGCCTTGCTGGATCTTGTATTGCAGGTCGAGGTTGAGTCGGCCTTTGAGAATCCGATAACCGGCGAACTTGCCCGAGTAGGGGGTTAGGGTGGTCAGCTCAACTTGCTTGAAACCCACCGCCATATCGAGGCTGGCCAACGGGTCGAAAGGGTTGACGCTGCCGACGATGCTGACTGGCGCATAGCGGTCGACCTTGCCCTTGATCGACACACTGGCAGGCTTTGGCTGGCTGCTGTCGATCCGGCCGATGTGGCCTTCGAGTTGTTGAATGGCAGTGGCGAAGCTGGGCTTTAGGCTCTGGTCGGCAAAGTTTGCCGAGCCGTCTTTAAGGCTGATTTCACCCAGCGCGATGCGCAGTGCTTTGCCCGTGCTGGGCGCCGCTGGCGCAGGGCTTGGCGGTTGCGGGATGAGCAGTTCGGCCATGTTGCTGCTGCGGTCTGGGTTGATGATAAAGCGCACGTAGGGCTGGGCGAAGATGATTTTGTCGATGCTCAAACTGTTGCCGTGCTGATAGTTAAAGCCCAGTAAGTCGAGCTGTTGCCACTTGAGCAGGTCGCGGCTCTTGAGGCTGTCGAGGGTGTGCAACTGTTTGATTTTGGCATCACCACTGAGCTTAAAGGCCAGCGGCTCGGTGCCTTGTAAGTCGATGGCCAGCGCCGTGTCGAGGGCGCCGCTGCGTAGCTCAATGCGCACGAAGGGGGCGAGGTAAGCCTGGGCCATGCGCAGGTCGATATTTTCCGTCGCCAGTTTCAGCTTCGCGCTGATCGGGCTGAGCGACACGTCACCGGCGAGTGTGAGTTTGCCGCGTTTGCCCACTCCGCTATCCAGGCTCAGGCTGAAGGGCGATTGATTGAGGCTGTCAAAGTTTTTCAGGTCTAGATTCAGTGGGTTGAGTTCAAGCTCCAGCGCCGGTCGTACGGCGCGGTCGGCCAGATGAATGCGGTAGTCGCGCAGTTGCAAGTCGCTCAGTAGCACCTGCCAAGGTTTGCTGGCTGGGCTTGGCGCGGCCGTTGCGCCAGCACTTGTCGGGTTTGCTGGATGACTGGCGACTGCCTGCTCACGTGGCGTCGGTTGTTCTGCAGCGTTGGTGATCGTCGGGCTGGATGCTGGTGCAAGTGCAACCGTTGGTGCTGGTGCTGGTGCTGGGCTGCTGGGCGCGGCCGCTTTGCTGGCGAATAATTTTTGCCAGTCAAGTTGGCCGTCGGCTTCGCGGGCTGCCCAAGTTTCTAAACCTTGGCTGCGGATTTTGCCGATCAATACCTGCTGCTTGGCCAGATCCAGGCTGGTTTCGCTAACGCTCAGGCTGGCGAGTTTGAGCAGCGGCTTACCGTCTGGGTTGTTGATGGCAAAGGGCGCCAAGTTGACGGTGAGATTGCTCAGTTGCAGCTGGGTACCGCTGGCTAGGTTCAGGTTGTAGTCGCTGGCCAGATTAACCACGCCCTCTTGTAGCTCTAGCGGCAGCGCATCGCGTACATACGGCCAGATGCCCTTGAGTTGCGCATCGCTCAGGCTCAAGTGGCCGCTCGAACTGATTGGGTTGAGCGCTACCTGACCGTGCCATTCAAGGCGGCCGCCATTCGGGCCGGTCGCAACCAGCGTCATGTCGGCGTTGTCATCGGGCAGGGTGCTGAGGTTGTTTAGGCTGAAATCCAGTGCATCGTAGGTAAATTCAATCGGCTGACTCGGGCGCAGGTCGCGAAAGTGCAGCTGACCGCCGGCCAAGGTGAGGCGCTCGATGCGCAGCGGGAAGGGCTCGCTTGGCGCTGCTGGCGCGCTGCTGGGCGGGCTTGGTGGCAGGTTGAATAACTGGGTTAAGTTCAGACTGCCATCTTTAGCGAACAGCAGTTCGAACTTTGGTTGCTCTAGGCGAATGTCGGCCAGATGTAACGCACCGCTCCACAGACTGTCCCACTGCAGGTCGACCTGTAACTTGCTGAAGGCCACGTGCTCGGCTTGCGTCTCACCCAGATGCAAACCCCACAGGCTTAGTTCGAGGGTAAAGGGGTTGAACTGCAGGCGCTCAAGCTTGGCCGGCACCGCGCTGTAGTGGGCGAGCTGCTGATTGATCACCCGCAGGGCGGCGCCGGGAATAATCAAGAAGCCCAAGGCGCTGTACAGGCCTACGCCAATCAGCGAAGTAGCTAGGGTGCGTTTCAGTCCTTTGTGCATGGCTAGGCATCATCTGTGGGGGCTAAAGATGCTTAGGAGTATGGCATGCGTTGACCATTATTGGCCGGCGTCAGAGCTGTAAAATCAGGGTTTTTAGCGGCGGCTGGCCGTCTAGCGAGGGGAAGTCCGCCGCGGGTGCCAGCACTTGGCAATCGCGCACTGGGCGGCCGAGTTTTTCCGCGCAACGCAGCACTTGCTCGCGCCAATCGGTCAGTGGCACTTTGGCTAGGTTGTTACAGCAAATCAGCACGCCGTTCTCGGCAGTGGCCAGTAGCGCCGGCTTGAGTAGGCTCTGGTAGTCGCGGAGTAAATCCACGGTGCCAAAGGCGCTCTTGGCAAAGGCCGGCGGGTCGAGCAGAACCAGGTCAAATTGGCGTGGTTGCAGGCGCACATAGCTCGGCAGTTTTTGCCCGCGGCGCTGGCTAATAGGTAAGCCAGCCAGTTGCCGGATGGCCGGGAAGTAGTCTGATTGCAAAAACTCCATGGCCGGCAACAGCGGGTTGAGCTGGGCGTTTTGTTTGCCGACTGCCAAGTTGCTTTCGGCAAAATCCAGGTTGCACACCTCTGTCGCGCCACCGGCGGCAGCCGCTAAGCCAACCCCGCAGGTGTAGGCAAACAGGTTCAGTACCGACTTGCCGGCGCTGTGTTGTTTGACCCAACCACGAGCGTTGCGCAGATCGAGAAAAAGCAGTGGGTCTTGGCCGACATGCCGGCCGCGCACCCGATAATTCAGGCCCCACTCGTGGCCGATCAAGTCTTCTAGTGCGGCCGGCTCGGCGGTATAGATCGGGTCGCTGCGGTCGATGCGCGAATTGCCTTGGCTGCGGTCGTTATAGACCAGCAGCAGCGGCTGATTGAGCGCGGCGCAGACGATGGCGTGCAGCTCCAGCAGAGCTTCGCGGGGCAGTTGCTGATGAAAGCTTTGCACCAGCAGTTGCGGGCCGTACCTGTCGATGGTCAGGCCGCCAGCGCCTTCTTGGCTGCCGTGGAACAGCCGGTAACAGTCGCTGCCTTGGCTGTGCAGTTCGCTGAGCAGGGCTTCACGGTGAGAGAGAGCGGCGCGCAGCGCCTGATTCAGAGTGGACACGCGCAGCGCCTCGAAATGGGGCCGGCAGTTTATCAGCTCGCCACTAAAAACGCCGGCCAATGGCCGGCGTGATCTGTTGGTAACCGAATGGAACGCAGCAGACAAGACGGACAAATGGCAAATAGGGCGGACGTAGGGTGGACTCAGGAGCGTAGCGAACAGTCCGCCAATCCTAGAGTCTGCTAAACCATGGCGTACTGCCTGCGGCGAGTACACCCTACGCAAGTACGGCCGTCTGCTTAATCGCGCTCAAGCGCCAGGGCCACGCCCTGACCACCACCGATGCACAAAGTGGCGAGGCCTTTCTTGGCGTCACGCTTGAGCATTTCGTGCAGCAGGCTGACCAACACGCGGCAGCCCGACGCGCCGATTGGGTGACCGAGGGCGATGGCGCCGCCGTTGACGTTGACCTTGCTGGCATCCCATTGCAGCTCTTGGCCAACCGCTAAGGCTTGAGCGGCGAAGGCTTCGTTGGCTTCGATCAGGTCCAGATCGCTCAACTGCCAGCCGGCTTTGGCCAGGCAGCGCTGGGTCGCGGACACCGGGCCAATGCCCATGATGGCTGGATCGACACCGGCGTTGGCGTAGGCGGCGATGCGTGCCAGTACCGGCAGGCCGAGCGCTTTGGCCTTGGTGGCGCTCATCATCAGCACGGCAGCGGCGCCGTCATTCAGGCTGGAGGCGTTACCGGCGGTGACCGAGCCGTCCTTTTTGAACGCTGCTTTTAGTTTGCCCAAGGATTCTGTCGTGGTGCCGGCGCGCGGCTGTTCGTCGGTGGCAAACGCCACTGGCTCGCCTTTGCGCGATGGGATCAGAATTGGGGTGATCTCGGCCACAAAGCGTCCTGCTTCGATGGCCCCCACGGCTTTTTGCTGGGAGGCGGCGGCGAAGGCGTCTTGGGCCTCGCGGCTGATGCTGTATTTATCCACCAAGTTCTCGGCGGTGATGCCCATGTGGTAATCGTTGAAGGCATCCCACAGGCCATCGCTGATCATGGTGTCGATCACCTTGGCGTGGCCCATGCGCAGGCCGGTACGGGCGCCCGGCATGACGTAGTTGGAAAGGCTCATGTTCTCTTGACCGCCGGCGATGATCACCTCGGCATCGCCGCAGCGAATCGCTTGCGCGCCTAAGTGCAAGGCTTTCAGGCCCGAGCCGCAGACCTTGTTCAGCGTCAGGGCCGGCACAGCATGCGGTAGCCCAGCTTTAATCGCGGTCTGGCGAGCGGGATTCTGTCCGGCGCCGGCGGTGAGTACTTGACCGAAAATTACTTCGTCGACCAAGGCCGGATCGAGGCCGGTTTGCTCCAGCAGTTGGCGGATCACTGCCGCGCCCAGATCAACGGCCGAGACATTCGCCAGTGCGCCCTGAAAGCTGCCAATCGCGGTACGGGTGGCGGCGACGATAACGACTTCTTG